>CAITYU010000379.1 GCA_903896675.1 uncultured Planctomycetaceae bacterium
AAGTGGACTGCCGGCGGAATCTGCGGGACGAATGGCAGCACCGGAGTCACCGCCCCGGTGAATTCCCAGACCGTGATCCAGTCGCAGTCCGGCGGATTGCCGCAGGGCTCCATGGCAGGCAGCACATCTGGCCGCCAGCAGAGGCTGGATATGTTGCTGATAGAACAGGGCCGAGTCTGTAGCTGTGGGTGTGTCGGGGGCCGTCTGAGGTGTCGGTGCGGCGACGATTTGACGTGGCAGCAGCAGCAGCGTGAGCAGTACGCCGGCCGACAGCACGCGGGCAGTGACTGCGGCTGGGCGGCGCGATTGTAAACGAACAGAATGCCGTTGCATGGCAGGACTTTGGCAAACCCAGGTGGTCTATGTGGCAGGGGGGGCGGGGAAACGCAGCAGCGGGTGCGAAGTGTGTTTCGGGATTCTGACATTTGGACGGCGAAGTTGCACGTGGAAATGACCGCGTTGAGGGGAAATGGTCGCTCCGGTGCGAAATTTGTTGAGGGCTGTCTTTGTGGTGATTTGGCAACAGGCTGAGATTTCGGGTACAGGCGTCAGATTGTGCACGACCGGGGAAATTGGCTGAGGATTTTCGCCGGATGCGTCGTCCCGGCTTTCAATTTCGAACTAGCGTATGCCGGGTGGGACAGTTGTTTTCGACGCTGAAGGTGCGCGAAGCGGTTCGTTCCCGGGGACAACTTTTCAGGGTTTCAGCGTGGAGGTGACGTGATCATGCGACTGATCTGTTCGTCCTGCAACGCTGTCGTGGATCTTGCCAGCCTTGAGCCGGGTGGTGAGATGCTGTGTCCCTGCTGTGACTCGATTGCGGTGTTTGAGGCTGAAGGGACTCCGCAGGAATCGCTGCTGCGAGTCGCGGCGGCGGAAACAGACGGTCGGATGCTGGAAGATCCGGCGTTTCCAATTTCTTCGGTGTTTGAGGTGATTGGGGCCGAGTATTCGACGAATGAGCAGCCGCCTGCGTGGACTGCGACCGTGGAGCAGGCTGCCGATCTGAATGCTGCGACTGGTGATGATCAGTCGGCGTCTGAGCCTGCCGTGGGCCTGCCGGAAGACGGCGGTGGTCTGTTTGCAGAAACCTCGCCGCAGCGTCGTAAGGAGCTGGATCCGGCACTGGTGAACGGATTGCTGCTCAAGGCACGTAACCTGCATGCCCGCTGTCAGTTTCAGGAGGCATCGCAACTGTTACGGACGATGTCGGAGGGCCGGAAGTCGGTCGAAGTGACCAGTATTTCGGTGCAGTCGCTGTATCTTGCCAATCTGCAGGCAGCGGCTCGTGAAGCCTTTGCAAGGGCTCAGCGGGGTGAAGAAGATCTGGCCACCTGTCCGGAACTGGGGCGGTATTTCGATGCTTTGAAGTCATATGGATTGAGTGATGCGGATCTGGAAGATCGCATCTGGCGATTGCAGCGCAGTCGCACCCGCGTGAAATCTCCCGGGGGGTCGTCCAGGCTGGTGGCAGTGATCCTGCTGCTGGGGTTGATGATTGGCATGCTGTCGCTGTTGAAGGCCGGCATGAATGGTCCAGCCGGTCTGCTGCCCCAGGAGGATGAAGAGAAGTCTGCTGCAGCACAGGGTGCCGACAGTGCTGAAAAGCCGTCAGGCCACGCAGGCCGATTTGGTGAGGTCATGGCTGCCGCTGCTGCCGGGGATTTTGGGCCGGCAGGTGAACTGCTGAAACGCACTGGTGATCAGGATCGGGGTGGTCTGGCCGAGGCGCTGGACGGTGCCTGCCGCGAGCGAGTGCGGCAGTTGACGGCGGATGGAACAGCCACGGGCCGTGAGGAGGCAATTACGCAGTTGGCTGGCATGCAGGGGGTGCTGCAGGCTGCCGATCCGGGCAGTCTCGATCTGAAAGTGCGGCGCGTGCGTTGTGAATCACTGCAGATGATGGCTGATCTGATGTCGCAGACCGGCAACTACGCCGGTGCATTTGATGCGCTGACAGCCGCTGCGCAGTTGACACCTGATCTGCCTCGCCAGGAAGAATTGGCCACAGCGATTGCCGATCGTATGGTGTCGCAGTTGGAGTCCGGCGGCGGCGGATTGACGGCGGAGCTGGTGATTCCGGAGCTGGACGGCGGTCCCGGGTATGGGTTACCCGCGGAGATGCAGGCGAAGTTGAAGGGGAGGGCAGCTTCTGAGTTACTGAAGCGTGCGATTTCGGCTGCGAAGTCGGGCAAACCTGGTGAGCTGAAGCTGTCGGTGGAGGGATTTCAGTCGTTGAATCGGCGAGGTCGGCTGGATCGTCAGTTGCAGGAGGGGCGGGAGCAGTTTGCCGTGGAGCTGTTGGGGCAGTTCGACAGTGCTTTGGCTGCCGGCGACACGGAAGGGGCATGGCTGCGACTGGCGGCTGCTGTGGAACTGGGGGCGGATCCGGGTCGACTCGCAAATGCTCAGGGCCGCATGGTCGCGGTACTTGGGCGTGGTGTACTGGAGTCTGTGCAGCGTCAGGACGCAGCCGCAGCCGCAGTGGGCTGTGAGCGATTGCGTGGGCTGCTGGGAAAACTGCCATTTTCACTGGAACAGGCGTTGTGTCGGCGGTCTCGCGAGGACCTGCAGTATCTGCCATCCGATGTGCGCGATGCCCTGTTGCAGAGGGAAAAT
Organism: uncultured Planctomycetaceae bacterium; assembly: GCA_903896675.1. Taxonomy (GTDB): domain Bacteria; phylum Planctomycetota; class Planctomycetia; order Planctomycetales; family Planctomycetaceae; genus SXXK01. The sequence continues at coordinate 2,620 of CAITYU010000379.1, forward strand.
TCGATTGGTATGAGGCTATGCCTGCTGACTCCGGGAACGCTGCAGATGGGGGCCGCGGATGCACCGCAGAGCGAGCGTGTGAAGTCGTGGACGGCCCTGCCGACTCACAAGGTTGAGTTGAGTGAAGCCTGCTATCTGGGAACCATGGAGGTGACTGTCAAGCAGTATCGTGAGGTGCTGCAGCTGAGAGAACGGGCCGGCGAGGACTTTCCGGAGAATCATCCGTATGTGTCAGCGAACTGGTTCATGGCGGCGGAATTCTGCCGGCGTCTTACGGCGCTGCCGGGTGAGCTGGCCGCTGGATATCGCTATCGCCTGCCAACGGAAGCTGAGTGGGAGTATGCCTGTCGTGCAGGTGCAGCGGACGACTACTGTTTCGGCAGTGATGTGACACGGCTGACTGATTTTGCGTGGCTGAGTTACAACAGTGGCCTGCAGTCGATTGAACCGATCCTGACATTCTACAGTGACTTTGACGAGATGCAGCGGCAGACTGCGCGCAGCCGAACTCGGCCGCATCCGGTTGGACTGCGGCAGCCGAATGCATGGGGGTTTTACGACATGCATGGCAATGCGGCGGAGTGGACAGCAGATTGGTTTGGACAGTATTCGGGTGATCCGCGGCGAAACCCTGCCGGTCCTGCAGAAGGTGTTGAGAAAGTCGTCCGTGGCGGCAACTGGAACGCAGATGCGGTGACGGCCCGCAGCGGGCATCGTCAGGCGCTGCAGCCAGAGTTCGGACGCGCCGGTTTTCGAGTCGTGATGGAACGTGTGGCAGTTGCCACTGAAAACTAATCCGCGTCCCGAATCCCCTGTCGTTGCATTTCCCTGGCCTCGTGAAGCACTTTTCTGGCCACTTTCAATAACCCTTCGTTCAAGCCCTCCGTCTGCAATCCTTTCAGTCGCTGCAGTGCGGCTTGCGGACAACGGTTCTTCAACAGCAGCTGCGCCAGTCGAATGCGCGCCCACCGGTTGTCCTCCGGATACCGATCAATAAACTCCTGCAGCCAGATTTCAGCTTGATCCCACGCATCCGCCTGCAGCAAACCCAGCGCCAGTTTCTTTGTGCGTGCTTCGTTTGGAACCAGATCTGCATGCGCCAGTCGCAGTTCCAGCAGCTCATCTGCGGCTGTCAGAACATCTCCGCGATCGATCAGTTCATTGATCGGCTGCAGCAGTTGTCCCCGCGAAGAGCCTCCTCGACCGCCCCGCTCGCCCTCATCCAATGGCTCAGGCAGAACGGGGGCGGCATACGTCTTCAGTTCTGCTGCATGCAGCCCCACTGCCACACCGGAATCCCGAGACTGCCCGTGCCGCCCCGCAAGGACAGCAAACAAATCCCAGTTCTCGCAATCCACCCAGCCCTGCTTCAAATACACTACTCCAAATCCCAGCCCCAGTACAAAACCAATCAGATGAGTCGCCGGGCCACTCAGTCGAGGATCCCAGAGCCAGTACGCCAGATCCATCGTGGCATAGATCAACGACATCGTCAGGATGGACACATCCCACATGGCAGCTCGGTACAGGAAAAGCAGAATCACCTGAACTTCGTTTCTGGGAGCCCAAACGAGACTGATCGCCACAAGTCCCATGATTACCGCCGATGCTCCCAGACTGGCCCCCACCGCTTCGTCCGGCAGCATTTGTCCCAGCAGCTCCGCCTCTTCCGCACTGATCTGCTCGCCTTCCTCCGCTGCCAGTTGCCGAACCTTCCAGGCCTTCGTGTGGTGCTGAGTCACCATGTCTTCGACCAGCCCGCAGCCGACGGTTAACACCAGATACAACGGCAAAAATCGGCGCCAGCCCAGCTTGCCTTCCACCACCAGGCCAAACGTCCAGAGAAACAGCATGCTGCCGATCAGATGCGTCCAGCCCCCGTGAGCAAACGCTGAGGAAAACCATTCCAGTGGACTGATCCCCGGCCCATGATGCAGCAGCCACGGGTTGACCGCTTCTGGATCCATGCCGAATCCCGTGATCGCAAAACACACAGCATTGACAGCGATAAGCCCAATCGTGGCATACGGAAAGTGATACAGCGGGGCATCGGTCCCGAGTGGAATAAACATTGGAGCGAACCTCGGCTGAACATGTCAACAACTGGAATGCCGGCCAGGACTTGGCGGCTCAGCCACTTCCAAAACTTCCTGATTGAACTGCACTATGTACACGGAAATCAGGGGAAATCAGATCCGGAAACAGCAGAGTTCTGCGATTCGCTGACTCCGAGAATTCCGGGAAAGCCCGTTTACCACAGCTTTGTAAAATGCTGAGGATGCGGCGATTGAGTATTCTGGGAGGCTGGGGTGATTCACTGTTCTGTCCTGTCCACTTTCAGGAGTTTCTCGGATGACGATGCGACTGACACGCGTCACACTCGGATTTCTGCTGCTGATCACCGTCTGCTCAGCGCAGGCTGTCGCCGACGGCCCGCGCGGTTGTGCTCCGTGGCGGCCCTGCGGGCCTGGCAACTCGTTCGGAGGCAATCGCCTGATTCCACAGGCGGGGTTCGGTGCCGATTTTCGACCTTCCTGTTCCAGCCACGATGCCTGCCTTGCCGCTGGTGTGCCACGCAGGGACTGCGATCGACAGTTTCTGCACAACATGCAGTGCGCCTGCGAACAGTCCCGGCACCCGATTCTCTGCCGCCTGCAGGCCCGCTGGTACTACACCGCTGCTCGAGTGTTCGGTGGACTTTACTACTGATCTGAATCACATCCGCACGCAGTGAAGCGCTGACATCAGCCACAGGAACTCTCCTGTGGCTGTTCTGCTTCCTCGCGTCCATCAATTGACCTCCGCAGCGCAGCACGTAATATGCTCTGCAGATCATTCGCACAGGAATACCCGTTGCTTAACCCTCTGCAGATCCGCTGATCCATGAAGACCCCCGGACGCCTCAGCCCGCTCCGCAAGGCTCTGTTTTCATTCATTGCCTGCTGCCTGTTCTTCGGTCTGCTGGAAACCCTGCTGTGGGCCGTCGGCATCCGCCAGTTGCGTGACGTCCGAGACCCGTTTGTGGGGTTCACGCCGGGCGCCCCCCTGTTTACTCGCAATGGCGACCGCTACGAAACCACCGACGTCCGCCGCACCTATTTCAATCTGCAGACGTTTGCCGCTGTCAAACCCGCGGGTACGCGGCGGATTTTCTGTCTTGGCGGTTCCACCACGTACGGTCACCCGTGGGATGATTCCACCAGCTATCCACGCTGGCTCCGCGACATGCTGAACGCTGCGTCCCCGGAGCTGCCGTGGGAAGTGGTCAATTGCGGCGGCATATCGTATGCCAGCTATCGCCTTGCGTGGCTCACGGACGAACTGCTGAAGTATCAGCCGGACGTACTGATTGTGCATACCGGGCACAACGAATTTCTGGAGGATCGTTCGTGGAGTGGATTTCGGGATCTGTCGCCGACAGTGCGTTCATTTGCCGCACTGGCCGGCCGCCTGCGCACCACGACACTGCTTGATCAGGTTCTCGGCGGCGCCAGCCGGGAAAAGCCGGGGCAACCGGTGCTTCGGGAAGAAGTTGATCCGCTGCTGGATCGCTCTGCCGGCCCTTCCGTCTACAGTCGCGACGATGAACGTGCGCGAATGGTGGTGGGACATCTTGAACACAGTCTGCAGAAGATCTGTCGCATCGGGCGGGCCGCCGGAATTCCGGTGATCCTCGTTCTGCCGGGCAGCAATCTGCGAGACTTCGCTCCGTTCCGCAGCGACTTTTCACAGCAGGGTTTTGCCGGTTCACTGAAGGTCACACAGTTGTTGCGGCAGGCCGACGAACTGCAGCAGCAACAGCAGCCTGAACAGGCCCTGAACATACTTCAGCAGGCCGTTGCCGCCGATCCGCGTTACGCCGAATCAGCGTATCGGGCCGGTCGACTGGCGGCAGAGCTGGGGCGGTGTGACGATGCCACCAGACTGCTCAAACAGGCCCGTGATGAGGACATCTGTCCGCTCCGCGCGACTCAGCCAATTCTGGATGCGATTGTGCGAGTCAGTCAGCAGGAGCAGGTGCCGCTGGTCGACTTTGCCACCATTCTCGATCAGAACGCGCTGCGGAAACGCGGTTGTGCCGTGCCCGGTGATGAGGGCTTCCTCGACCACGTGCACCCGACGATCGACATGCACCGTGACCTCGCCATTGCCCTTGGGCAGCAGTTACAGCAGTTGCAGTTCGTTCCCGCCAATGTGGATTTCCGACAGCTGGCCAGTGGCATTGAACAGACCATCAGCAGCAGCCTTGATCCGCCGCGGCAGGCTGCCGGACTCACGACGGTTGCTCAGGTTCTGTCATGGGCCGGCAAGAATACTGAAGCCCTGCGGATCGCCGAACAGGCGCGACAACTGGATCCACAGAATGTTGAAGTGCTCAGTCAACTGGGGCGCCTGTACGAGAAGGTTGGGCAACTGCAGGAGGCTCGCAGCACGCTGGAGCAGGCTGTCGCTGCCGGCCCGGACAACCCGTGGGCCCTGTATCGCCTTGCCCGACTGCACATGCGGGAAAACAACTGGCAGACTGCACTTGAGTTGCTGGAACGCAGTCGCCAGCATACCACCACCGCTCAACCCAGTGCCTTTCGTTCGGTCCTGTTCCGCAGTCTGAGTCAGTGCTGCGAA
>CAITYU010000380.1 GCA_903896675.1 uncultured Planctomycetaceae bacterium
GCTGGTCCTGTCGTCTGTGGTCTGCGGGCAGGAGAGCCTGAACTACGGCTGCGGTGGGGCTGGTGTGCCGGGGCCAACTGTGTTGTGCGGTCAGGCAGCGGATCAGGCAGCGGATCAGGCAGCGGATCAGGCAGCGGTGGCGGAGTCTGATGCAGCGGTGGCGGATGCGGCGGAGTCTGGTGATTGGTCGCGTTTGCAGCGGTTACTGGAGTCAGGTGCATCCGTATTGCAGGCGCAGGCGGACGGGATGACGGCGTTGCACTGGGCGGTGCTGCATGGTGAGGCGGATGTGGTGCAGCGGCTGTTGCGGTCGGGGGCGTTGGTGGACGCTGAGAACGCCTATGGTGTGCGGCCACTGGCGTTGGCGTGTGAAGCGGGTGCGGGGGAGCTGGTGCAGCAGTTGCTGCGTGCGGGAGCGGATGCGGGTGTGCGGGGGGCAGGTGGTGAATCGATGTTGATGCTGGCAGCGCGAGCCGGTCGGCTGCCGGCAGTGTCGGCATTGCTGGCTGCGGGAGTTCCGGTGGATGCCTGTGATCAGAAGCAGCAGACGGCACTGATGTGGGCGTCGGCGGAGGGCCATGTGGCGGTGGTGCAGCAGCTGCTGGTGGCGGGCGCGAATGTGCGGGCGACGGCCAATGCCGGCTGGACGGCGCTGTTGTTTGCAGTGCGTGAGGGGCGAACGGAGACTGTGCGGTTGTTGCTGGGGCAGGGGCTGGATGTGAATGCTCCGCGGACGTCTGACAAGCGTCCTCCGGGTCCCAATCCACTGTTGCTGGCGGTGTTGAACGGGCATTTTGAGACGGCAGCTGCGTTGCTGGAGTCTGGTGCTGATCCGAATGCGCAGCCCACAGGTCAGGGGGCATTGCATGCCGTGGTGACGGTGCGGCGTCCGGTGCGGGGTGACGGGGATCCTCCGCCGGTGGGTTCCGGTGGTCTGGGTTCGCTGGCGTTTGTGCGAATGCTGGTGCAGCGTGGTGGTGACGTGAATCTGCGGCTGCGTCAGGGCGTGTCGGGGTTTGCGGATTTTACGACGACGGGTTGTACGGCCTTTGTGCTGGCGGCACAGACGGGCGATCTGGCGTTGCTGGAGCTATTGCTGGAACTGGGTGCCGATCCGCAGATTCCGAATGCGGATGGTGCGACGGCTGTGCTGGCGGCGGCCGGGGTGGGGGATCTGGGCAGTGGTCTGGAAGCGGCGGGTTCTGAGTCGGAGGCGATCGCAGTGCTGAGACGGCTTGAAGCTCTCGGGCTGGATCTGAATGTGGCGGACGAAAATGGAGAGACGGCGGTGCATGGTGCGGCGTATCAGAACTGGCCGGGTCTGATTGAGTACCTGGACGGGCGGGGTCTGAAGCCGGAAATCTGGAATCGGTCGAATCGCTGGGGTTGGACGCCGTTGATCATCGCGCACGGGTATCGGGAGGGCAATTTTCGGCCGGACGTGGCGACGATTGCGAGTCTGGAACGCGTGATGCGGGCACGGGGGCTGCAGATTCCGCGGGATCCCGGGCGGGACGTGGAGGCGAACCAGCAGAGCTGGGATCGCAAACCGAAGTCTCGATGAGGTCTGGGGAACGCGATTGTCGGTGATTTTGTGTTGTTTTTTCGCAACAAGTCCGTTTTTTCGACGAATTTCGCTGATCGCCTGACGCAAGTGGGCGGATTTTTGTTGAAATTTGCGGGTGTCTTGATCTTCGGCGACATCCGGGAATTCGCCTGCTGCTGCCGTTTTTTCCCCGGAAAAAGTCTCGCAGAAATCCCCTGATTGACTGATAATCAGCGGCAGAATTTTTTCCGGGGCGTGCTTGTGGTTGGAGGCAGTCGGATGCGTCGTCGTGGATTTACGCTGATTGAGCTGCTGGTGGTGATTGCGATCATTGCCATTCTGGTGGCTTTGCTGTTGCCCGCCGTGCAGCAGGCTCGCGAGGCTGCGCGCAGAACGCAGTGCAAAAACAATCTGAAGCAACTGGCGATAGCCGTTCACAACTATCATGATACTCACAAAGTGTATCCGTTTGGCAAGGGGGCCAGTTACCCGGGTGCCCCCGTGTATGCTCGCTGGTCGCAGCATGCAATGCTGCTGCCGTACATTGAGCAGGCGAATCTTTATCAGTCGATTGATTTCAACAACCCTCCTGAGACTCCGGGAATGGGTGGCGTGATCAATTTCATGCCGGCGTATGTCAGTCCGGCGGGGATCAACGCGGCGGCCAGTCGCACGTCGGTGGCGACATTTTTCTGTCCATCGGATCTGGGTGTCAGTGATCCGTGGAAGGGGCAGAACAACTATGCGGCGAACCAGGGCGGCTGGTTGTGTGACCGCAGTGACAGTCCGGGGATTGCCGGCGACACGGCTCCTGCGGAACTTCAGACGGGCGTATTTTATTATCTCAGCAAATGCGGAGCGCGGGACATCACCGACGGCATGAGCAACACGGCGTTTTTCAGTGAGCGAATTCGTGGTCAGGGGCGTCCTGATCCGAAATCGGACCTGCTGGTGATTCCGCATCAGACCAGTCTGGATGCCACGTTTCAGGCCTGTCGTGCGCTCAATCCACTGACTGCGACTCCCCTGACCAGCAAGTGGGGATACAGTTGGGTGATGGGCGAGAACTGCTGTACTCAGTACAATCACGTAGCGGTTCCGAATACAATTTCCTGTGCAGGCACGGGTTTTCCGGGATCCATGACCAATATGGCAATGCAGGTGTCTGCCAGCAGTCGTCACACGGGCGGTGTGCAGGTGATGATGGGGGACGGTTCGGTACATTTCTGCAGTGAGAACGTGGATCTGGGAGTCTGGCGTGCTCTGGGGACTCGGGGCAGTGGCGAAGTGGTGCAATTGCCGTTCTAGGATGCTGCGAGTGTGGTGATCCGGACTGCTGCGGGGGCTTGTGCTGATGGCTTCATTCAGTGCGGAGCGGTTGGGTGAGAACCGCAGTGTCTGGCAGCGTTCGATGCCTCGCTGGGTCTGGATTTCGCTGGTCTGTGTGTCGTCATTGCTGGCGGGCTTGAGCTGGTGGTTTGGCGGCACGGCGGTGGTTCGCAGTGACGCTGATTTTATTCCGGCCGATGCCGTGTGTCAGGAGGCTTTGCGGCGGGCTCTGGAAGCGTGGGTGGCGGGCGCTGCAGCGGGGCCGGTGGCGGGCACATCTCCGGTGGTGCACGTCACCGATTCGACTCGGGTGCAGCAGCGACCGTTGCTGTCGTGGGAGATTCTTGGGCGTGTTCCCGGGAATGCTCCTCGCTGTTATGCGGTGCGTCTGCAGCTTGATCAGCCGCGGGAGGAGCGGCGTGAGCGTTATGTGGTGATCGGCATTGATCCGTTGTGGGTGTTTCGTCACGAGGACTATGATTTGCTGCTGCACTGGGAGCATCCGATGGAGCCTGTGAGTGTTGAGCCGTCGCAGGCGGGCAGTGGGGAGCAGCAGCGATGAGTGTCGGTGATGCGGATGGTGGTGATCCCGGTGTGGGTCGAACGGCACTGCGTGCGGGCTGGTGGTTGCAGTTTCTGCAGGTGCGTCTGCGTTTTGTGGTTCTGGTGGCGCTGACGGCGCTGGTGATGGCGCAATGGGATCGTCTGCAGCGGACTGTCGGGGGGCTGCTGCTGCGGGTTTCCGGTCAGCAGATGTCAGGTGAGATAGCGGCGGACCATGAGTACTTCTGTCCGATGGATCCGGGTGTGTTGTCGGCGTGGCCGGCGATCTGTTCGATCTGCAACATGGATCTGGTGCCGCGAAGGAAGGGAGATGCTGAGTTGCTGCCTGAGGGTGTGGTGGCACGCATGCAGTTGAGTCCTCACAGGATTCAGCTGGCCGGTCTGCGGACAACGGCTGTTGTGGCCAGTCCGTCGTCGCTGGTGTTGACGTTGCAGGGTGTGTTGCGGGTTGAGGCGTCGGCGGAAACCGGCTACGGGCTGGAGTTGCCGGTATCCCGGCAGGACGCGCTGGCGTTTGCTGAGCCTGTTCAGGTGCTGGTCAGCAGTTCGGTGTTTCCTGAGGCTGTCAGGGGAACGGCGGTGCGGGTTGCGGATGGGGCCGGAGTTGTGCCTGTGGTGCGGATCAATCCTGCAGCGCCACTGCGGGAGTTGTCGGAGGGTTTGCTGGCAGTGACCGTGCGGGCTGAGGTATCGGCGGCGAAGCTGTTGAGTGCAGAGCAGCGTGTGTTGCTGGGGGAGCGACCATTGCTGCAGGTGCCGGCGTCTGCGGTGGTGGAGCATGGCGGCTCGCAACTGGTGTATGTGCAGACGATGGCGGGGATGTTTGATGGTCGTGTGGTGCAGCTTGGTCCGCGGACGGGTTCCGTGTATCCGGTGGTGCAGGGGCTGGAGGCTGGTGAGCAGGTGGTAACGACGGGTGCGTTTCTGGTGGATGCGGAGGCGCGGTTGAATCCGGCGCTGGCGGTGGGGTATTTTGGAGCGGATCAGCCGGCGCTGAGTTCGACGGCAGCGTTGGCTCCGTTGAAGGTGGCTGCTTCGAAATCGGGTGTGCCGTCTCTGTCGCAGGCGGACCGGGCGCTCGCCGAGGTTCAGGGAAAGTGTCCGGTGACGGATCTGTCGCTCGATGCGATGGGAGGCCCGGTGCTGGTGCAGGTGGGAGAGCGGAAGGTCTTCATCTGCTGCGCGGCGTGTGAGCGGAAGCTGTTGAAGGAACCGGAGAAGTATCTGGCGAAGCTGCCGACGGCAGTGCCTGGGCCCTGAAACGTGGTCCTGACAACCGGGGGCGGTGAATCTGATGCTTCAGGCGATCATTCGAATTTCAGTGCAGCGGAACTGGATGGTGCTGTTGGCTGCGCTGTTGGTGGCTGTGGTGGGTGTGCTGGCGATCCGCCGGATTCCGATCGATGCGGTTCCGGACCTGTCTGAGAACCAGGTGATCGTGTTTGCGGAGTGGGCCGGACACGGACCGCTGGAGATAGAGTCCCGGGTGACGCGACGGATTTCGCAGGCGCTGCAGGCTCTGCCGCAGGTGACTGCCGTGCGGGGTTCCAGCGACATGGGTTACTCGCTGGTGCATGTGATTTTCGCGGATGCGGTGTCTCCTGAGCGGGCTCGTGCGATGCTGCAGGAGCGTTTGGCGGGAAGCGATATGCAACTGCCAGCGGGAGTTGTGCCGCAGTTGGCTGCGGATGGGATCGCGACCGGTCAGATTTACTGGTATACGGTGGAGTCGAGTCGAGCGGATCTGGCGGAACTGCGGCGGATTCAGGACGAGCAGATTGCTCCGCTGCTGGCCGCGGTCCCGGGTGTGGCTGAGGTGGCATCGGTGGGTGGGGTGCATGCGGAGGTGCGGATTCAGGCGAATCCGGTGCTGCTGGTGCGTCATGGATTAACGCTGTCTGAGCTGACTCGCCACGTGCAGACCGTTGAGACCGCTGGCGGGCAGGTCTTGCAGAAGGCCGGGGCGGAGTATGTGTTGCAGCTTCGCAGCTCTGCGGTGGAGGACACTGAGGACTTGCTGGATCGCTGGCGGCAGCGGGTGATTCGCTGTGGTGATGGTCAGGTGGTGCTGCTGGGGGAGCTGTGCGAAGTGTCACTTTCTGCGGCACCTCGTCGGGGGGCTTTCGAAAAGGATGGTTCGGAGTGTGTGGCGGGAATCGTGCACATGCGGCATGGTGGCAATGTGCCGGAAGTGACGAGTGCAGTGGTGGCCAAGCTGACGGAGATTGGCGGATCGCTGCCGGCGGACGTGAGGCTTGTGCCGTGTTACGACCGTCGACCGCTGATTGGCGGGGCCGTGCGGACCGTCGGCAGGACTCTGCTGGAAGCGCTGGCGATAGCGGCAATCTGTGTGTTGATCGTGCTGCGGCATTTTCGCTCGTGGCTGGTGATTGCGGTGACTCTGCCGATGTGTGTGCTGGGCACGTTTGCGGCGCTGCTGCTGTTGCAGGCGGCGGGTCTGCTGACGATTCAGACAAACATTATGTCGCTGGCGGGGATTGTGATTTCGATCGGAGTGCTGGTGGATTCATCGATCGTGATGACCGAGAACGTGATGCATCGGTTGCAGCAGCGGTTTGGTGATCGGCCGGTGCAGGGGGATATCGGGGATGATGTGGTCGCGGCCTGTGTGCTGGTGGGCCGACCGGTGTTCTTTTCGATTCTGGTGATGCTGGTGTCATTTCTGCCGGTGTTTGCTTTGGGCGGCATTGATGGGCGGATGTATGGTCCGCTGGCCTGGACGAAGTCCCTGGCGCTGGTGTCGGCGGCGATTCTCGCTGTGACTCTGGTGCCGGCATTGGCCAGTCTGCTGGTGCGAGGTCGTCTGCGAGAGGAGACGGACAGTGCAGTTGTGCGGACTCTGCTGGCGGTGTATCGGCCGCTGCTGGATGTGCTGCTGGACCGGCCGCTGCCGCTGGTGGTCGTGCTGTGCGGGACGCTGGTTCTGGCGGCCGCACCGCTGGGCAGTCTGGTGCTGCGTTTGGGTGTGCTGCTGGCAGTGGCCGGTTGTGTGCTGACGGCTGCGACGTGGCGGAGTTCAGTTGTGTGTGCAGTGGGCATGGTGCTGCTGGGGGTGGTGGCCGGAGCGGTGATGAAGCCGATTGGCACATCGCTGCGGATGCCACTGGATGAGGGCATGGTGATGGACATGCCGATTACTGTACCGCGAGCGTCGATCACTCAGTCACTGGATGACATGAAGGCGAGGAACATGGTTCTGTGCCGGTTCCCTGAGATTCGCATGGTGAGTGGCAAAGCGGGGCGTGCGGACACTCCATTTGACCCGGCGCCGCTGGACATGATTGAGAGCATGGTTGAGTTTTTGCCAGGTGGCTGGTGGCCGTCGCGGCGGCTGTCTGCGGACGATGGGCGTGCGATGGCTGCCGAGCTGGTGCGGGGGCTGGTGACGGCGGGCATGATCGAGGCGGTGGACGATCGTCAGTCGGATCAATTCGCGCAGTCGGCATTGGTGCGATTTGATGCGGTACAGCGTGAGACGGCGTGGCAGTTGCAGCAGTCGTTTCGTCGTGGGTTGAGGCAGCGGCTGGGGGCAGCCGCGCTGGAAGTGGCGGCAGAACGCTGGAGTGATCGCGGGGAACTGGTGCGCAGTCTGCTGCCGGCGGACGTGGGGCTGGTGCAGAATGCCGTGTCGCGGGATTTCCTGCGTGATCTGGAGATGACTCCGGCGGTACTGACAGTGGCCTCGTGGCTGCGGGTTTCACGGGATGTGTTGCGGCAGAAGGAGCTGATTCCGGACGTTCCGCTGGTCCAGGGATCAGGCAGTCTGCGGGGTTGGTGGCGGTCCGGATCCGAGGGGCTGGCAGCGGAGGATGCGGAGGCTGCTTTGGCGCGGGTGCAGGCGGTGTCGGAAGCGGCGTGGTCCGAATTCACGGCCAGTCTGAATGTGACGCTGCGGAAGCGGTCTGTGCCCACATTTCTGCAGTTGGTGTGTGACGAAGTGTTCGCGAATGTTGTGGTGCGGGATGCGAGCCTGCGGAGGATGCGCGAGCAGATTCTGAAGATTCGGGGGACTCGGGCAGGTGGTCATGCGGCTGGTGATCACGAGCATGGGTTGTCGGGGTATGGGGAATTGCCGTTTGCCGATCCGGTACCTGAATTTGATCGACTGCGGCAGGGTTTGATTGAGCGTTGGTCGGGGCGGGTGCAGTTGCAGGCGCACACGGCTGATTCGCTGACGGGTTTTGGTGGCGAGCTGGATCTGGCGGTACAGATGCCTGGCTGGACCAACGTGTGGACTCGACCAATTCAGAACCGAGTGGATATGCTGGCGACGGGTGTGAACAGTGAGGTTGGTGTACGGGTGCAGGGGCAGGATCTGGAGCAGGTGGTGCTGGCTTCTGAGGAGGTGGCGGCAATTCTGCGTGAGCTGCCTGGTGCTGCGGACGTGGTGGCGGATCCTGTGCGTGGCAAGGGCGCGATCGAGGTGATTCCGGATGTGCGGCGTGCGGCCGCACTGGGGGTAACGCAGGCGGATCTTGCGGAAGCGGTCGAGCATGCGTTTACGGGGCGTGTGGTGGGCACCGTGGCGTTGGGTTCCGGGAGATTGCCGGTGCGGCTGAGTCTGGGTGTGGCGGGCGAGCTGGCGGATGAGCAGACGCTGCGTCGAGTGCCACTGGCGGCAGCTTTGGTTGGTGGTGGCAGTGTTCCGCTGGATGCCGTGGCGGAAGTGCGGTTGGTGGAGGGTCCGGCGACAGTGAAGAGCGAGAACGGCTGGCTGCGAAATTATGTGAGGTTGAATGTGCGGGGGCGGGATCCGCAGGAGTTTGTGCGGCAGGCGCAGCGGGTGGTTGGAGCCCGGCTGGGTGAACGCAGGGGAATTGTGCTGGAGTGGACAGGTCAGTTTGAACATGCCGCTGCGGCTCGGAGACGCATGCTTGTGCTGATTCCGACTGTGGTTCTGCTGATCTTTGTGATATTGCTGTGGACGTATCGGGATCTGGCGGATGCGGTGATTATGCTGTTGACGGCTCCGGGGGCACTGGCGGGAGGGGTGTTGTGTCAGTGGCTGCTGGGCTATCCGTTTTCGGTGGCGGTGGGTGTCGGTTACATTGCGTGTTTTGGAATGGCGGCATCGACGGGTGTGGTGATGCTGGTGTATCTGCGGGAGTCAGTCGCGGCGGCTGGCGGTCTGGCGGGGATGACATCGGAGCAGTTGCGGCAGGCGGTGTTTCGGGGTGCGGTGCAGCGACTGCGTCCGAAACTGCTGACGGAAGCCACGACTCTGCTCAGTCTGGCTCCGATTTTATGGAGCATTGGGACAGGTGCGGACGTCATTCGACCGATGGCGGCACCGGTGCTGGGTGGTGTGCTGATAGCGGACGAGATTATTGACCTGTTGCTGCCGATTCTGTTTTACCGTGTCCGTTTGCGGCGATTGAACAGGTCCGGGAGGAGTTGTCAGTGAGGAGCGAGACGATGTGGCGTGGGGCAGGTCGACGCGGCTGGCTGTGTTGGGGGCTGCTGTGGCTGGTGACAGCGGGGTGTGGGTCGGGCGAGAGCCGTTATCTGCCCCCGGAAGAGGCAGCGCGGGTAGCGCTGGAGTCTGTGTTATCGTCGTGGCAATCCGGTGCGAAGCTGGCGACGATTACGACAGGTCCTGTTCCGGTGGACACGTTTGACGCGAGGTGGCGTGACGGAAAGGCGCTGGAGAGTTTTGAGATTCTGGGGTATGAGTCAGTGGAGGACCGTCCGACATTTCGGGTGCGAGTGGCATTGAGGGGTGAGCAGAGTGTGGAGGACACATTTGTGGTTGTGGGGAACAATCCGCTGCTGGTGTTTCGGAAGCAGGATTTTGACAAGGCCGGCGGGTTGTAGGGGAGTTGTGTTTGTTTTTCCTGCGGGGGCGGTCGGTTGGCCGGTTTTGACAGTTGTCCCGGTTGCGCAGGCGACGGGGACCAGGAACTTCCCGGTTTACCACTCGGTGTCAGAGTAGAGCTGCATACCATAAGACAAGGTGATAGTATTAACTACCCTGGTATTGTGTGTCTGGTTTCACTCTGCAGCTCAGGAGACTGTTCCATGAGTATTCTGGAAGGCATTGAATTTCGTGGGTGGACATCGAGGGACGGGGTCGTGGCGATGGATTGTCCAGCGCACTGGACTGTCAGCGAGCGTGCTCCGCAGGGGAATGACGTTCGTTTCTCATCACCACCGGACGATGGTGTCTGGCTGGAACTTGTGTGCATGCCGTTTACGGTTCCGTCGTCTCTGTATGCCGGCGAGTCTGATGTGCTGGCACTGCTGGATGGGACGCTGCATTACGAACCGGGAACTCAGTCGCTGGGACGCAGCTCAGCGTTTGCGTATCTCGCCTGTGCGGCGCGTAACACCGTGGGTCATCTGTCATGGGCCACGATGCACATGGACAGGGTGGTCTTCTTTCAGACGGGCGGTTCTGCTCAGCGGGCTCAGTACTTTCTGCCGGTAATTGAGCGCATGCTGCAGTCATTTCGCTTGAATCTGTCAGAGAGCTCAGAAGTGGCGATGCTGCTGGGTGAAGTGCTGAAGGAACTGGCTGCTGCGGCGCCGCATTCGAATCCGAAGTTCGCCGGCGATCACCTTGACGTGGGTTCGCTGCAGGTCCGTGTTGACAATCTGGCATTGTCGATTCGCCGGTCGCCGCAACAACGGACTCGACTGATCCGCGAATTTGTGCAGACGACGGTGTCCACGCTCAATTCCACGGCCGGGCTGGGTGAGGAGCAGTGGCGGATTGTGCGAAACTCGATTTTTCCCATGGTGCGACCGGAAAGTATTCTGCATCAGTCGAAGCCGCAGGATGTCGATCAGTTGTCGGCTGCGGACAAAGTGCGGCTGCAGATGATGTCCACGCCGTGGCTGGCAGGTCTGGTAATCTGTTATGCCATTGACAGTGATCGGACACTGCGATTTGTGCAGAACCATGATCTGGAACGCTGGGGACTGGATGCGGATGTGGTGAAACGGCAGGCGATGCGCAATCTGTCGAAGGTGCGCGGGCCGACTTTCAGTTCGATGTGCATTAAGAACGGGCAGTTTCAGGTGGCTGAGGTGACAGACAATGATCTGCCGGCACGTTCCTGCTGGATTCTGCATCCGGATCTGCACAAGTCACTGGAGCGTATTTTCCGGGGGCCGTCGTGGATTGCGGTACCGGGGCGTGATGCGCTGAT
Source organism: uncultured Planctomycetaceae bacterium (assembly GCA_903896675.1). Taxonomy (GTDB): domain Bacteria; phylum Planctomycetota; class Planctomycetia; order Planctomycetales; family Planctomycetaceae; genus SXXK01. The sequence goes on from CAITYU010000380.1 coordinate 10,612, forward strand.
GGCCTTCAGTGCGAATCCCGACATGCGGGTCGGCCTGCAGCAGCGTCTGACTGAAGATTACCGTACCAGCAGCCACAGCATTTCGGATCGATTGTTTGAAGTGCGGTCGGACGGTGTCGTGCTGGCATAGGGTGTCAGATTCCGTGGGGGGGGGCCGATGGCGAAGAGACGTGCAGTGCAGGCGGATCAGCCACGGTTGCTGGCGGGAGGAAACCCGCAGGTGGCAAAAGGGGACGGCGATGCTGTAGTGCAGCAGTGGATTGCTGCGCTGCCTGGCTGGAAGCAGGATGTGGGGCGACGACTGGATGCAATGATCGTCGCCGCGGTGCCTGATGTCTGCAAAGCCGTACGCTGGAATACTCCTTTTTACGGGCTTGCGGGCAACGGCTGGTTTATGGGCTTTCACTGCCTGACAAAATACATCAAGGTCGCGATTTTTCAGGGCGCTGCGCTCAATCCGGTACCTCCTGTGTCATCGAAACAGCCCAGCGTGCGTTATGTGCATCTGACCGAGGCTGAGGCGATAGACTGGCAGCAGCTTGGTGACTGGGCATTGCAGGCCAGCAGATTGCCGGGTGAGCGGTTGTTCTGAGCAGGCTGATGTCTCCCGGAATGCTCAGTGCCGGGAATTTCGGAACAGAGCCGATTCAGCCCAGTGCGACCCCGACGATGCGACGGCGCTGCAGTGGCGTGGCGGCAGAGTCCAGCATGCCAATGGATGTGCTGGACCACCAGCCAACCATCGATGTGTTCTCGGACAGCAGGCTGGGTGCAGCCAGGATCAGACTGCGGGTCCCGCTGTTCACTCGGCTGCTCATCATCGTCTCCGGATTCCCTGTGGAACCTGCGGTCATGACCCGCGCCGCTCCGTTGCGGAATGTCATTGCCACGACCGCTTCCGTGACCCCATCCCCGTTCAGGTCCGCCGTTGACAGCGTCATGCTGGTCAGTGTGCCGTTCTGTCGCTGCAATGTTCGCGCATCCCGGTCACTGATCAGTGTTCTTCGTGTGATCTGCTGCGGAGTACTGCTGTCGACGTCCATCATCGCCATGGCTACTCCGCCGCCCGCCGTGCGACCCACAACCACAATCTCGTCCGAGTCCTCATTGACGGCGATCTGTGGCGTGCCGGTCATGCCCCGCATTGTCATGGACATTTCCGTTGACCCGCTGCTGCTGTCCACCGCGCGCAACTCGATGCCTCGCGGAGTACTGGCGGCCACGACCATCTCGGCGATTCCGTCATCGTCAAGGTCGCCAATGCTGAGGTCCATGGGACCAGAGAACCTGCTGCCATAAGGACGCATGATGGTATCGGTGAGCATGCCGCCCCACGCATTGAAAGATCGCATCCGCCGCTCACCACCGGTCTGCAGAACGACAATTTCCATGAAGCCGTCGTTGTTGAGGTCCGCGACTTCCACGATTGAATCCGCTGCCGCTCGTGAAAACACTTCAAACTGCGAAATCAACCCCATCGTCTCGGCGTTGATCACCTCCACGCTGGTCGTGGTGGTGGTTGTGCTCAGGACTGCCAGGATCGGCGGCATCACGTTGACTTCGACTCGGCCCTGAGCTTCCACTCCCTCGGCGTTTCGCACCGTGTAAGTGATAACGTCAGTTCCCATGAACCCGGTGGGCGGCTGGTAGACCAACTGCTGTGTGACCGGATCGATGGTGAGGGTGGACTGCGAGTGTCCGCCGAGCTGGCTGTCCACAAGCTCCATGGAATCGTCCGGTACTCCCGATTGGTCGTTGGCGAGCACGTCCAGAAATGTTGGCTCAAGACTTGTGCGGACTGAGAAGAAATCGTCCACCGCCTGAGGCGCCAACTCGGATTCGGCCACACGCACCGTCACAGAACTGTGATCCGTGCCCACGGTAACTCCGATACCGGAGTAGAGAAACGAGGTGACGGTCAGCTCGACACCTGCGGGAGCCGAAAAGCCGCGCGCGGGAACGTAGTTGAGGTCTGCCAGAATGGCGTTGACCCCCTCGACCGAACCCGTGACCCACGCTGTGCCACCGCTGTAGGCATAGAATTGCGCGTCTGATCGGGATGTGTCGGTGGTGAAGTCTCCGGGGAACTGCAGCCCTGAAAAACTTCCGGAAAGAAACTGCCATCGCAGCAGCACGCCTGCCGAGGCCGGCAGTTGACCGGTGTAATCGATCTGCACGGCAGGAGTACCATCGGGTGCCAGCAGCGGCGAGGACACCGCTGCTGCAGCAGGAACTTCCGGGACCGTCTGCACCTGCCACGTGTAAGGTGCTGTTTCCTGATCGAAGTGCACAAACACTGCAGCCGTTGCCGTCTGGCCATCAGCATCCGTCACGACGTAACTGAAACTGCCCCGCCCGCGGAACTGCGGACCTGGAGTGAATCTGACAGTTCCCATGCCGTTGGTGCCTGCATCCGGCAGCAGTTCAGTTGTCCCAAAACCGTGGTTCTGCAGTTCAGTCACACGCATACCGATGCCGGTGTCGTTCTCCAGAACGTCCATCGTTATGGTGGGAAAGCTGGAGGCGTTGGCTGGCAAAGTGGACTGAACTGTATCGGTCATCAGTGACAGTGCTGACAGCACTTCGCGGGATTCCAGTTGTTCGGCTGCTGTATAACGGCGGTGACGGTTTCGACGGGGCATCTGCAGTTCTCCGCACTGGTGGAAGATCGCTGTCCTGGTCTGAACTAGACAAAACGTGGGCTGTGGCCAATGGAAATCCGTGCGGTTCGGGCATATTTGAGGGAGTTTTCTCTTTTGCTTCGGGGCGACTCGTGTGAGACTTCGGAAATACCGCCGGATGCATCCGTTTTATGGATGTTTTGTCAACGGCGCCCTGTGTGCAGATCAGGGGACTTACTGAGATTGGGTCAACATCGATGCGAAGTTTGTCTGCGGTGTTCTGGCTGTTGCTGACCGGGTCTGCTGTGGTGTGGGGCGGATCTCCCGATCGTCCCCCGAACCTCATCTTCATCCTGGCTGATGATCTGGGTGTGGGGAACGTGGGCTGCTACGGTTCGGACCGTTATCGCACGCCGCAGATTGATCGTCTGGCGCAGTCCGGGCTGCGTTACACCCGGGCCTATACCGCGCCGCTGTGTGGTCCGTCTCGGGCGCTGATTATGACGGGGCGGTATGCTTTTCGAACCGGTGCGACAAATCAGGACAGGGTGGGACAGTTGAAGCCTGCGGCGGAAACGATGCTGTCAGTGTATCTGCGGCAGGCAGGATATCGTACCGGGGCATTTGGGAAGTGGAGTCAGTTTCCGTTGCAGCCGTCAGACTGGGGATTTGACGAGTACCTGCGGTTCAGCGGCAGTGGAGTGTATCGAAATACGGATGCGAAGGGCGAATCGTATGTGGTGAACGGGGAAAGTCGCCGGCTGACGGCGGATCAGTACATGCCTGATCTGCTGCATGAGCGGGTGGTGGATTTCATACGTCGCCATCGTGAGCAGCCATTCTTTGTTTATTATTCGCTGTCCAGTGTGCATGGCGAACTGTTGCCGACACCTGACAGTCCGGCAGTGGAGCCGGATCTGATGGCGGATAATATCAGCTATATGGACAAGCTGATTGGTAAGTTGCTGTCCGAGCTGGGGCAGCAGAACCTGTTGCAGAGTACCCTGATTGTGTTCATGGGGGATAACGGGACGGGTAAGGGGCAGGCGGACGAGGCGACGATTGGTGGTCGGAGGCTGGCGGGTCAGAAGGGGACGATGCAGGAGGGGGGCGCGCTGGTTCCTCTGATTGTGAGTTGGCCGGGGGTGATTGCGGGTGGCGGGGTTTCAGACGGCGTGATGGATTCGACTGATTTTCTGCCAACGTTCTGCGAGCTTGCTGGCGTGACACTGCCGTCGGATCGTGTGATTGACGGACGCAGTCTGGTGGCTGAGTGGCGTGGCACGCAGGCTCAGCATCGCAAGTGGGCCTTTGTCCAACTGGCTCGCAACTGGTATGTGCGTGAGGCTCAGTGGAAGCTGAATCAGGCGGGCGAGTTGTTTGATATGGGTGGTGCTCCGTTTGCGGAGTCGTTGGTGCCGCAGTCGGCGGACACACCGGACTCGCGGGAAGCGCGTCAGCGACTACAGGCGGTTCTGGACGGGCTGAATCCGGCGGGTGGGATACTGGACGACGGTGATGGCAGCGGGCGTCATGCGGGTCGCAAAAAGGAAGGCAACTCCGGGGATTGATCCAGAACGATACAGCGTACTGACCACAAAAGTCGCATTGCCTGCTGTTTTCTGCTGAATTTTCAGGAACATTCAGTGGCATTGCTGCGTCCTGAGTGCTGAGCAGGTGCGGCAATCGGATTGTCTGTGGCTGTCGCTGACCTCGCTGTTTGCTGCGGGAGCTCTTTATGTCTCGTCGATGGCTGCCTGTGTCTATTGTGTTGCTGCCGCTGGGGCTTTTCGGCTGTGGTGATCAGCCGGATGTGGCCGTGGGCGTGCAGGTTGAGGTGACATCCGTGCAGAATCCGCCGGAGGCTCAGGCGGGAGCTGATGACGATCGGCTGGAACGGAAATCGGCAGCCTTCGATCCCGCGCTGGTGGATCCGCGTCCGTTTGGATTCTGGTCCATCAATCAAAGTGAGGCGATTCTGGGTCTGCACGTGCCAGCGACGGATCCGCGGGTGATGGAGCTGCAGTCGCTTTATCCAAGCCATCAGGCGGCCGCAAATTCTGTGGTGTCGGGGGTCTGGCTTCCCAGTGTCAATCAGATTGATGGTCAGGCGAAGCAGTTTGATGACGGTCTGCTTGCGGCGGTGGATCTGGCGTTGCTGCAGCGTTCGGGGTTGCCCGTTGTTGGCCATTTGCCGCTGCTGCAGAGAATGCTGGATCGGGCTGAAGCGGGGTCAGCAGCCGTGCCGTTCCTGTCAGCCGCGATGACGCTGGGTGGCGTCAGCAATGAATTTTCTGACAGCACGGAAACTCGCGAGTGGATCCGAAAGTTTGAATCCGATGAAACTGTTTCGCAGCCGATTGGTGTTTACACGTGGAGCCAGGATCTGCGGCGATGCTGGGCCTGCCTGCGATTTCTGCAGCAACCGCTGGATCTGTCGGTTCCTCGGCACCGTGAGACGGTCGAGTCGATTTGTGGGTTGCTTTCCGCAGATGACGGGCTGCGGGTTGACTATTCACGCAGTCTGTTGCTGCAGCAGCAGCTCTGCAGCGGGCAGGCCCGACTGTCCATAGAGCAGGTGATTGGTGCGGATCTGTCGTCTGAGGCTGCTCTGGCGGATCTGCAGCGCAGAGAGTCGGTCCATACGACTGGTGTGTCGTTTTTCCCGCCAAGTCGTTCACGTGAATCGGAATTGTGCAGTCGCTTGTTTCCCAACGGAGTCCCGGGAGATGCGAATCTGATGCAAATGCTGATCAGTTCGATTCGCAGCAGTCCGATGGAATCCGGTTCCGCACGACTGCCGGGCTGGTTGGATCATCAGGTGACTGCGTTGCAATATCTGCTGCTGCCTGAGACAGCACATGAGTTCAACAAGCTGCTGCTGTCCGGAACCTACCGCAGGCGCATGCAGGAGGCTTTCACGGCACTGTTGACAAAGCGGCGGGAGACGCATGTGCGTCAGTTGGATGTGGCTCGCCTCGACAGTGCACCGTCGGGGAAGGAGCAGCGTTTTCGACCGCGGCTGCGTCTGGAACCCTGTCTGTCGTGGTATCTGCAGACTGCTCGCGGCTACCGGTTGCTGCATCAGACTTTGCGGGAAGGACTGGGTGCGGATGTCCTCGGTGAGCTGCACAGGTTGACTCCGACCGGCCCGGTTTCCGAGTCACTGGCTGTGGAACTGGGTGTGCAGGAGCGACTGTATTATGGGCTGTATCTGCTGTCGTGTGAAGACATCGGTTTGCGCCCGCAGATTCCGGCTGGGGAAGTGCCGGACGCTGCTGACTGTCAGCAACTGGCAGCAGCGTGGCTGGTGTCGTTGTGCGGCGAACAACGCTCGACAGAGGATGCTCGGTTTGCCGTGCCGATTTTTATTGACCGGGTGACGGGGAGCATGCGGTTGTGGGCCGTTGTGGGGGTGCGTCTGGCGACCCTGCAGGCGCGTTTCGAGACTGCTCCCAGTATTCGCCCTGTGAACAGCAGTGACACCTGGCAGAAAGTACCACCCTCACAGTTGGAGCCGGCTGACTGGACGATCGCTGTGGATGACTTTCTGGAGGTGGAAGTGCCGACTCTGGTGCCGCCCACGCGTGAGCAGTTTCGTCGCCTGTGTGATCAGTATCGGACGAAGGCTGAAATCCGGAAGGCCCTGCAGAATGGAAACTGGCAGTAGAAACCCGCTGAAAACCGGAGGGGGGATGTTTGTGCGAACCCGCGACGATACGTACACTGGCTGTCGCGGTGGTTCGACCGCGTCTTCCCACAATTTACCGGAGTCTTTCATGTCGCAGTCTTCTCGCCGCAGTTTTCTGCGGATCTCGACCTTTGCCGCTGCTGCTGTTGCCTGTGGTGGTGTTTCGCGTTCTGTGCTCGCTGCTGAGAAAGCGGCTCCGAAACTGGGAATCCAGTTGTATTCGCTGCGCGGGTATTCTCGCGACGCGGCTTTGAAACATGCCCAGGAGCTGGGTTTTGAATCAGTCGAGTTTTACAGCGGAATGCTTGGCTTGAATGCTCCGGATGCCGAGATCGCTGCTGTCCGCAAGCAGGTGGCAGACATGGGCATGACGATTTCTGCTCATGGTGTCAATCGTCTGACGAAGGACGCGGCAGAGAATCGGAAGGTCTTTGAATTTGCGAAGAAGCTGGGGATTCCATGCATCACGGCGGATCCGGATTTCGATGCTTTCGACAATCTGGACGAGCTGGTGAAGGAATTTGATATTCGCGTTGCGATTCACAACCACGGTCCGACTCATCGTTACAACAAGGCGATTGACGTTCTGCGGGTGATTGAGAAACGTGATGTGCGAATTGGTGCGTGTGCCGACCTCGGGCATTACATTCGGTCGGGGCAGAGTGGTCCGGAGGTGATTCGGATTCTGCAGGGACGGCTGTACGGCATTCACCTGAAGGATTTCGCCGAAATGAAGGATCGCACGAGGGGCGTGATTCTGGGCAAGGGCCATCTGAACGTTGAAGCAGTGTTCACCGAACTGCAGCAGGTGCAGTTCCCGGCCAACGGCGCGTTGTCTCTGGAGTACGAAGAGAACGAGAAGAATCCGATTGCCGACATTCGTGAATGCTATGCCGTGGCGAAGCCGGCGATGAAGATTTTTGCTGCCAACTGAACTGGCGAACTGCGTGGTGACTTGTCTGCACGGGCTCTGGAGTCTGTCTCCGGGGCCCGTGCTGTCTTAATCGCCCCGCTGACTGGGTGCACGGAATCGCCCAAACTCAAAACCTCGCAACTGGTCGTGTTTGGTGTGCCGTCCGGCCGTGCGTTTTCTCCAGCGAACGAACGCGGCGCGATGCAGCAGTCGACGCATCAATGCGATGACCTGACCGTTTGACAGTCCAAACTGCCGTTCGATGGCATCAAACGACGTGCGATCTTCCCATGCCATCCGCACGATCCGATCGTGGTCGGCGGGGGAGAGTTCAGGCTGAGTGGTGTATTTTTCGCGACGTGCCATGAGAGGTTCCGGGCTTTGGCAGCCTGATTGAAGTCACCGGCGACGTTGTAGTGCTGCAGTTTCGGAAGTCAATGCCCGGTACTTCGGCGTTGAATGGCTTGTCAAACACAGGTTGCTGGTTAGGATCCTGGAAAACATCCCGGCCGGCATCACTGACCTGTGAGACAACATATGCGTAATTTGCTATCCGCTGCTCTGGTTTTTCTGACGTGTTGCAGTGCGTTGCCTGCTGCGGAAATCGCGGGGCGATATGCGATCATCGTCCGCAGGGGGATGCCGTGGAAGCAGGTTGTGGGGGCTCTGCAGGATCGTTACGACGGGCAGGTGTTTACGTTCGACAAGGCACCTGAAGAGTTGCTGCAAACGGTGGCTCGGTACAAGCCGCGATACGCGTGTTTCGTGTGTGAGCCGACGGAGAATTTCCCGGAATTTGTGCTGGAAGCCAATCGATTCTGCCGGGAACTGGACGCCGATCCTTATGTGGATGCGATCTGGGGAATACTGACCGGTCTGGATGAGCAGCAGGCACTGCAGATGGCGCGATCTGAGCCGGTGATTGTGCGGCGTGCCTTCACCAAGACTCAGGCCGACTGGCTGGACTGGGTTGCTGAGGGCGAGTATGTCACGGAGTGGACGAGGGACCGTGGCGAGGTGGGGACAAAGCATCCCGGGGAAACGTTGCGGCTGCAGGACGGTGGTCCGAAGTCGGATGCCGATGACCTGAAACATGTGCACAGTCTGCTTTCGCGGGACAATTTCGATCTGATTATCGGTTCGGGCCATGGTGGTCAGCACAACTGGATGCTGATGTATCCGTCGGGGTCCGGGTTTCTGACGGCAGGTGACGGGGCATTGACGATGACGGCTCCGGGAGTCAGTCTGCCGCTGCGGGCCAGTCGTCCGAAGCTGTACTGGGCGGTGGGCAATTGCCTGACCGGCGAGGTGAACTCGCCTCGGAACAGCTTTCGAAATTCCTATGCACTGGCGTGGATGAAGAACGGTGCGAGGCAGTATATCGGAGCGGTGCAGCCGACGTGGTACGAATTGAACTGGAATATGGCGGACTGGTTTCTGAAACAGGACGGTCGCTGGACGTTTGCGGAATCGCTGTTTTTACTGCGGCAGTGGTCGCAGTTTCTGCTGGCCGAAAACGTTGCTCAGGGGCAGGACCGGCGGGGGACCGAGTACACTGACGGAATTTTTGTACTGTATGGGGACCCGGCACTGGACAGCCGGATTGAGAAAAACCGGGATCCGGCGCTTGATGAGTCGCTGCAGGTGGTGCCTCTGGAGCAGTCGGGGAGAGTCAGAGTCACGTATACAGTGAAGGTGAACTTTGTCGGTCTGGGCAATAAACGCACGGCCGAGAAGTATGATGGCTGGCGGATTTTCAGCCATCTGCTGCCGGAAAGTCTCAGCGACGTGCAGATTGAAAAATCAGACTTTGCGAAGGTGGTCATCCCCGGCGACTCGCTGATTTGGGATGCCGGAACGGGACTGAAGGTTGGTGATCAGCGTTCGGTGACTTTCACCGCTGCACGGGACAGGTGACAACACGGCGACCTGTCATGGCTGGATGGGATCCACGTAGATGGGGTTGGTCAGCACCCAGACCATGTCAGTGCCGGCCACGTTCAGCCATGCTTCGCAGCGGTAGACGCCCGGCTGGTCCAGCACAACGTCCAGTTGTGCTCCAGAGGCTTCGTGGACTGCCGTTCCGTTGCGCAGTATCTTCCAGTGGCAGGGCAGAGGGCTGTGTCCCTGCAGTCGACCGTTGGGAGTGAACGTGGCGCGACCTCCCAGTGGTGTGATGCCGTTGGCTGACTGCAGTTGGAGCTGGAAGCCCTGCGAATCTGCCAGCCAGTCGAACGCCACGAAGCAGCGGCCTGCATCGAGGCATTCCCGGACAGAGGTTTCGCTCAGTTCCTTCAGCAGCAGATGCGTGGCGACATGCCGCAGGCTGTATTCGTAGCGGTCAAGGTACAGTGAAAAGATCAGTTCACCGGGCATTCGACCCAGACGCATCTGTTCACTGTCGGGAATCAGGCTGAGATCGATATCGAGGAGTTTTTCCCCGAGGGCATCTTCCAGTCGCCCCTGGTTTTCGGTGATCCAGCGAATTCCCAGCCCCACGTTTTGGTGGGCATCGTTGGCGGCGACACCCGTGTGCGGTGCAGTCTGGCATAATTGGTCGAATCGTCGCAGATAATCGGCCGGATAATTCTGGATGGCCCCGAAACACTCCTGCGGATACTTCTGAATGGCGACGGAAAGCTGAAACAGTTTGAGGGGGTTCCTGAGGGTGGCGACCAGTGCCTTTTCCTCCTTGAAATCAGCATGGGTGTTGTAGATTTCGGTGCCGCTGATTCCGTTAATCTGCCAGTCCATGCGTTCTTCGAGGTGCGAGACAAAAATCTGTCCGTCGCGGCCGCGGACGAGGTCGGCCAGTTCCTGCGGTGACTTTGTCGTGATGCCCTCGAGGCTGAATGTCGGGTAGACAAGGAATCCGGATTGTTCTGCGCCCGGTATCAGCAGTATGCCGTCGCTGAGACCACGGTGGCCATCCCTGAAAAAGTCGTAGTGTTCGGCCGGATGTTCGGTGAACATGAGAATGGAGGTTCCCGCCTTTTTTGCTGCGGCGATGATATCTGGCAACTGGCCGCGGCTGTCATGGGAGAAGTGCGAGTGCACGTGCAGATTGGCCCGGTGCTGCTGGTAACCGTCCGTGCGTTCAGGAGCTTTTCGCTGAGCGGCAAAGTCTGTGCGCGCCTGCTGCACGGCCTGCAGGCGTTTGACCTGCAGACGATCCACTGCGTCCTCGGCAGAAGTCACTGCAGAGGTGCTGAGGATGAATGTGATGATAAGTGCGACACCGAGCCGGAAAAAAGCCGACGGTGGAGTGAGTTCGGTGAATGACATGCGCTGCCTGTGAATGCTGGATAGTGACGCGTGGTTCAGGTGCATCACGGTGCAGGTTGAACCAGAGGGGTGCGGTCCGGCGGCGGGCCTCTGCGCAGGGAACCGCCGCCGTTGGAATACCTGTCAATCACCGTACTGGTGCGATCATACAGTGACAGAAATCCGATGGCGCAGTAGGCTGAAACTGCCAGTGCTGGCAGCAGATGCCGGTAAACTCCGGGGAGTGTCCGGCGACGGGCAATCAGCAGGATCTGCATACCGGCTCCCAGAGCCCAGAAGATGCCGCTGATGGTTGTCACGACTGCCATGAAGGTTTCGTAGTCGGGAAGCGGCCGTTGACGCATGCCCCAGCCGAGTTGGGTGATCTCATCAAAAAACGTTCGGCAGATAACATAGAAAACGAGTGCTACCAGTGGCAGTCCCCAACTGAGCTGTGGGCAGCGACACAGTCGAGCAGCCAGCCGGTCGTGGACAGGGGCCGCTTTGCAGAGTTTGAGGCCATCTGCGGGTACCCACGGATCGTGATCCGACTTGTGATGCTGATCCATTGCTGGTCCTCCTGTGCAGGCTGATTGTCGAATGGCAGGTGGGAAGATAAAACACGGGCCGGGCAGCCGGGTGAGTCTATGCATTGAAATTGTTCAGGTAAACTGAGGAAAGCGGTGAATTGCCGGGGGAGTTCTGTAATGCGGTTGCCCGATTCCGAGAGCCTCAGTCTTCGCGACGCTGCGAAAGCGTGGTTTGGTGGCCTGGCGGCTGTGGTGGTGCTGGTGATAGCACTCAGAATCGTGGGCACCTATGGATTTTATTTTCCACCGGATTTTGATCGTGGATTTCTGCAGGCCCGGCAGGCGTACTTCTGGCGTTCGTTCTACTGGGTAGGTTTTTACCTGCATATCATCGGGGCCCCGATTGCCCTGATCTGCGGATTACCGCAGTTCAGTCGCCTGCTGCTCTGCTGGTCACCTCGAACCCATCGTCTGCTGGGCAGGATTTACGCTCTGGCTGTGCTGCTGGGGGCGGCTCCGGGTGGCTTTATTATGGGCTTTCGCAGCTTCGCGGGTATTCCGGCACTGCTGTGTTTCTCACTGATGAGCCTGCTGGTCAGTGTGTTCACGATACTGGCGTGGCGGGATGCCGTACGTCGCAGATTCGTCAGTCATCGACGCTGGATGATTCGCAGCTATCTGATGATGGCGTCGGCAGTGCTGTTGCGGCTGATTGATCCTGTCCTGCGAGATCTGGGAGTCTCCGATATGCCGTCGTATGTGTGGTCACTGTGGCTGAGCTGGGTGCCGTCGCTGCTGATTTTTGAACTGGCAGAGCGAAGTTCACGACGCGGTTGAATCGCGATAAGTTCTAGTCGAGGAATTTTCCATCGTTTGTGATCTCAACCTCCAGCATTTTTCCGGTCTTCGACTGACCTTTCAGTTCGTAAACCGATGGCCATTCTTCGACTTCAGTGCAGGCCGCCTCCTGGGAGGGCGAAGCTCCTGCTGAGCCGAGCCACCTGGATCGCGCGGCTCGGCAGGAGCCTCGCCCTCCCACGATTGGATCCGGCGGCTCGGTGGGAGCCTCGCCCTTCCAGGGGGAACCACCGAGCACCAGTTCGGTGACCCCTTCGGGACAGCACCCGTTGGCTTCGGCCAACGGCTGGCCTTTGGATGCTTCTGCAAGTGGTGTCTCTCGTTATCAAAATACTTCTTCACACCGCGCACTACCTTTGACGTTGAGTCAGATTCAGTGCCGTCAGCACTGCGATAATGGCGATGACGACCAGCAGTTCAATAAGAGTGAAGCCCTACGTGTCACGCCTCGAATGAGGCAAACGCGGAACTGTATTTCCGGCCATCCTGTGTCTTCCAGTCTTTGCGAGTGCGTTCAGGTTCGTCGTCGTGAACGGACTAAAGCGAAAACTGAGGTCTGGCAGAATTTATGTTGCGGCGATTGCGACCATTCGGAAGATAAGACGCGGCTTAACGGCTGCCTGGGATTCCAGCGGAGTCACAAGTGAGGGGTATGTCATTTCCGCAGTCCGCTCAGTGGGGCCCCGCGTCCATGCAGAACGACGTAAGTTGGCAGGAATCCTTACAGCAGGCTGACGACTCGGTCAGCAAGGCTTTTGTCCCGAGCTGCGTTTTCTCCGAGGATGATGTTGAGCTTCCCAGCCGCGGCGATTCTTTCCAGCGTCTCCAGCTCGCGCAATCGCATCAGTGTCGGGTTTTCAGCCAGCAGTCGGGCTGTGTTTGCCTGTGATCGCATCGCCGCTGTTTCCTCGCGACGCGCAATCAAATTGGCCTCAGCCGCTTTCTTCGCTTCCGTCACCCGGTTCATCAATTCCTTCATTTCACCGGGCAGAATCACATCGCGGATTCCGACACTGGTAATGGCCAGCCCAAACTGATCTGCCCGCGTCTTCAGGTCTTCGGAAAGCTGCTGGCTGACCGCGTTTTTTTCCGACAGGAACAGGTCCAGCTCGCGGGTACCCACTGCGGCGCGCAGCACCAGTTGTGCCTCTCGGTAAAGTGTCTGCCGCAGGTCTTCCGTCAGCGTGACGGCCCTGCGAGCGTCCGTGACGCGATAGGTCACCGTCGCATTGATGCGGAGAGTCACCTTGTCCGCTGTCATCAGGTCCTGACCGGTGATATCGAGGATGGCTTCCCGCAAATCAACTTCCACAACCTGCACTTCCGCCAGTCCTCTCCAGAACGCGTGTACGCCGGGGCCGAGAGACTCTCGGTACTCCCCATCCACATACAGCAGTCCGACCCGTTCGCGGGCCACAGTGGCCAGCTCAAGAACGTGCTGCGCCATCGGCGAAGTGACAATTGTGCGGACATCCGGATGCTGCAGGCAAACTGTGCGTGCATCCACGACCTCAGTTCGCACGTGGCGCTGCCCGGTCCAGTAGACGTGGATCCCGGGTGTCAGGAGCTGGCTGAAACGACCGTCGATCCAGACCAGACCGCGCTGGTGGTCCTGCAGGTCCAGTACCACTGCTCGGCCGTTCAACGCTCCCGACCGGACAATCAGGTCCAATTGTTCATGGACCAGTTCCGGGTCACGCTGTGAAACAATCTGCAGTCGGTTTCGGTTGAAGGGGTCGAAGAAACGGTGGTGACCGGGGTCTACGAGCCCACAAAATTCGCCGTCGCGGAACAGAAGCCCCACCTCATAGCTGCGAAGCTGAACTTTTTTGAAAGGAAAACACACGACTCACCTCACCGTTGCTGAAGTACCTGATCACCGAAGAGTGCTGGCTTGAGGGGCCGTCCGAAGGCAGAACACTCGCAGAACGCATGGCTGACGAGCGGAGTGCGCGCTGGCGAACTGCAGCGCAGGACGCTGTGGTGCACACTGCAAAGCCGTCGGACATGTTTCTCACTGGTTCTTCAGGCAATATCAATCGCGGACACGGTCTTGATGATGACCTGGACCGGAAGCCTGAGGAAGAACAGGTGGAACCGTTCGTCGCGAATGTCTGCCTTCTTCAGGTCACTCATCAGCTGGTTGCGGGATTCGAACCCGCAGTACCCAGATACAGAATCTGGTGCTCCACCGCTGAGCTGGCAGTCATTGATGTTTCCCGTCACAACCCGGCTTAGGAACAGATCAGCGCAGATCTCTGCAGATGCGCTGGCTGCCACCGGACGGTCCACAACTTCGACTTCACCTGAAAATTCAAACCCAAGGGAACCTGAGACGACAGACAGCGACGAGTGAAGAAGGTTCGGCTGTTTTCTGAAAAAGCCGGTATGTGCGATTCTCAGTCGGGGTTGGTCAACTGCCAGAGGTCCGGGCCTGACTGAGCCAGCACGATGGGGGTGGCGTTCGGCACAGGAAACTGCATGACAGATTCGGGGGCCGCTTTCGTCAGTACGCCGATCAGGCAGCGAATGGTCTGGCAGTGCGACACCAGCAGCAGGTCGTGGGTGACGTGCGGAACGTGCCGCAGTAATTCGTCGTGAGCACGCTGCGTCACCTCTGCCAGGTTTTCTCCGAGTGGAGCTTTCTGATGAAAGTGGGCCCGAAATGCACTGAACTGTGGATTTTCGCGGTATTCCGGAAATTCCGCCAGCACGTCCTGCTCCTGGCGCCCTTCAAACAGTCCCAGGGAGCGTTCGTTGAATCCGGTGCTGGCCGGGAAGCGAAACGGTGGTTCTTGAAGTTGCTGAATGACCAGTTCCAGCGTTTCGGATGCCCGGCCCAGACTGGAGCTGACGGCGTGAGAGATGCAGTATTTGGGGGAACCTGCGAGGATCCGTCCGGCGTCGCGAGCCTGCTGCCGACCGCACTCCGTCAGTGGCGTATCCAGTTGGCCGCAGAAGATGGTCTGTGTCTGTTGAGCAGCGTTGACTTCAGATTGTCCGTGTCGAAGCAGAATCAGATGTCTCATGGTGGCGACTTTCCGGTTCGGATGATGATTTCCAGACCATAGGTGGAATCCTTGTATGGCTCAACACCTGCCGGTCGGAATGTCTGAAGTCTGGAAAACTTCCCGGGCAAGCAATCTGCTGCTGCCGTGATCTCAGGCACTGCGGGACATTGCGATTGCGGTGCGATCGCTGCGCAGCACATTGACGACAGGGAAATCCAATGGCTGGACCGTCCGATTTTCTGTTGGTTTTTTTGTCTGCAATCCCGGTCATGCTGAAGGTAGTGGTGATTTCTGATTGCACTGACCGGGACATCACGGCAGAATTCCGGAAGTTCAACCTGTATCCCTGACTGATGAATTCTGTATGCCTGCGGGCTGATTGTGTGTCTGCTGCTGCAGGACGGGTGTTCTATGATCGCTGGCGGTTTGTTTTCAGTTCCGGGGTTGCTCAGCCTTTTCGCGATGTTGCAGTTGCCTGTGCAGGACAGCCTCCGTCTGTCAGTTCAGACTGATCGTGGCAGTGAACACTTTCGATTTCCGGACATTCCGCCGCCTGCTGTGAATGACGCTGGTGCTGAGGGCATGTGGCGTGTGATTGCCGGCCGGGCGGATGTGAATTCCGGTGGCATCACCTGCCTGAATGACGGACGAATTCCGACCAATGCTGACGACCCCCGGGGCAATTTTTTTCTGGCTGCGGGAACAGTGGAGGGCCTGATCACTCTCGATTTGCAGAAGTCCGTACCGATCGGCGAGGTTGTCAGCTATTCGTGGCACACGGGTGGCAGGGCACCGCAGGTTTACACTCTGTACGGTGCGACCGGTGATGAATCGGGATTTGTCGTTCCGGACACAGTCGCAGACGTGGCTGATCTCAGGGGGTGGACGAAGATTGCGGATGTTGACAGTCGGCCGAACGGGGCTCAGGGTGGTCAGCATGCAGTGCGATTGGATCGTGCAGATGGCGTGTTGGGGAATTTCAGGCATTTGCTGATTTCCATACGTTCCACGGATCGTGGTGATCGCTTTGGTCAGACATTTTTCAGTGAAATTGATGTGGTGACGGGGGATCCGGCGGAACTGCGGCGAGTGGAACTGCCGGCAGTGCGAGAGATATCATTCACGACGTCTGACAATTCTTATGAGTTTTGTGTCGAGACCACGCAGGCGCAGGAGCTGGAAGAGTGGACTGAGCGGGACCTGAAGCCAGTAATTCTGGAATGGTATCCGCGGATTGTGCAGTTGTTGCCTGGGCAGGGTTATCAGCCGCCCCGGCGGGTGCGTTTTCGTTTTCTGCCGGATGCAGACATGCCGGGAATTCCGGCTTATGCGGCGGGCAGTGTGATTTCTCTGAACCGTGAATGGTTTCGCGGGCAGTTGCAGGGCGAGGCCCCTGGTTGTGTCGTGCATGAACTGGTGCATGTGGTGCAGCAGTATCCTGCGCGGGGGCGAAGGCTGCGTGATGGTGCGGCGGTTCCGGGTTGGCTGGTGGAGGGAATTCCGGATTACATCCGCTGGTTTCTGTTTGAGCCAGAGAGGGGTGGTGCGAGGCTGTCTGCGGAGCGTCGCCGGGTTGCGAAGCATGATGCCAGCTACCGAGTGTCGGCAAATTTTCTGGACTGGGTCATTCGTCGTCAGCCCGCAGATGCGAGGATTCTTGAGCAGCTCAATGCGGCTGCTCGAGAAGGGCGATACACGCCCGAGTTATGGCAGAAACTGACAGGCAGTACGGAACAGCAACTTGCGGAAGAATGGCGGTCCGAGTGATGCGTGGATGCTCTGGTGCCGGATGAGGCTGTGTGTGTGTGCGCGTTACCGTGCCACGGCCAGCAGGCTGGATCCGAACGGCAGTCGCAGTGGTGTTGCCAGACGCAGTTCAGCACAGGACAGAGCCAGCAGCATGCGATTGATCAGCAGTTGAGGAACTTTCGGCGGCTGCGGCGAGGTGTGCCAAAGTCGTTCCTTCAGCCTGATCAGCAGTTTGATCGGACAGGTCCAGTGGAAGAAGTACTGCAGTGTCAGCAGATCGACTCCGGCAACGCTGGCCAGAGTTCTGAAGGACTGGCGGTCATAGCGGATGTAGTGGTGGTTGACATCATCGTGCGTGGTCCACAGGGCATTGAGAGCCGGGACTGTGATCAGGATGCGTCCCTCGGGACGCAGCAGGCTGCGAGCGTGTTCGAGAGCAGCTGCGGGATCCGGCAGATGCTCCAGCACGTCCAGCATCAGGATCAGATCAAATCTCCGTGCCGGCTGAAAATCGGCATCAAACGGCTGGCAGTAGATTCGCTCGCGGTACGGACTGTCCGCGGCCAGCGTTGTTTCGTCGGATTCAACACCGAATACCCGGCCAAATCCGGTGAGGCTGGAGAACAGCAGCCCGTCACCACAGCCGACGTCAAGGATGTCTGCTGTGCCGTCCTCCGTGAAGCCCAGTCGCCGAATCTCAGCCAGAATGGCTCGCTCCCGCGCCCGCCACCACCAGTGCTGCCGATACAGATCCCGATACTGTTGTGCGTACTCGCTCTGCATTTGAATGCCTGCCCATGAATGGCGTAAGCGGATTGTGTGTGTGCTCTGAGCCGTCAACTCTGTCGACCAGATAGAGCGGTCGTTGCTTCACCTGTTCGTAGATGCGACCGATGTACTCACCGATAACGCCCAGAAAGATCAACTGGACTCCCGCCAGAAATGTGATGGCGGTGATTAACGCTGTGAATCCCTGTGGTGAACGGCTGAAGAACAGATGTGCGATGCCGGCGTAGACCGTGAAGATGGTTGCCGCGGCGACGGTCAGGACACCCATCCACGATGCGGCCCGCAGCGGGACAGCACTGAAGGAAAAGATGCCGTCGGCCGCGAGTCGGAAGAGCTTCAGCCAGCTGTATTTGCTTTCCCCACGGAACCGGGCATCACGTTCGACTTCAATTCCGGTCTGGCGAAAACCGGCCCAGCGTCGCAGCCCCCGCAGATAACGATGCCGTTCGGGACAACTGCGGACGATCTTAACCACGCGTGCAGACATCAGACTGAAATCGCCCGCTCCCTGCGGCAGATCCACGTCGGAAATCCTTGAAATCAGCCAGTAAAAGCCAGCGTACGCCGCTCGCAGCAGCCAGCCTTCCTTGCGTTTTGTGCGAATCGCATACACCACGTCGAAACCACGCTGGTGCTGTTGAACAAAGCGGGGAATTGTTTCTGGAGTATCCTGCAGGTCCCCGTCCATCAGCACCACGGCCTCGCCCTCGGCGTGATCCAGTGCCGCCGAGAGTGCCGCCTGGTGGCCGAAATTTCTGGCGAAGTGCAGCGCCTTCACGCAGGGATCACACAAGGCCATTGCAGTCAGCAAACTGGCAGTGCCGTCGGTGCTGCCATCATTGACAAACAGCAACTGATGCCGCCCCGGAATGGTGCTCAGAACAGATTTCAACCGTTGATACAGTTCCGGCAGATTGGACTCTTCATTGTAAACCGGGACCGCTACCGTCAGGTTGATCGAACGCAGCTCGGAGGATTCATACTGCGACGCAACGGACCGCATCTCCTGAGTCAATTCGGCGAATTCGAGGACGCCAATCATCGCGGAGCCCCTTTGAAATACGCGAGTTGCCACAATGGCAGGCCCGCCATTTTCAGCACAAAGGGCTCAAAGACCACGGGACGAAAATGCTGGGCAAAGATAGCCCGCCATTCCTCCAGCGGTCGGGGAAAGTCCCCTCGATCGGCCAGTGCCATACCGCGCGGAATGGACAGACGCGGCGGCAGCACCAGATCCACGATCTGAATGTGCCCGTCCTTTGTCAGTAACCGCGATAGCTGCCCAAGCAGACGGTGCACGCTGGCTGTATCCATATGATGCAGCAGGCTGTTCACCAGAATGAAATCAAAGCCCTCACCGTTCTCAGGTTCCCACGTGCAAAGGTCGGCGACTTCAAACCGCAGCGGATGACGCTGTCGCGCCGATTCCACATAGGCGGGATTCAGATCGAGGCCCAGATAGTCCATACCGTGAAACAGATGGGCATTGGTACCCGGGCCACACCCGGCATCCAGCACACGACGCACGCAGCGCAGGTCGTTGTGCCGCAGAATCGGTGCAAATTTTGCATCAACAAAGGGAGCCTGCCACATGCGGTACACGGCAGGCAGGGAAAGCAGATCGTAAACCACATGCAGCAGAGGCATAGCTGTCGTCTCCAATGGGAACTCTGCAGCCAGCCTGGCTCATGTCTGGTTTACCCGCGTGGGCAACTCATTTTGTCCCGGGTAATTCGTTGGTTTTGTTACCGCTGCTGTCGGAATAAACGTTAAAAAGCGCCGGAGCGGAGGAATCACTATTGCCACCAAAGCCGATCACCAGAGGATTTCCAAACCGCTGCCGAGCCCAGTTTTCCAGCTGATCAGCAGCTTTGGTGAAGTCGCGCAGAAACGGCTGTTTGACGACCACCAGCCGGATACCCGCTGCGTCAGCCAGTGCGTTCAGATCCTCCGCAGTGCTCAGCAGTTCCGGACGAAAAAAGTCATAGAACAGACGTGTGGGATTCTGACGTTCGGCCAGAAAATAGACTTCGGGACAATCGGGCCCGGCAAGGATGGCTTCTCCGTCGTCAGTGCGGGCGTGGATCTCTGTGACCAGCCGCTCATAAGCTTCACCGAGGGAACGTTCCACCTGCAGCCCGCAGCGGGCAAATCTGAGCTGCATTCCTGAGAGGTGTGTGGGAGCGCTGGAGACATTGCCGAGCGGTACCACGGACTTCAGTTGCAGCCATGCAAACAGGCTGAGGCCGGCAATGAAAACTCGTGACCACCGCACCCTGGTCTCAGCATGTCGCCGTGCAGCGTCGGTCGCCTGCAGTCCAAAACTGCCTCCGATAAAGACCAGCGGTGCCACGTAAGGAAAATACAGGTCCATGGCGAATGGGAACTGCACCTGCGCGCCCATGATGAGCGTGGCGGCAATGGCAAAAGCCCGACCGCTGTCGGCCCCGCAGCATCTGATCGCCTGCAGCAGTAACAGTGCCGATACATAAGGGGCCACGCTGCGGACCGCCTGAAAACACGCCAGCCGCCCCTGGATGGACAGATGTCCGCAGACCAGCAGCAGCCCGAGGATCGCCACTGCCAGCCTGGGCAGGAAGCGGCTGTCCTTTGCAACGGTGGCCGAACGCCCGTTTGTGGATCCAGCAAGACACACTGCTGTGAAGGCTGCTCCTGAAAGTAAAAAGGCTGCCGGCCCGGGAAATGCCGCCCCGGCATGTTGCAGTCGTCGCTGTGGCAGCACAATCAGGCCCTCATACAACTCGGATAGCGCACCCGCCTGCCAATACCACAGCAGCCAAGCCGACAGCGGCAGGAAGGCCCCGGCGGCAAAGACCAGCTGCAGTCGCAGCCACGTCCCTGCACGCTGCCAAAACGCTCCTCGCCCTCGCTGCCATTCCCCCACAAGTACGGAAATCCCCAGTCCAAAGGCAGGAATTGTCAGATGCAACGCGGACAACAGTGGGTCGCCGGCCGACCACAGACGGCTTGCCGCAAGGAAGTACACGAGGATGCAGAACAGAATCCAGACCGAAAAAGTCGCTGACCGCGGAGCTGACGAGGCTGACTGCCGCTGCTCGCAGTCCATCAGAATCAGCACGCCGGCTGCGATCAGGTAAATACCCGTGATCTTGAAAAGGACGGCCACGCCGGCCAGCAGGCCGGCCCAAAACAGCCATCGCAGGTGCGGCCGTTCCAGAAAAGTCAGCAGAGCATCCAGCATGCCCACCGTCAGAAACAGGATGTACCACGACGGCATCGATTCCGGGTTGAGTCGCACACTCCACATACCGCACAAGACCACCAGCCCCCCTGCATCCAGCGGTCGGAGCCATCGCCGGGATATTCGATAGACGCAGATCAGAAAGGGCAGACTGGCTGCCAGCAGCATCCAGCGGGTTGACTCGGTACGCACTCCCAGCAACTTGAACGCCATGGCATGCAGGACCGTCAGCAGTCCTGTGTACATGTCATCAAAATCGCGATGCGGCAATTGTCCCTGCAGAAATCGCTCGGCCGCCTGGCCGATCTGACCCTCATCCTGCGGAAACCAGCCGGTCATCAATCCCGGCAGCGTGGACATGAGTACGATCAGCACTGCGGCTGCAGCGACCACAATGTCCCTCTGCCAGACGGCAGTGGTCGGCGTCTGTTCCGCAGAAATCAGGCTTTTTTCCACCTAAGACCACCCCGGGAGACTTACGCTGTCCGCCCTGGCATCGCGGCAAATATCGAATTCACAGGCGGGCGGATGGCTCAATATAGCTTATGCGTGGGAGCTTGCGGCGGCTTTTTCAGGGCGCTGCAGCGGCTACTTGGCGTGCAGCAGTTCCACCATCGCCCTGCCCATGGCCTCACCAACGTCCATGTAGACTTCGGCTTTGCCACCATAGTGCCCATTTCCACTGCCACCCTGGGCCAGCGGATGCGTGTAAATGGTTTTCACGTTGCCGGCAAATTCGGGATACCTGCCCGACTTGCCATCCACTGCCAGATGACCATCCAGCACCAGACGCGACGGCCCGCTGGATTCAGTTGTGGTTTCTCCCAGAGTTCCACAGATGAACTTCGCTTCTGGAGCCTCGAATTCCTTCCGCAGGGCCTTGATAAACCTCACAAGGTTTGCTTCGTAATGCGCTGCATGGCCGGCGTTGCCGGCGTCTCGCTCGCCCTGCCAGAAAAAGAACCCGGCCACCTCATAACCACTGGCACCGGGATAGTGCTTTTCAAGTTCTGCGAGGGCCTTCTGGGCGTCGCCAATATCCGAATCCCACTGCTTGCCCGCATACCAGTCAATCGGCTTGCCATTTTTGTCCAGCCACGGACCCGGTTCAGTTGCCAGACCCAGCGCCGGATCCATGTCCCAGAATTCCGGTTTGTCTCCGGATCCCGCATAGACAAGTTTCTTTTCCACGCCGGACTTGTCACGCGACACAAATTCCCGTCGCGGACTTCCCGGAGGCAGCAGGTCCCAGCCCAGAGCGCGGTTCCCGATACAGCATTTCAACACCAGAACAGGCGCGGCGATGGCGTTTCCCAGAACATGGCCAATACCATACTCCGGACCCAGATTTCCGCCCGTGACTGTCATCCATTCATTTCTCAGCGGGCCACGCCCGGACATGTACTGCACATATCGTACATCCTGCCGCACCGTCCATGCTCCGGACTGGTCCACCAGGTACTGATACCTCTGCTTTTCCCGAACAGCGTGCTCCAGCGAATTCTCACCGCCCTTCACCTTACCCAGCCCGACCATATTGGACTGGCCGAGCAGAATGAAGACCTGGACCGGCTTTGTCAGATCGGCTGGCTTGCCGTCAGGAGCGACGATCGGAGTGGCGGTTTCCTGTGCTGCCAATGTACCCGGCAAACTCAGGCAGGCCAGCAAATACGAAAAGGCAAGCAGGCTTGCAGAAAGCTTCATGATCGTTTCCGTGCAGGTGACTGTGTTGGCAACAGCATGGGCTTGACCAGCCAGACGGCAGCGAAGCCCGTTTCCCGGAGTATCGAATCAATCGGCTGTATTTGCAATTCCAACTGCGGCAGATCGTCAGACAGTTCTGTCAGTAACGGAACATCACCAACCGAGATCCTGCTGGTGCAGCGCGGCGGCACAACTGCCGTCGCTTGCACTCAGACAGGATCGGAAACTGGTCTGCCCTGCGATGGCCTCAGAGTTCACACCGGGACCCGGTTAGGCTACGGTTCACCCGCGATTTCAAAATCTCACTGAGCTCCGGAGCTTCGCATGAACCCTTCACAGACCGTCACTCGAACCCTGCTGCTGGCCTTTGCCGTGTGTGGCAGCGTGGCGAACAGCCTTGCAGGGGATGTCCGTATTGGCATTCTGGGCATCGACAACTATGGATCTGTGGCCTACACGGAATTCCTGAATCGTCCGCGGGCTGAGGGCGATTTTGCGGGTGTGCAGGTCGTTGCGGCATGGCCGATCGCCAGTCCGGATTACCCGGACAGTGAGAAACTGCAGGCTCAGTGGAAGCAGCAGTTGCTGAATCTGCATCAAAATCCCAGGGATCCGCAGGATGCTGTTCCGCCGATTGAAATGGTCAATTCACTTGAGGAACTGCTGGCGAAATGCGATGGCGTGATGATCTTCAGTCTGGACGGACGCATGCACACTGAGCAGGCGACGGCGGTGCTGAAGGCCGGGAAGCCCCTGTTCATCGGTCGACCTCTGGCGGCCACTGCTGAGGATGCAGTTCGTATCTTTCGGGTGGCAGCAGAAACAAAAACCCCATGCTGGAGCAGTTCGCAGCATCGGTACAGCGCGGGTTTCAGCGGCATGCGGAATCATCCCGATGTGGGACAAGTGATTGGCTGCGATGTCTATGGCGGTTGGTCGGTGGATGCACCGGAAGCCGATCGATTCACCCGCCCGCTGCACAGTATCGAGACCCTGTATGCCATCATGGGACCGGGAGTTGTGTCTGTCAGCAGTACCGGAACAGCCACCGCAGAATCGGTGACCGCAGTCTGGGCTGATGGGCGAGTTGGTACATACCGCGGCATCAAGTCCGGCGCGGTGAAGTACAGTGCCACGGTGTTCGGAACCACGGGTGTGTCTACAGCCGGCATTTATGGACACGGAGTTCCCGTCAAGGGCGTTGTGCCGACAGACGATCGCTACGTGGGGTATGAAGGGCTGGCCATCGAGATTGCTCGATTCTTCAAGGGAGGGCCGGTGCCCGTGACACCTGCGGAGACTCTGGAGATCTTCGCATTGCTGCAGGCTGCAGAACGAAGTCGTGCTCAGCAGGGAGCGATGGTTCAATTGCCGGAACTGGCGAAGCAGTTGACTCTGGAGCAGTAGGCTGGTCATCCGGTCAGACGACACTGAGACCGCCCGACGAGGGCGGATTCTGCTGAGAATTCGCTGCACCTGACCGCTGCAGCAATCCGGCGTCAGCAGAGAAGGTTGCGATCCCGCCAGAATAGACTACAACGAGGCTGCCGGGCCCTTGTGAATTTCTGCCTTTCAGTTCGTGGTCGATATCCCCTATGCCGAAGCGCTCGATCAAACACACTTACCACGATCCTGTCGATCTGATCTGGCTGCGGGCGGCGGCCGATCTGGGTCTGACGGTGCAGCGTTCCACGGATGCTTATGCGGCCTATGACGGGCAGGGCACCCTGACGATTTCCGTGGCTGATGAATTCGATCCGGATGACTGCCTCGCGCAGATGATCTTCCACGAACTCTGTCACTGGCTGGTGTCCGGCGCAGGGGCTCGGGATCTGCCGGACTGGGGGCTTTCCAACACCAGCCGGCGTGATCTGGTGTATGAGTATGCGTGCCATCGCCTGCAGGCTGCTCTGGCGGCTCCGTACGGACTGAGGGATTTCATGGCTGTCACTACGATGTGGCGCCCCTACTGGGACGCACTGCCCGAGGATCCGCTGCAGGATGGCGAAGATCCTGCGATCGCCATCGCCCGCAGCGGGTTTCGGCTGTCTCAGACAGCACCATTTCACGACGTCTTAAGTCGCAGTCTGGCGGCCACGGCAGCAGTTGCGGATGCAGTACGGAGTGCAGTGCCCGCGTCGTCGCTGTGGAGCACAACGCGAGCTCGACATCGCCTCGGATCACTCCTGTCCGTTTCCCCGACCGAAACCTGCGGAACGTGTGCGTGGGCCATTTCCGGCGGCAGCGGGCTGCGTTGTCGGCAGCACAGGCAGCCGGGAAAAACTGCCCCAGCGGTGCAGGGGACAGAGCAGGGCTGCGAACGCTGGGAACGGCCGCTTACGGCCGAGGATTGTGGGAGCTGTGGAGCCTGCTGCCGGCACGGATTTGATTTTGTGCAGGTGTCGGCTCGAGATCCGTTTGTCAGCCTGCACCCTCAACTGGTGCAACTGAAGGATGGCACTCGGATCGTGCCACGACCGGATGGGGTATGCGTGGCCCTGGCAGGCAGCGGGGCCGCAGACGCTCCGTTTCGTTGTCAGCACTATGAAACTCGACCCAAAAACTGTCGTGATTTTGAGATAGCCGGCGACGCCTGCCTGCAGGCACGGCGTCGCGTGGGGCTTAGTCGGTAATTGCCACTGTTGTTCTGACCACTGCCAGCGACAGTCCCGCTGGACAGCAGCGTTTTATTTGTCGTAGTTCAGATCAAAGGCCACGCGCGACTCATCATCGTTCCACCAGAACTTGTGATCTCCGCTGACCAGCTTGATCGTGCGACCGGAATCCGTCAGTGTGATGGTCGGCTGTTTGCCTCCCTTCACGGAGGATGTGCTGGAAAACGTCTTTCCGCTTGCAAGCGTATAAGATTTTCCGCCTGGTTGCATTGAAAATCGAACGGTGCGGCCTGTTCCGTTGAGGATCGTGTACTTCACCTGCGATGAATTCTCTGACGCTGAATAGCCAGACTTCGACGACTGCTGAAATCCCTCGGGCGCATAGACACGAAATGTGTACAGCAGGGTACCCCATGCCCGACTTTTGCGTACACCGGTGAGTTTGTTGTAGTCAGAGGAGTTGCCAAATGTTCCGGCTTTGAATGAGGACGCCCTGACGGTGATGATGAAACCTCGTCGATTTCCCCGGAATGCACCTTCGCGTTCCTTTTCACTCGAGAAGGTTGTTGTATTTCGCATGAGCGGGCCAAGCTGCTCGTATTTGTTCCTGATGGTGCTGGATGTCCTTGTTTTCGAAAACGTGTCGAACGAGGAGATGTTTCCAACGTTGTCCAGATGTGTATGCAAATCTCGGATCGCGTGCTGAACGGCCTCAGATTCGCTGATCTTCGCAGGTCGCTCCATCGTGAATCCGAACTCTGCGGCTTTCGAGCTTTCGAACAGCAGAAAACGTTCCTGCGCCAGCCCCGGCCGGGATCCGCAGCACAGGATGGTCGTGACAAATACGGCGGTGAAGAATCTCATGATGGTTGCCTTTTTCAGAAATGATGTTCAGGAATGAGCTTTGGACCATAAGGCGACGGGAGTTTCCTGCGGTTTATTGTTCGTCGGGCTGTTGTTCAGCCTCGTTCTGCTGCTGCCTCCTCGCTGCCGAATCAAGAATCTGCAGAATTCCGACGGCTATCTGCTGTTCAGGGGAGAGTTGTTTGACAGGAACGCTGGAGGCAGCAGCCGGAATACTTTTGTCTCCGTACACCCAGATCTGCTGCCCACTGTCATCAGTCTCAAGCGTTGCTTTTCCAATGACGCTGGATCTTTGTACCGATCCGTCTCGCAGGACTTCTCGGACGACCTGCCCGGTTTTCGGGTTGATTCGTGTTCGGATGGACATCCGGGAGCTGGCTGTCTCGATTTTCGGGGAGACCTTGTCATCCTTCGCCACGTTTCCCAGCGTCTCAACGCGATCGTAGCTTCGGGGGGCTCTTCGTGGTTGCGGAGCTCCGCTGCTGTCCTTATAGTCCGAGACCCACCACGCCTCGGGCTTATTGTGAAAGTGCTTGATATGAGCCTTTGCAACGGGTTTGTTGCTGAACTCTTTGGACCAGACGTTGCCTTTCTCATCGATATAAGGCGGAAGGACCACGATTCCGAGCGAACTGGTGGCTTCCTTTGAAGGCGGGAGCAGTGTACTGGGGTCAAGTGGCGTATTCCTGATGGGCTTGACCTGGTAGGGGGGCTTGAGGCGTTTGAGTTGACCGTTGCAGGTGCTGCAAAGCAACGCAGTGACAGCGAGGAACACCGGCACGAGGTATCGACGAGACAAAACCGAATGCATCTTCCCGGAACGCATGGCAAAACCCTTCTGCTGCTGGATTCAGATATCTGCTGAAGAAAAACCGTTTCACAATGATCCAGGCGTGAAATACAGCGCAGGTGGTTCAGCAATTCATTCCAACCCCGGTTTTCCACCAAATTGGCAATCGCGTGGGATTTTTTTTGAGTTTAAGGCTGTATGTGCGCAGGATGAGCCATCGTCCGCAGCGTCACGGTGATCAGAGGGAGTGTGGCATGTCATCTCTTACGGGTATCCTGCAGCAGGTTGAGGAAGGGACACCGGGTTCAGAGGATGTGCTGTTGCAGGCGGTTTACCAGCAGCTGCGTCGGCTTGCGGCGGTACGCATGCGGGGTGAACAGGCTGCTCATACACTGCAGCCCACCGCCCTCGTGCACGAAGCGTGGATCCGGGTGCTGGCAACCCGTCAGGGCGGAGCATTCCGGGATCGCAGGTCTTTTTTTGCAGCGTTCAGCGTCACGATGCGACGGGTTCTGATCGATGTGTCGCGACGCAGAAATCGCGAACGTCACGGCAGCGGTGTCAGACCGCTGTCGCTCTCTGAAGATCTGTCGCGTCAGTTCTCCGACAACCGCTGCACTTCCGAGATTCTGCTGGTGCATGAAGCCCTTGAACGTCTGGAAGCAGTCGACTCTGAGGCGGCTGAGCTTGTGAATCTGCATTACTTTGCCGGACTGCCATTGACCGAGGCTGCCGAGGTGCTGGGGTTATCCAGAGCATCGGTCTATCGTGTCTGGCAGTTTGCACGCGTGTGGCTGAAGGCCGAGATTGCGCGTTTGTCGAACTGACAGGCTCGTCGTCCGATTGTGGAATTGTTGCAGACGGTTTCGGGGAGGCTGATTCCTCCTTACCGGCTCATTCAGCGGTCCGAGGGGGTGTTGTCATGAGTATTTCTTCGGCACAACTGCGTGATGTGTATCTGCGGGCCATCGAGATTCCTGACGCGCGGGAGCAACAGCTTTTTGTCCGCAGCCAGTGTGAAAATGATTCCTCACTCATAGCTGAGGTTCAGCATTTGCTCAGCCTCGGGGATGTTGATGCCAGCTTTCTCGCCGAGCCAGCCGGAGCACTCCTCAGTGCTGCAGATCTGTGCGGACTGCTGCCGGAGGAACCACTGTGTGCTGGTACGGTGATTGAACGCTACCAATTGCTGCAGCTGCTGGGCAGTGGAGGCATGGGTACGGTCTTCCAGGCGAAGCAGCTTGAGCCGGTGGAACGTGTGGTGGCACTGAAAGTGCTGCGCAGCGGATTCCTGACGGCGGCATCGGCTGCCCAGGTTCAGGCAGAACGTCAGACACTTGCGGGACTGAAACATCCCGGAATTGTGTCGGTTCTGGATGCCGGCAGTCTGCCTGACGGTCGTCCGTGGTTTGCCATGGACTATGTCGATGGCCTTCCGTTGACCGCATTCTGTCGGGATCGGAACCTCGCGGTGCACGAGAGTCTGCGATTGATTGCTGAGCTTTGTGATGCCGTCCGACATGCTCATTTCCGCGGCATTATCCATCAGGACCTTAAGCCCTCCAACGTGCTTGTTGAGGTTTTGGACGGGCGACCAGCATGTCGCTTGATCGACTTTGGAATCTGTCGCAATATCCTTGCAGTTTCGGTTCATCCGCACATCCCGGTGGGTACCCCGGACTACATGAGTCCCGAGCAGTCCTGTGCTGAGTCGTCGGGTGCTGATACACGGTCCGATGTATTTGCTATTGGGCGGATACTCGCGGAGGTGGTGTATGGATCACCCGCAGCGGTGGGGAGTGAAGGGTCCGCAGTGTGCAGAACTCCAACGGTGCCAGCCCGGTTGAATCGGGAACTGTGCAGCATTATTCGTCGAGCCACTGCGGTGGTTCCTGCTGATCGCTATCCTGGTGTTGGGGCCCTGCGGGATGAATTGCAGAGGGTGCTTGAGGGGCATGCGGTTCAGGCGATGCCAGCAGGGGGAATGTACCGTCTGGAGAGATTTGTCACTCGCCACAGATTGCCTGTGGGACTGGCAGCACTGGCAGTTTCCAGTCTTGTTCTGGGACTGCTGGTCAGTGTGCGGCAGATGCAGGCAGCGCGAGTCTCCGAACGGCGGGCTGAATTCTATCTCGGAGAAACTCAGACGCAGCAGCGGAAGTTTCAGGATCTGGCGTGGGGTTCAACGCTGAGGCAGGCATGGACAGCGTGGGAGCTTGGGAATCTGTTCGAGACAGATCGGTTGCTGACTGCAATAGACACGCCCGACAACTCTGCCGAGTCTTCGGCGGAGTGGAGCATCCTGCGGGCTCAGCGGCAGTCAATGCTGACGTCGCGAAAGCTGTGTGATGCGGCGATTCACGAATTGCGTCCGATTCCCGGCGGCAAACTTGTCGCGGCCGGATGCGGTGATGGTGTACTGCGAATTCTTCGCAGTGACACAGGGGCGGTTGAACTGGAGGTCTCCTCGGAAATTGAGTCACTGCATGCAGTTGCCGTGGATTCTTCGGGACGTTACATCGCGGTGGGGGGAAGTCTGGACAAGGCGAGTGACAGGTCCTGTGTGAAGATTTATGATACTCAGATGAGAACGTGGAGGACGGGTTCCACCCCGATGTTCACCACGATCGAAACACTCTCGTTTTCCAGCGATGGAAACATGCTGCTCTGCGGTTCGCGGTATGAGGCTCCCGTTGTCATACGCACCGACAACACGACCTGCGTGGCGACGTTGCCCGTGGAACGCAGAAACCTGTGGGGAGCAATCTCGGCGGATGGCAGTCGAGTGCTGGTCGCTGCGGCAGACAACCGTGTGCATCTTGCCGATCTGAAGGTGTCGACAGACAGCGGCGCCGGGGCAATTGAAGTCGCCTTCGCCGCGCACCAGCATGTGCTGACCGGGTTTGCCATGCCGCTTACCGGACGACTGTGCTGCGTGGTCGATGATACCGATTCGCTGATCCTGCAGGACGTTGAGGCGCAGCAGCCGCTGGCCAGCCTCGGATTCAGAGGTAAACCACTCTGTGTCCACCCGGGGCTTTCCGGGGGGCAACTTGTAACATCAAACTTAACAGGAGATATTGTTCGCTGGGACCTGAACGATCTGAGCCGCGACGCGACCTCAGCCGAAGACGCAGGGATGCATACATTTCGGGAATTCGGGGCTGATCGTATTCCATTCCTGCAGCCCGAGGCTCGCTGGATCGTGGCTGATGAGCCGTTGATCAGCGTCTGCGATGCTGGTGATACGGTCCTGACCGGGACTGACAGTGGCAGGATTCATGTCGTCACAGTCGCCCCGACGAAACTGAAGCGACTGGAGTTTCATTCAGGTGAGAAGACGTGGATGAGCCCGAATCACATCGACGTGTCTTCCGACCATCAGTCGGTGCTGATCGGATTTATGGATGGTGCCATGATTCGTGTTGAACCTTCGCCACGATCACAGTCTGAGGTCAGCGCAGAATCCACCGTCTGCTTTCCCGCGCAGCATCAGATCACGGAAGTCTTTCCGGACATCGCCTCGGCCGGTCTCCAGCCAACCAGCGAGCTGGACCCGATGCGAGAATGGTATCTGAGATGGCTTACGCGCGAACGTCAGTTCTGGCTTCAGCGGCAACAGGTGAACAGTACGGGAGGCGTGTTGCAGGATCATTCCGCCACACCGCAGGCGATTCGAAGCGACCAAATTGAGTATTCCCCCGATGGCAGCCGGTTTGCCTACTACGTGGATCGTGAAGTACATGTTCTGCAGGCAGCACCACTGAGTGGTCAGCGTTGCATGACGACTCTTCCCGGGCTGGTCGTCACATTCTGCTGGCACCCCGATGGAAAATCCTTGATTATCGGAGGTGAATTCGGGGGGCTCCGGCAGTGGTTTCCGGAAACCGGTGAGGTGGCTGTACTGCCCGGCGTCAGCGATCAGGTTCGGAGAATTGCTGTCTCGCAATCCGGACGGGTCATGGTCACGGGTGACCGTGGTGGGCGAGTGGCCAGTTGGAGTCTGGCGGGGGATCGTCCGGAATATCAGGTGGGAGCTCAGAGGCACGACGGGGAAATCTACGCCGTCTGCCTGCTGGATGATGGCAGGCTGGCTGTTTCGGTGGATGAAAAGCTGCAGGTGGAAATCTGGCGGACCTCGACGGCCACTCAGGTTGGCCGACTGGGCACACTGCCCGGTGAGTGCATGCATGGAGAGGACATCCTTGAGCTGTTTGCCACGCCCAACGAAGACCGCCTTGTGTTAATGTGGCTCAGGATCAACACGGACGTGCACTGGGCAAGTTGGAACCTGAAGTGACGACTGCACCTTGAAACGGCTGAACTTTCGCCACGGCAAATGTTCAGGACTGAAAAGTGCCTGATGTATTCCTGACATCATGTTCAAACACCGTGGCCCGGGCTTTAGCCTGGGCCAGTTACCTTGTCATTACCCACGAAACCCGTCGGGCGTGGAGGCCGTTGCGGCGTGTGTTTGGTTTGTGCCGTGCGTCTGTTTGCGATTCAGGCCTGAAGGGCCGGTTTCCGGTAGCCCAGGGCGCAGCCCTGGGTCTGGGACACCC
>CAITYU010000381.1 GCA_903896675.1 uncultured Planctomycetaceae bacterium
CCGCTGGCGGCAGAACTTGTCAAACTGCACTATTTCAGCGGGTTGTCACTCCCTGAGGTCTCTGAGCTGCTGCAGATGTCACGTGCCTCAGCCTGTCGCTGCTGGCGTTTTGCCCGGGCATGGTTGAAGCTGGAAATCGAAAAAATCCAGGCAGAACACAAAAATGGTCGCGAAACCTGATCTCCGCGGGACACCTCAGGACAGCAGCAATCGTGGTACCATCGGAGGTGTGTCGTGACCGAAACCATTCCACGGCTGCGCGGCGTGTATCTGCAGGCCATGAAGCTTGCGGATTCCCGGCAGCGATGCCGACTCATCGACAACTGCTGCAGTGACGATCCGGAACTGGGCCGGCACGTAAAGCAACTGCTCGAACAGAGTGACGAAGATACTGGCTTCATGGAGGTGACCGCTGTGATGCAGCCCTCGCTGCTGGCGGAACTTGCACAGCCGGTCGTGGAAACCCTGCAGGTTGGTACTGTGATCGAATGCTACCAGTTGCTGAAACTGCTGGGCCATGGCGGAATGGGAACTGTCTTTCTTGCAACGCAGCTGCAGCCTGTGAAGCGGCTGGTGGCTCTGAAGGTGCCGAGATCAGATATGCTGACGGAAAACACCGTCGCACTTGCCGAAGCGGAATGCCAGACGCTGGCTGATCTCAGGCATCCCGGCATCGTCTCGGTTCTGGACGCCGGACACCTGCCTGACGGCCGACCATGGTTTGCGATGGACTACATACCCGGTCTGTCACTCACAACGTACTGCCGTGAGCAGCGGCTCACTGCCGAAGTACGACTGGCACTCATCATTGAGTTGTGCAACGCCGTGCGACATGCCCATCTGCGGGGCATCATTCACGGCGATCTGAAGCCCTCAAATGTGCTGGTCGAGCGAGTCGATGGGCGACCAGTCTGTCGACTGATTGACTTTGGCATCCGGCGAGACCTGCATTCCACCACTTCCCTGTCCGGGCCAGTCGGGGGCACTCCGGATTACATGAGTCCTGAGCAGATGTCCGGCTGTTTCGGTGAGATTGATACACGTTCTGATGTGTTTTCGCTTGGGCGCATCCTCGCGGAGGTTATGTTCGGGGCTCCGCTGGCTGCCGAATCCACAACTGACGTGGATGCTCTGTCGCAGCCCCTGCCCTCGCAGCGTTGTCGCCAGTTGCGCGGAATCGTGCTGCGTGCGACGGCTGCACAAGTGACGGACCGTTACGCCAGCGCAGAAGACCTCAGAGATCACCTGCAGCGATTTCTGAATGAACAGCCGGTTGAGGCAATCCGAGAGCATGTCGTTTGATTCGGGAAGATTCAGCGGAACGATCAGCGACTCGTCATGCGTCATGTACCCGTCACGGACAGGCAGGTTCATCAGGTCGCAGGTACAGCCTCGTCCGGGGATAAAACAAACCATGACCGACGTCCTGAGTTGGCTCTGCGGTGCGGTTGGTGGAAGCCAACGGGTGTTGTCCTGAAGGGGGGCACCGAACTGGTGCTCGTTGGTTCCCCTTGGGAGGGCGAGTCTCCTGCCGATCCGTGGGCCCCATTTTGGGAGGGCGAGGCTCCTACCGATCCGCAGGATCGTATTTCGGGAGGGCGAGGCTCCCGCCAAGCCGCGGGACCCCATTTTGGGAGGGCGAGGCTCCTGCCGAGCCGCGGGACCCCATTTTGGGAGGGCGAGGCTCCTGCCGAGCCGCAGGATTCAGCCGCCTGACGATTCGGCTCAACAGGAGCTTCGCCCTCCCGGAAGGAGAAAAAAAATAAGGTCGGAAACCCTGTTTTCAGGGGCCGTTTCAATTCTGCCTCGACCACTCTCTGTCAACACCCCTCGCAATGCAATCTACACCTGCGCAAGGGATTTCGCGTTGAGCCAAGAAATGGCAGGCCGGGACGTTCGCAGTGCTGCCAGCCCCGACCTGCCGCTGCGGCTTTGGCCCTGCCATAACCTGGCAGAACACAGGATACGGACCGTGTCATCCTCTTGTCGCGGGCCGGACGTGATTGCAGCAGCAAGTGCCGTTCAGATCCGACATCTGGATATTGCGAGCGATGATTCGGAAGAAGA
>CAITYU010000382.1 GCA_903896675.1 uncultured Planctomycetaceae bacterium
CACTGACAACTGACAACTGACAACTGACAACTGACAACTGACAACTTTTCGCGTCTTTCGAACTTCAAATCCCTCAAGCCACCTTCACCCTCATTCATGTGATTCGTGGTTGAAAACTCGCCCCGCCATCAATTCAGCGATTTTCCGCGTTCTTCCGCGGCGAAAAAACAGTCTCCCAACACTCCCTGTTCGGTTCCACTTCACGCTCACAGAAAACGGTTCCCCGTCCGCGCCCACTGACAACTGACAACTGACAACTGCCTACCGCTGCCCCAGTCGCCGCACAAATTCAATCACATCCGCCAAATCCTGCTGATTCAGTTCTTTTTCAAACCCCTCCGGCATCAACGATTTCCCCGTGCTCCGCAATTCCTCAATCTCCGATCGCAGCAGCGTTTCCGTCTTCCCCTCCGCCGCAACAAACGTCAATCCCGTCGCTGTCTCGGTTGTCAGCATGCCAGCCACCGAACGCCCGGCCGCAGTCACCGCGACATAGTTCAGATACTTCGCCTCCACCGCCCCGCTGGGATCCAGAATCGCATTCAACAACAACGCGGGGTCTCGGCTGGTCAGCGATGCCAGATTCGGACCAACTTCATGCCCCACACCATCCTGACGATGACAGGCGGTACATCGCTTCGCAAATACCGCTGCACCCCGCTCCGCACTGCCCTGCAAACCGAGGACAGGCTGAGCCGCCTGCAGTACCGCCTGCCGATCGCCCGCACCAGCCGCAAACAGTCGCTCAAGCCGCCCCTTCCAATTCTCGTCAGCCCCAGCCTGCAGTCGTTGCCGCTGCGCTGCATCCACTTCTCCCACACTGATCTCTCCGGACTCCAGACGCCGCACCAGCCCCTCAACCCACTCCCGACGTCCTGCAACCGCCTCAAATGCGTCCCGCCGCACCGCTGGTGTCAGTGAATTCCAGCGCGACAGCAACAGCTCCGCTGTCCCGTCATAACCACGATCTGCCAGCCCCTGAATCACCAGCGACAGCAGAGCCGCCTCTGTCTGCGGTGACAATAATCGCTCGATCACAGCCCGCCGCACTTCCAGATCAGCATCCAGCAGCACCAAACGCACAGCGAAAGCACGATTCGACGCCGGCAACTCACCGACCGCCTCCTCCGCTGCCCGCTTCAATGCTCCCGCCAGTGCCTCACTCAACCCCGACTGCAATTGCTGCAACCGCTGCAGCCGACCGGCATCCCGCAACAAACGCTGCAGCATCCCCACCAGCAACTCGCGCTGCCTCAGTCCGCCCTCTGCACCACCGTCAACTGCGGCACTCAGCAATAAACCGGCAACCTGCTCGTCAGCCCCCAGTGCCACGGCCTGCTCCCCCAGCGCTTCCAGCTGCTGCCCACGACCACGCTCTGCCACTTCGAACGCTACAGACACCACATTACCTGCATGCAGCGAACTGAGCACCCCGGCGTGCACCCACGAATCATCCGTCCCCAGTAACAAGTGACTCAGAAGTTTCGCTGATAGCTCGCCCGCCACCTGCCCCGCAGCAGTCGCCAGCTCCAACCGCACCTTCAGACTCGGGTCATCCGCCAGCTTCATCAGCAGCGCGGCATTCGCTTCCAGCAGACCAGCCTCCTTCCCCAGTCGCACCGCCCACCGCCGCACACCCGCATGCGAATCCAGCAGCCCGCTCCGTACATCCTCCGCCCGCAACTGCTGCAGCTCACCCAGCGCACACAGTGCATGCAGACGTGCCGTCGGACGCTGGCTGGCTGTCAGCATCTGCCGCAACAGCTCCACCGACCCCTGCGGGCCGCGCTCAGCCAGCAATCGCTGCGCAGCATCCCGCACCCAGCCATTCGAACTCTCCAGTTGCTGCACCAATGCCGCGTCACTGATCGCCGCATCCGATAACCCCAGACTGCTGAGAAATGCCGGGGCCTTCACAGACGCACCTTTGGGAACCACACGATAGATCCGCCCGCGATCATCCCCGGCACGGAAGAATGGCCGCAACTCATCCTGTCCCTCCTTCGGCAACCACTGCGGATGCTCGATCATGTATCGGTACATGTCCACCACCCACAAGGCACCCTCAGGCCCGGTCCGCACCATCACCGGACGACACCAGCGGTCCGCTGACGCAAAGAAATCCGTCGACGACTCAGCCTCCGCAGGATCCCGCTCCAGCCGAAATGTGGCCCCGTCCTCAAGCAACCGATTGTGCTGCACCAGATTGCTGAACGGCTCACACGTAAACGCATGCTGTACCTCAGCATCAAACAGCAGCTCATCCAGATACACCATCCCCGAACACGCTGAAGTGAATCGGCCCGCCTGCTCAAAGCTGTGATAGCGCTTCTCTGCCACAGCCGCCGGCCACACCCGCGGATTGGATTCGGTCAGCAGATGCCGGGGATTCGGAGCTGCAAAGTTCGGATTCCGACGAATCGCCCCATCCTCCAGCACATAATGCCACAACGGAAAACTGTTCTGCTCGCCAAACCAGTTGCCCCACGCATCCCGATTGCGGCCGTACTGCGACGGGCCACTCTGCGGCTCAATCTCACCCGTCGACGGCCGAAAACGAAAATCCCGACTGCCAACCTCCACCACTTTCCCCGTCTGCAAAGACGCTATTCTGCTGTCCGCACCATAACCCGGATGATGACTGCCACTCGCACAGTACACCCACCCATCCAGACCCCATCGCAGTCCATTCACACGCAACTGCTGATTGCCCTCTGGGAACCCCAGAAACAACCGTTGACGAATATCAGCCACACCGTCGCCGTCCACGTCCGCTGCATAAAAGATCTCCGGTGCCGCCGTCACCAGCACCCCACCTCCCCACGCCAGCACGCCGTTCGGAAATGCCACATTGTCCAGAAACACTTTCCCCGCATCGTACTGGCCATCTCCATCCGTATCCTCCAGAACCCGAATCCGTCCGCCCGGCTGACCATTCCCATCCATGCCCGACGGATAATCGGACATCTCCGCCACCCACAGCCGCCCATCCAGACCCCAGTCAATGGCCACCGGATCCACCACCAGTGGCTCGGCCGCCACCAACTGCACTTCATAACCCTCTCGCACCCTGATCAGAGACAAAGACTGCTGCGGACTGACCGGCTCGGAATCCGGACGTGGCACCCGCTCATTGATCTGTTCACCATGCTCAGCCTGTGCCGCCTGATAATGCTTTCGCACCTCCGTCCCGGTCAACGCCCGATCATACACCGCAAATTCATCCAGACGCCCCTCCAGCCCGTACAGCCCATCACTGCGACCTCCCAGAAACAACTCGTCACCAGCACCAAATGTCGCCGCCAGCTCACCATCAATCTCCGGCTGCTCGGAACCATCCAGC
This sequence comes from uncultured Planctomycetaceae bacterium, assembly GCA_903896675.1. Taxonomy (GTDB): domain Bacteria; phylum Planctomycetota; class Planctomycetia; order Planctomycetales; family Planctomycetaceae; genus SXXK01. The sequence goes on from CAITYU010000382.1 coordinate 3,344, forward strand.
CAGACGGTCACTCGAGCACCCTTGCGAGCGAACACCACGTGATGCCACGTTCGCGGTGCCAGAACCGTGCGGCCCGCCAGCAGACCATTCGCCGCATTGCCATTGAACAGAATCAAACGGCCATCATGCCCCGCTCCCTGATAATTGCCACCAATCCCCAGATGATCCCCGGGGGCCTCGGCATCACCCGCCGGCCCCCGCGAAAAGAAATATCCGGTCACCGCACGGTCACTGATCGGATAACCATTCCACACCCAGCACTCCACCGAATAATTCGCCGGCAAACCCTGATGTCCTGCTCGCACCCGACCTCCCGCAAACTGCACCGCCCGATTGCCCCGCACTCCCCCCTGCAGACCCGCACCGCGCGGACCTGGCAGATAAAATGCCACCCCCGGCTCGTAAACGGCCTTTCGACCAGCCCCCGAAGCCGTCACAGCATCCGCCACCCTCCAGCCGTCCGCTAACCGCTCCGACACCGGCACACCGGCCAGCTCTCCAAGACGCCAGTACGCCCACGGCAGCGATTGACTCACCGCAGTCGAATACGCATGCTTTCCGTCCGCCAGCGGCCGCGCATTCGCCCCGGAAACCTGCTCCAGCAGGCGCGTCAGCACGGCCACAATCTGAGGCTCTGCCTGCACCTCCAGCCCGGCAGTCCGCGCCGCCCACGTCGTATAACCACCCAGCGCATGCTGCTCCGGCGGCGGAATGTAGCCATCAGCCCCATTCGCCAGCTCGATGTTCATCGTCACCGCCAGCGGACTGGCCTGCTTCAGCTTCAGTCCCGTAATTCCATACACCTCATTCGGCAACGCGGTGATCCCCAGATCCCCGATGCGAATGGCCTGCAGTTTCAACTCCCGCTGCGGCTCCTCATGCAGATACAACTGCTCAAACGAATAAACCTCAGACCAACCCCGCGGCAGCCGTTCACCAACCTCCGCAGACAGCTTCCGCGCCCATTCCAGACGCGCCTCATCGGGAACACGCCGCTGCAGCAGCAGACGCTCCTCCGCCATCGCCAGACTGAGATCACTGCGCCAGCCGATCCCACTCCACGCCTCCGCTGCTCGAGCCGCCACCTCATTCACATACTGATCCAGATCCGTCTTCCCCGCAGCTCGGCTGTAGTCCGGCCACATGCTGTCTCCACTGGTACCCTGAGACATCAGGCCGACAAATGTCCTCGACTGATCCGCGGCGCCAATCAACTGCGCAAACCGCTGCCCAAAACGCCCGCAGAAATCCCCGGACACCAGCGGCGACCCATAATAGTGCATCGCATAATTCGCCAGCACCGCCAACGGTCGACCATCCTTCGATCGCAGCCCCAGCACCGTCAGATCCGTATCCGCCGGACCCGCCGGACCCACGTGATGCGGACTCTGATGACCCGGATGCATGTGCGCCCGCACGTTGTGCACCCCAAACGGGTCCGTCATACTCATTCGGTCCGCACGGAAAATCCAGCGCCGACAGTGATTGTGCACATCATCCGTCACAACAGCCCAACCCGCCTCAACCGGCTCCAGTCGCTCATTCGCCTGCACAATACTCCGCACAATCTGCCCCGGCAGAAACTCGGCGTAACCCGGATCCACCCGGCTGCCCAGACAAGGCATGGCCGATGGAGCAGAATGCGTGTGCGTCGCGGAAATCAGCATTCGCGATTCCGGAATGCCCGTCAGCTCCGCAGCCTGCTGCTTCACATCATCAATCAGCTCACGCGGCAGCATCAGACTGTCCACCACCACAATCGCCAGCCGGACCGCCCCGTCGTCCAGTACCAGTGCCCGACTCATCAGCACATCTGCCGCACGCTCAGCCGTTCGCTCTTCCACCATCCCATTGACAATCACCGGGAAGGCAATCGGAGTCACATCGACCTGCGCAGCCCCGGCCCGCAGCTCCCCCGCAACACACGGACCACACTGCGCCACCGTCAGCACACCGCACAGACACACCAACCGGCAAATCGCACTCATCACATCACTCCAGCGGGACACCGCAAATCGCTCCGACACCGTGGCAACCCACAGCATAGCAAAACCACTGCCACACACCAAAGCTGCCCCCGCTGCCCGACTCTGCGGAATGGCGATCAACCTGCAGCCCCCACGCCCACGGCCACCGTGCAGTCACTCCTGACCCCTGCGCCATCCCTGCAAAACACCTCGGCCCCCAAACCATATCAAGGGACCACACAGCCAATTTCCAGCCACCGTCGCGAAGGCCAGCCCGCAGCGTTGGCCCGCAACCCCCTCAATCGCTAAACTTCACACCAGTCTGACTGCTTCAGACACTACACTTTGAGAACAAGGCACCACGCATGGACCGCTCCGGAGTCCCGGCTCTCTTCGCTTCCCTGCTCCTCGTCGTCAGCATCAACATATCCGCCTGCGGCCAGGACTGGCAGATCCCCTTCGCCGGCAACAGCTTTCGCACCGCACCGGAAGTCGGCGGCAAAGGCCTGCGTCGCAACACCGGTCTGGAATGGAGCGATCCCGAGGACGTCTGGACCGTGTACTTCCATGTCAGCCGCCCCTCGCAACTGACGCTCAGCCTCGATGCCAGCACCAAAGCAGCATCGCAGGTCCTTATTCGCAGTGGTGACTCCAGCTTCAACGTGACCATGCCAGTAGCCACTGCCACTGCCGTACCGATCGGTGAACTGCAGGTCGGACAGGCCGGCTACGTCAGGCTGGATCTGCAGGGTACCTCTCGGACGGGGGACTCCTTCGGCAATTTCAAAAACCTGCTGGTACGCTCCGCTGACGCCGATCTGCAACTGGACTACGTACGCGATAACAAGGGGAATATGTTCTACTGGGGTCGTCGCGGACCCTCGGTACACCTCGGCTATACCGTGCCTCGCGATACCGCCATGGAATACGCCTACACCGAACTGACCGTTCCCGCAGGCCAGGATACCATCGGCTCCTACTTCATGGCCAACGGCTTCAGCGAAGGTTACTTCGGTATGCAGGTCAACAGTGCCACAGAACGTCGCATCCTGTTTTCTGTCTGGAGCCCCTTTGAAACGGATGACCCGAAATCCATCCCACAGGATCAGCGGATTGTCACGCTGGCCAGTGGCCCGCAGGTCCACATCGGGGAGTTCGGCAATGAAGGCTCCGGAGGCCAAAGCTACCTTGTTCATCCGTGGCAGGCCGACACCGTTTGCCGCTTCCTCACCCGCGTCCAGCCGGATCAGGACACCAACACAACAGTCTACACCTGCTGGTTCAGCGATACCGCCGACGCGTCATGGCAACTGATCGCCAGCTTCCGACGACCGCAGACCAACACCACACTCAAAGGCTTCCACTCGTTCCTCGAAAACTTTGACCCCACCACAGGACACATCACACGTCGAGTCAACTATGGGAATGTCTGGGTCCGCGACACCAGCGGCAAATGGCACCCGGTCACCAAAGCACGGCTCACCGTTGACGCCACGGGTGACCAGCGGCATCGGCTGGACTTCACAGGCGGCGTCGACGGCCCACAGTTCTTTCTGCAGAACTGCGGTTTTTTCAATAGCTCGGTAAAGGCCGGAGATCGCTTCGAAGTCACAGCCGGCAACCGCCAGCCACCCTCGCTGCCCACCAGCAACTGAACTCCCGGTCCGCACAATCCACAGAACCCCTACAGTTTGCCGAGAACCCGAATTCATCGGGCCAAACTCCCACTTGCCACGCCCCCGATTCGAATGACACACTGCACTATCAGTGTTTCAGGTTGTCGTTGATCACGGACGTGGGGTGGCGCGTTATGAGTTCTCTTGCCGAACCGGATGCCAACCGGTACAGCGCTCACCCTGCGCCGCAACCACAACCCGCACCACTGCCGCAGTTCGACTGTAACGATTCAGCTCCCCACGAATTCCTGCAGCAACTTCTTGCCGATCAACGGCTCCGCTGGACCACCGCAGAACCATGGCCAGCAGAACAGTATCTGCAGCAGCTCATCAGCCCTGATACCCATATTCCATGGCCCCTCGAACTGGCCGTCGGTGAGTATCACGCCAGTCGGGCGGCCGGAAAACCGGTGGCCGTGGCCGCACTGTGCCGGCGATTTCCACAGATCATGCCCGCACTCGCCGCCAGACTGCACCCCGATCCGCAACCCCCGGGCCACGCCCGCTGGCTTTGCCGCACGCTCCGCAGCGAAGATTCCCTCGGAACAGTCTGGGGGGGCACCGATCGCCAGACTTCAGCATCCGTCTGCATCCGCTATGCCGTCAGCCTCGCCGATTCAGATGCCCGACAACTGCTGCAGAAATACGCCACACTTCAGGCTCATCCCCACAGCAGCATCGTCCCGATTCCTGACTGCTGCAGGCTGCCCGACGGCACGCTGCAACTGGTCACCGCCGTGGGTCGGGGTGTTCCTCTGCACGAACAGTTGCAAAGTCGACGCCCTGCCCCCCGTGACGCTGTCAGGATTCTGCTCGGAATCGCCACTGCCCTCGAACATCTGCACAGTCTGGGACTGTCTCACCTCGCACTCAGCCCGCAGTGCATCATTCTGGAACCAGATTCCGCTACACCTCTCTTGAATTGCGCGCTGTTCCCACCACATACCGACTACCTCAGCCCGGAACAGGCGGCTGACGAGGAACATCGCGCCGATTACCGCAGCGACCTGTTCTCATTCGGAATCCTCTGCTACGAACTGCTCACCGGTGTGCGCCCGTTTCGAGGTCGCAATTCCGCCGAGATCCGCATGCAGATTGCGGCCGCAAAACCCGTGCCCGCGCGACAGGTGCAGCCAGCCATCCCCGCCCTCCTCGAACAGATCTGCAGCACCACTCTGCAGGGCAACATGTCCGATCGCTGCCTCACAGCCGCAGACATTGTCCAGCTCATGCAGGGTTGGCTGAAAGACACTTCGCCACGGAATACCGCTGCGCCCCCTCCGCCGATCCCCACCACCCTCAGACCTTTCGCCGCCTCCAGCGCCGAAGAATTTCCCGCTCTGCTGCCCGAAGCCCGCAACCAGGCGGGGCTTCCCAGCAGCATCGCTCACTGGAAATCACAGATAGAACAGCGAACTCCCACGCCCGCATTCCGCGTGGCCCTCTTCAGCGGACCCGCCGGAACCGGAAAGACATCGTTCGTGTCAGCCGGACTGCTTCCACGACTGTCAAACGACATCATCACCATCCACATCGATGCCGCGCAGGAACTGACAGAACTCAGACTTCTGACCGCCCTGCACGAACAACACCTCATCCCACATAGTGATCCCACCACCACTCAGACCACCGCAATTCAACAGATCACAGACGCCCTGAAAACCGTCCGTCGCGGCACTGGCCCCGCTGTCCTGCTGGTTCTGGATCAATTTGAACACTGGCTGCTGCAGCAGTCCAACATCACTGACACGGCCCTCGCCACGGCACTCAGACAATGCGATGGCCACAGACTGCAGGCCCTGCTGATCACCGACAATAAAGCACTGCTGTCGGCATCGCGACTGATGGCAGCACTTGACATTCCACTCGTGCAAAACCACACCCATGCCGTGTTCGACCTCGTCACGTGCGAACACGCAGAGCGACTGCTGACAGCGTTTGGCAGGACCTGCGGAAAACTTACAGACCAGGGACAACTGTCCGCCGAACAGCAGCAGTTTATCCAGCAGGCCATCCAGTTGCTGCAGCAACAGGCACAGGTTCCACAGTGGCAGCTGGCCCTGTTCATG
>CAITYU010000383.1 GCA_903896675.1 uncultured Planctomycetaceae bacterium
CGCGTTTTTCCGCGGCCAAAAAAAAGACACACACACGCTCGCAAAACAACCTGCTCTGCCCGTTCCGATTCCAGCCTCCCCTGAAACCGCCACACCTACGATTCCTGTTCCGTGTCTTCCGTGGTGAGCCATGGTTTCCCGTTGAAAACACCGTTATTGAACAGGTGCATGCGCTACTTGCCCGGGCTAAAGCCCACGCTACGGTTTCTGGCCCGCGCAATCCGAGATCACGTCATTCCGCGTCATTCCGCGTTTTTCCGCGGCCAAAAAAAAGACACACACACGCTCGCAAAACAACCTGCTCTGCCCGTTCCGATTCCAGCCTCCCCTGAAACCGCCACACCTACGATTCCTGTTCCGTGTCTTCCGTGGTGAGCAATGGTTTCCCGGTTGAAAACACAGTTATTGAACAGGTGCATGCGCGACTTGCCCGGGCTAAAGCCCACGCTACGGTTTCTGTCATCGGCGTCATTTCTGACGCGGGGGACAAAAGTGAGCGGGGTGGCGGGGGGGCAATCCGCACGGAACACTCGCGCAATAACATGCCCGGCTCGCCAAACGCGGCGAGCCGGGCGTCACAGGTCCAGCACTTCAGGATGCAGTGACCAGCGTCACTGAACAGGCACAGCCTTGGGTTCCGGGGCGTCCTGTTCGGCTTCACCGCCGGAAATTCCGTTGGCTACCAGTCGACCGAACATTTTCACAAACCCCTGCTCCAGACGAACTCGCAGTCGCGCTCCGGTTTCGGTGAGGCGAGAATCGATTTCGATTCGGTCGTCACCTTCCTTGAGCGTTTCCATTGCGATGCGGCGGCCCTGTTCGGCACGACGCTGCATGGCTGCTGCCTGGGCGGGATTCGGCTGGAACCCACCACGACCACGACCGGCACCCCGACCAAAGCCGCGACCTGCACCGGGGCCACCCGCTGCCGCTGCACCAGCGCCAGGGGCCGGAGCTGCTCCGGCGCCGGGGGCAGCCGGGGCGGGACTGTCGGTACGAAAGGGGGTCTGGGCCAGTGCCGCTTCCGCACCTGCTGCGGCTTCGCGCTCCTGCCGGCGAGTCATGCTGACTTCGCGAGCAATTTCGGCCATCTCCACCAGTTGATTCACGTTGATGATGACGCGGAAGTTGGGCGGTGTCCGCTGGTCAGCCGCCGTCGCCTGAGCCTCTTCCAGCTTGTCCATCACACTTTTCAATGTCGCTGTGGATTCCTCACCACCAATCACACCCCAGATCGCTGTGGCACCCATGCCCATTGTCATACCGACATTGTCACCGAACACCGCCACTGCTTCAGGAGGCTGCATGGCAAACGTCAGCCGATGCAGCATCACACCATGATGCTCCCCCGCATTGATCTGCAGCTCACCCATGTTCTGCACCTGTTCGATGTCCTTCAGTCGAGTCAGGACGTCCATAGCTCCAGAGTTGATAGCTTCGCCGTCCTGCACACGACCCGCCCAGACAATCGCCAGCTTTCCTGCGGAATCGCGGTAAAACTGAGCAAAAATGTCCATGTGGCCTTCCTGCAGGGTCTTCTGGATGGCCGTCATTGCCTGCCCGATCGGACTGTTCTCGTCCGGTACCGGCCCCAGCTTGTTCTCTTCAATCAGGCGGGCCACCTCCATGCGGAAACCCTCCATCATCTCGCCATACGCTTCCTTCTCGCGATCTGCCATCAGCGACGAAATGGAGACTGAGACAGCCGCGTTTTCATCCAGCAGCGGAATAAAGTAGCTGGGACGTTCGGTCGAGCTGAACATTTCCTTCAGCATCTGCGAACCCTTGATGGCATCAATGACCACGTCCAGATTGACCGCCTGCTCTTCCTCGGAAATGTTCACGCCAAACGTGATCTTCTGGCAATCCATGAACAGCATCTTGAGAGCAGCCAGTCCGCGTTCACCTTCCGTGCGGCGAATGCGATAGGCACCTTCAGCTTCACCGTCACGCTGCTGCAACTGGGTGGAAATGCCACTGTTGATCAAGCCGTAGAGCAGGGTGCGAGTCGCGACGGGGATGGATTCCACATCCAGACGCACCGCTGCGTCGAACTCCTGAGCCTGACCGGCCAGCAGGTCGGCAGGATCGGGAAATTCCCGCTCCAGAATCTTCTTGTCCGGCTCATTCCCCAGCGGAATGAAAGCATATCCGTCACGCATCAGCACCGGGAAAGTGCGATTCGGACCGATCACTTCATACTGGCCTTCCTCGGAACCCTTGCTGATGACCACCGGAGCTTTTTCCACCAGCTTTGTGGCAGCCTCCACAGAGTCCACCGGCACGAAGGCCACGAATTCCGGCAGCGGCGGAATTGCCACCGGCAGATACCCCATGATTCCGAATGGCTTACCACGATTGAAGCCCTCCAGATTATTCATGGAGTCCTTCATGAAGTTTTCAATGATCCCGAACACTTCACTGTGCTCGGAGGCTTCAAAGATGTACTTCGACTTCGCCATGAACCGGTCGGCACCGGAAAAAGTGATGGTCAGCAGCGGTCGCTTGCCTTCCTGAATCAACTGCAGAGGACTGGCTGGCTCATCGCTTTGAGCATGCACCCTGACTGCAGTAAGACCGCTGAACACCAGGGCCAGAGCCATCGCCAGGAGGCGACCACCAGCCACCACGCCACGCACCGACCGACCGAATTCCACCAGTGATGACATATGCAAATCCCATAAAAAAACGGCTTTTCAGCACACATCCGGTCCCTAATTCGCTGAAACCGTAAGTTTCCAGGACCCAAAACTCAGAAACCTTTGGAATTGGAAAAGGTTTCGAACGGACGGCAGTTCCACGCGATTTTCCCGAAAAAGACGTGTTGTGAATCGGTCAGTTGAGGATCTGCAGAGCAGACGGCACAGCAACAGTCTCGCCGGAAACACCACGAGACCTCCGCATCTACTGCTCTTATGTACACATTACAAACTCCGGGGGTTTTGAGCAGACCGGGGCTGTAACGGCGGAAGTTGCCGCGCCGGACCTGCAAGTCTGCGGTTTCCGCAGAATGCCAGCAGCACCGTTGCAGTTGCGGAGAATTTTCGTCCACTGCAGGCGGTAGTCCGTGTTGCTGGTGTTTCGGGGGCTCATTACAAACGCGTCCTCTCTTCCGAGGTGGCAGCTGTCCAAGGCTGCGCCGGTACAGGCAGAGAACCGACAGTCCGACGCCATGGGCAACGAATGCCTGTGAGTCACGATCCTGGTTTGAGGAACGTCATGAAGATCGTTCAGAACTCCAATCGCTGGCTGAAGAAACTCACCCGAGCAGCAGCCCTGATGTCGCTGGCACTCGGGCCAGTGTCAGCGTATTCCCAGGACGGTGCTCTGTATTCGGGGGCGCAGCCTTCGGGTGGGGCATCGGAATCCACGGGTCTGAATCGGGATGGTTACGGACTGCAGTTTCGCGGGGGCCATGTGGCCGGCGACACGGTGGGGCGTAATGATTCGATTTCCTTCATTGGCCTGTCGCCTTATTTCAGTGCGGGCAACAGCCTGATTTTCGGTGATACTCGACTGGGCCGGGCCAACGAGGGTGGTCTGGTCTGGTCATTCGGCAGCGGCTATCGCTATTACGTCGAGGACTGGGACGTGGTGCTGGGCGGCAACGGCTACTACGACCGCGACAATCTGAGTGGCACCTATCTGAACCAGTGGGGTGCGGGTGCGGAAGTTCTGGCTCATGCATGGGAGCTGCGTGGGAACTACTATCAGACATTCGGGGATTCCTTTGCGCTGACCGGCCAGTCGGTTAAGCCGGGCAGTTCAGCGTTCACCGGCAGCAACCTGACATTTACGCGAGTGGACGCATTTGCTGAGGGTTTGCAGGGGTTTGATGCAGAAGCCGGTTTCCTGTTGCCGGGTGATTTTGCCGAGAAGATCGACCTGCGAGCCTTTGGTGGGGGCTATTACTACGACGGTGAGGCAGCCGAGAGCTTTGGAGGCTGGTCAACACGACTGCATGCGGACATTCGTCAGATGCTGGAGCTGGGTCTGAAGCTGACGAACGACGAGCAGTTTGACACGACGGTGTCGTTCACGGCTGCGGTTCATTTTGGAGGTTTCCGCAGTCAGGAACATCTGAAGCGTTCGGCGATTCAGCGATTCCGTGAACCGGTTCGCCGCAATCTGAACGTGGTAACACTGGTGACATCCCAGGATGCTCCGGGCCAGTTGGCACTGGATCCCACCACGGGTTTGCCGCTGACGGTGGCTCATGTGAACAGCAATGACCTCGGCGGTCCGTTCCTGGGTACGGTGAACGATCCTTATCGTTTGCTGCAGCAGGGTCTGGGTGCCGGCACGGATCTGGTTTATGTGCATGCCGGCAGCAATTTTACTGCCGGGCCTGAGAACATTGTGAATCTGCTGCCTGGTCAGCAGTTGATCGGCGAGGGCGAGCTGACGGCGGGTCGCAGTACTCAGAATTTCGTGACTGTTCAGGCTGCCGGGCAGCTGCTGCAGGTGGAGCTGCCGAAGTCTCCGACATTCGCCGCCGCTCCGAATCTGGCTCGACCTAACCTGAATGGCTCCCTTGGCACTGCAGTGACTCTGGCCGACGGTGCTCAGTTTTCCGGCTTCACGATCACCAACCCGACGGTACGTGGGATCTTCAGCAACGGTGCTGAGAACACGATCATCAACGACGTGAAGATTACGGGCGCGGGCACATCCGCCATTGTGCTCTCGAACACGAAGGGCTTCACAGCCATTTCCAACACGACTCTGGAATCCGCAGCGGCGGCAAGTGGCCCGCTGATGCTGGTCAGTGGCGGGAACGGACTTGTCACGTTCACCTCAACGGACAGTCTGCTGTTCGGGTCCATGAGCAACACATCGGGTACCGAGGCGCTGGTCGTTGAGAACATGATCGGCGGCCAGTTCACGATGAATCGGTCTTCCGTGACCGACGATGCCGGCGAGGGTGTTGTGATCCGGAACAACACGGGTGGTACGGCAGTGATCGACAATCTGGTTTCGACGAATGCCGCGGTGAGTGGTCTGCAGATCCTGAACAGTGCGGGCAGTTATTCGTTCATCAATACCAGCCCGCAGGTTGCTGCTTTGTCGGTGGATGCTGCTTCTCAGCAGAGCATTCTGATAGACGGTCTGTCGGGCTCAGCCACCTTCAATTCGCCGGTCGACATTACGAATCGCAATGCCGGTGGCATTGAAATCACGAATTCGTCGGGTGCCGTGCGGTTTTCGAAGGGCGTCACGCTGACCGACCACCTCGGTGCCGGGGCCGAGTCCGGTATCCTGATAGCCAACAATCTGGCTGGAGGATCAGTGGAGTTTTCGGACACGATTGATGTGACGGCCACAGCGATTACGGCCGGTGCTCCGCAGCGTACCGAGGGCAATGGCATCCTGATTTCGGGCAATGCCGCCGACAGTGTCGTGCGAACTCTGGGAGTCACCACGGTGAACGGCACTGATCTGGCGTCCGTAGCTGTGGACTCAAACAGCGGCGATGTGGAATTCCGGGGTGAAACCCGAATCACCAATCGACTGGCAGAAGGCGTGCGGGTCACGGGCAGCAGTGGTTCGGTGGAGTTTGGTGCGGGCACACCTCGCCGTCTGACACAGGTAAACAACGAGCTGACGTCCGGCAGTGCTGCCATCTCCGTGGATGGCAACAGCGGCACGGTGGCATTTGGTGAAGCTGTTGTGGTGGATGCCACGGGCAATCCGGGTGGTGGCGCGGGTATCGACGTCCGCAACAACACGGGTCTGGTGAACTTTACGGACATGAGTGTGGTTTCCGTCGGCGGCACCGGCTTCTTTGGTCTGGACAATCGCCTGATCAGAGCGTCTGACGGTCTGATCACAACCACGGATGAAACGGCCGTGGATATCGAAAACAGCGGCATCGAAATGACGCTTGAGCAGGTCAGCAGCAGTGACGCACCGGACTACGGTATTCGACTGGTGGAGACGAACAAGTCGGACGGTCGGTCGTTCATTATTCGGCCGACGGCCAATACGACTGTCGCCGGCAACGGCGGCACAATCTCCGGTGCGAAGGGTGACGGACTGGACAACAACGATGCAGCCGGGATTTACCTGTCAAATGCCGGCCAGGTACAGATCCGCGAGATGATTCTGACAGACAACGAGTTCGGGGTCAGGATTGAGAATACCGAGTCCTATCTGGATTCGGCCGGTGATGTGATTGAGGTGAGCGACCGGGATGAACAGTTCTTCCTGATGCAGTTCTCGCTCGTCAACGATTCTGATATCCGCGGTATCCACTCGATTGACCTGATGGGTCTGCAGGTCCAGGACAGCATCTTCGACAACAACGGGGATGACGTTGACACCGGCTATGACACGATCTACTCGGAGTTCACGGTGGCTCTGGATGACACGACCGTCGTCGACACGTACGAGCGTTCTGAGCGACCGTTCGAGATCCTGATTGAGCGATCGGACTTTACCTCCAACCAGCATGACGTGATTCGAGTTCGGCAGGTTTCAGGTGCTGCGGGAGCGGCTGTTCGCACCCAGTTGTACAACAACCGCATCGAGGCTTCCGACTCAACGGATCCCGGCACAATTGCTCCGTTTGATGCCCGGCCGCTGCTGGACGACGGCTTCTATATGGACTGGAATGGTCCGGCAAGAATTCTGGCAGAGGGCAACAGCTTTGACATGCGAGCGGCCACCGACCAGATGGCCTTTGTGTTCTCCAACACGTCATCCACTGACCTGACGGAAATGTCGCTGCAGACCAATCAGATCTTTGTGAATAATCTGGGCGCGAATACGGGCGCTGTGAGCGTGGATCTGCTGGGTGACTACCAGATGGGTGATGTGGACGGTGTCTACCGTATCGCCAACAATGTGTTCAGTGTTGGCGGCCAGACCCCGACGGCGATGTACTTTGTACTGCCGCCGGCATCGACGGCTCGCTTCCAGTCGGCTCTGTTCCAGGGCAACCAGATGACTCTGGAGACAGACGGCGGCACGGGCATTGAGATTCGTCGAGCGGGCAACGGTGCAGACCTGTCATTTGCCGCGAACCAGGTGTCGTTCCGAGACCTTGGGAATGCAGCAGAACGTGGCTTTGTGATTGCTCCGGTGAGTGGCCCGGTACGCCTGAGCGGGCTGGGCAACCAGATGCAGGTCATTTCCAACGGCATCAACGGGAACGGGTTCATCGAGGCCCTGCTGCTGGTGCCGCAGGGATCGGCCATCGGTCAGACCCAGATCAACGGGCAGTTACTGCCCTGACGATGCCGGAATTCGGCGGTTTGCAGCGACTTCGGTCAGAATTCCGGCGTGGACGATTTGGCGACCTGCGATCGGCTGTCTAGAATCCGACCGACATGGCTGCAACATCGGAGCCCGTTCCGCAGAATCCTGCTGACGTCACCGCCCTGCTGGCCGCCCTGCCCGGATTTGCTGAAGTGCTGCAGGCACTGCGATCCGGGCGCAGTGCTGCTGTTGATGGCGCGTGGGGCTCATCCTGCGCGCTCACCATCTCGGCAATTGCCGGCGCGTTCCCGGATCGCCACGTGCTGATTGTGCAGCCCACGATTCGGGATGCCGAAGAGTTCGCCGATGAGCTGGCGGGACTCTCCGGTCTGAATGTGCAGCGATTTCCCGCGTGGGAAGGGGTACCGGACGAAGATGAGGCGGCCGACACCGTCGCCGCTCTCCGCATGGCTCTTGTCCGGCGACTGAACAGCGATGGCGGATCGGCAATGGCCGTCGTCACCAGCCTGCCGGCTTTGCTGCAGCCCGTTCCGTCGCGTGAATCCATCCGCCGTTCCACTCGCACCCTCAAAGCCGGCGAAGAACTGTCACTGGACGAAATTTCCGGGTGGCTGACCCGGCACGGTTTCGAACGTGTCACCGCGGTGGAACTGCCGGGGGAATTTTCCATCCACGGCGGGATTCTGGATCTGTTCCCCGCCACCGAAGCTGATCCGGTGCGGATCGAGCTGTTCGGGGACGAGATCGAGTCCATTCGCTCGTTTGATGCGGAATCGCAGAAGCGACTGGCCGATCTGCCGGCGTTATCGCTGACGATCGCCAGCGACAGACCCGCGGCGCCCCCCGGCAACCGCGCTGTCGGTTCAGGCCCCGCACCGTTTGCTCGTTTCACCGAAAGTCTGCTTGATTCCGCACCAGCAAATCTGCTGGTGATCCTGTCGGATCTGCAGCAGTCCATTTCGGAGGGGCGTCTGTATCTGCAGAGGCTGGCCAATCCCACCGGTCTGTTCGGCGTGGACGCCACCATGGCTCGACTGACCACTTGGCCATCCGTCACCGTGGATGCACTGGGTGTCGACAGTTTCGAGACATCCTGCCGTTTCAGCATCGAGCCGATGGAGCGTTTTTCGGGCAGTCGCCGGGACGCTCTGACGGAACTGTCGGAGCTGCTGAATCCGGGTGAGCGAGTGCTGCTGTGCTGCCATAACGAAGGCGAGCTGGAGCGTCTGCGTGAGCTGCTGGAGCAGCACGATCAGCAGTTCAGCCTCGGCCTTGCGGACCGAGTCTGCACCACGGCCGGCCAGCTCCGGCGTGGCTTTCGGATCCCCTCGCGACAACTGGTTGTGCTCAGTGACAACGAGCTGTTTTCGCGGACGCCGGCCCGCACGGGCACACGTCGTCGTCGTGCTGACAGCCGGGCCATCGACAGCTTCCTTGACCTGAAGGAAGGTGATCTGGTCGTTCATATCTCGCACGGCATCGCGCGCTATCGCGGCATGAAAATGACGCAGGTGCTGGATGTTCAGGAAGAGCAGCTGCTTCTGGAATTCCGCGACGGTGTCACGGTCTTCGTTCCCTCGTCGCTGATCCATCTCGTTCAGAAATACATCGGTCCCGCCAAAACCACTCCGGAACTCAGTCGTTACGGAGGCACATCGTGGCTGCGGAAGAAGGAGCAGGTTGCGGAAGCCGTGTCGGACATGGCCACCGACATGCTGCGACTGCAGGCCGACCGCAATTCGAAGCCGGGTTTGTCCTGTCGCGCCGATTCGCATCTGCAGCAGGAGTTTGAAAAAGCATTTCCGTTCACTGAAACCGCTGATCAACTGTCGGCCATCAGCGACCTGAAAAGTGACATGGAGAATCTGCGTCCGATGGATCGCCTGATCTGCGGTGACGTCGGTTTCGGCAAGACGGAAGTGGCGCTGCGAGCGGTCTTCAAGGCGGTGGACAACGGACGCCAGGTGGCAGTACTGGTGCCCACCACGGTACTGGCGGAGCAGCATTACCGGACGTTCAGTCAGCGGATGGCCGAGTTTCCGGTGACTGTTGAAATGCTGTCCCGCTTTCGGTCGGACGCTGAGCAGCGTGAGATTCTGCGAAAGCTGAAGGAGGGAAAGATTGATGTACTGATCGGCACCCACCGTCTGGTTTCGAAGGATGTGCAGTTTCCCGCGCTGGGTCTGCTGGTGATCGACGAGGAACAGAAGTTCGGTGTGAAGGTCAAGGAGCGGCTGAAGCAGCTGCGGGCGGAGGTGGATGTGCTGACTCTGACAGCCACCCCCATCCCGAGAACACTGCACATGTCACTGCTGGGTATTCGTGACATCAGCAGCCTGACAACTCCGCCCCGCGATCGTGTACCGATTGAAACCCGTGTGGGGCGATTCGATGAATCACTGGTTCGCAGTGCCATCATTCGTGAGCTGAATCGGGGCGGGCAGGTGTATTTCGTCCACAATCGGGTCCACGACATTCAGGAGGTGCAGGCCCGGCTCAGCCGGATTGTTCCGGAAGCATCCATCGTGATCGCTCACGGGCAGATGCCGGAAGATGAGCTGGAGCAGGCGATGGTGTCCTTTGTGACAGGCAAAGCCGACATTCTGCTGGCCACCACCATCATCGAAAGCGGTCTCGACATTCCCAACGCCAATACGATGTTCATTCATCAGGCGGACATTTATGGTCTGGCGGATCTGCATCAGTTGCGGGGTCGCGTGGGGCGTGATCGGCACCGGGCTTACTGCTATCTGCTGATGGAAGACGGACGCGTGGTCACCACCAAGGCGACTCGACGGCTGAAGGCGATTGAGGAGTACAGTGAACTGGGGGCGGGATTCAAAATCGCGATGCGGGACCTGGAAATTCGCGGTGCCGGCAACATCCTGGGAACCGAACAGAGTGGCAATATTGCGGCGGTGGGTTATGAGCTGTACTGCCAGTTGCTGGAAAATGCGGTACGTTCACTGAAGAAGGAACCCCTGCGATATCAGCGACACTGTCGCATCGACCTGCCCGTATCATCCTTTCTGCCGGACAAATATGTGGATGATCAGAAGCAGAAGATCGAAATTTATCGCCGCATGTCGCAGGCCAACACACTGGACCAGCTGACCGAACTGGAAACCGAGCTGCGGGACCGTTTTGGCCCGATCCCGACGCCGGCGCGGCGGATGCTGCAGCTGCGGGAACTGAATCTGCGATCGCTGTCATGGTTCGTGGAAAACGTGCACCTGCAGAACGGATTCGCGGTACTGCGTTACAAAAATGGCAAACTGATGCGGATGCTGTCGCTGCTGCACAGAGATCATCTGCGAATCGTCGATCACCACGAAGCGTGGTGGCCTCTGGAAGCCGACGAAAATGACGGACCGGCGGTACTTGACGAGCTGCTGCAGGTGTTTGGAGTGGCTGATCCGTCATCAGCGGGCCGGGTGTAGGGCCTTCACTTACGCCAGAATTCCCTGAATGACTTCACCGCGGCTGATGGGAATCGGCCTGCCGAGTGTGTCCTGAATGACTGTGTGGGGATCCAGCCCCAGACAGTGGAAGATCGTCGCGGTCAGATCCTGCGGACTGGTTTTGTTTTCCCTGGGGAACCCGCCGATTTCATCGGACGCCCCGTAAACGGCGCCGCCCTGAATTCCACCACCGGCCAGCGCGGCCGAGAACACATGGCCCCAGTGATCCCGTCCGCCACCACCATTCATCCGCGGCGTTCGGCCGAATTCAGACATCACCACAACCAGCGTTTCATCCAGCAGGCCACGTTCACTGAGGTCTTCGAGGAGCGCGGCGAGGGCCTGATCGGCTGACGGGCAGAGCACATCCTTCAGCCGCTGAGTTTCACGGGCGTGACTGTCCCAGCAGGGCGCATCGCTGGGTTCATCGGCACCGCGGTACCAGTTCACCTGCACAAGTGACACGCCGGCTTCCACCAGACGCCGGCCCATCAGCACACTTTGACCGAACTGACTGCGACCGTAACGATCGCGAGTCTCTGCGGATTCGCGATCCAGTTCGAAGGCCTGCCGCGCTGGTGAAGATCCCAGCACATCGAAAGCACGATCAGATAACTGATCCCAGCCGGAGTTTTCCATCACCAGCTGTCCGGGAATGTTCGGCGTCAGTTGTTTCAGCAGTTGCCGCCGATCTCTCAGACGACGATCGTCGACATCATGACTGAGCAGAAACTCGTCGATTTTTGCGACCGCACTGGCCGGCTGGCAGTTGAGCAGCCACGGTTCCACTGCACGGCCCAGATACCCGGCATCCTGACCGGGCCACACACTGCCATCCGTGTTGAAGATCCGATGCGGCAGGCGAACTGCGGCAGGCAGCTGTCCGCGGGACGGAAGCAGGCTGCGAGCAATGGCCCCGAGATGTGGTGAATCGTTGGGGAATCCGGGGTTGGCATTTTCCGCATTCATCGGAGCATGCGGAACACCGGTCATCATGTAGTAGCCGCTGGATGAATGCGCATTATCGCCCGTGGACATGGCACGCAGTACTGCCAGTCGGTCAGCGACCAGTGCGGTCCGCGGCCACAGTTCGCACAACTGCAGACCCGGCACGGCCGTGGCGATCGGGCCATAAGCACCGCGGATTTCACGGGGTGCCTGCGGTTTCGGGTCGAAGGTGGAATGCTGTGGCGGACCACCCATCAGAAACAGGATGATGCAGGCTTTGGCCTTTGCCGCCGGGCGGGCCGGGGCAGGACTGGCTGCCTGCGCAGTTGCCAGACGCCAGAAACCCGGCAGGTGCAGCCCCAGCGACGACAGGCCGCCGATCTGCAGCAGCCGGCGGCGCACCAGGCCGTCACACAATCGTACGGGTTGCTGCAGCAGGCTGAGCATCTGCGGGGGGGCTTTCGAAGCTGGCAGTCAGGGGAGGGATTATGGCAGGAGATCCGGCAGCAGAGGATGCCGTCGGGGAGTTCTGCAGTCTATCGAGCCGGTCACCCTGTCGCAATCACTTTTCGGGGTGCCGGCCTGACCGTCGGGCTGCAGGGTCGTGTTTTATGGATTTTTTGGGTGTCAGCAGGGAGTCGGCTGCTTGCCAGCAACGACGCAGTGTCCAAGAATCCGTGCCGCTTCAGAAAGTACACAGGTATGTCGTCCAGCAGTCTGCCCAAACCCGCCGATATTCTGCCCCCGCGTCGCGGTCGCCGCGTCGCGTGGCTGCTCGGCACGCTGCTGCTGCTGATTCTGCTGACACCCCGCCTGATCACTCAGACTCCGCTGCGAACCGTGCTCCTGTCCGCACTGGTGGGCAAGCGGGATCTGCTGGTGCAGACTGGCGGAGCCTCCGGGGGCTGGCTGGAACCGCTCTCCTTCACACAGGTGTCCCTGCAGCATCGCCGGGGATCGCTGGACTGCACCATGGGCCGGCTGCAGACAAACCTGAGTCTTCTGCAGTATCTGTTCAGTCCACCCAGTTCGGCCGCGATATCCGCCACCGACGTCAGCCTCACGGTCCACATCGATGAACAGGGCCGCTGGCCCACTCTGGATTCGGACGGAGCTTCCGTGGAGCGGGCCCGCTGGGCTGTCAGCCGCGGTACTCTGGTGCTGACAGTCCCGTGGCGACCGCAGCCACTGATCCGACTGCAGGATCTGAATGTCAACGGTCGGATTGAACCGGACCAGCATGGACATCGCTGTCTGGAGATCGACGCCTGCCGACTGCTGGATCGGACGCCGCTGGATGACAGCCATTCCGTACAGAATCTGGCACTGGTGGCCCCTGTGCTGTCGCAGACCACCAGCATCGGTGGCTCGGCATCACTGACGCTGGAAGCACTGCGAATACCGCTGGACGGAGTCGAGGAGTTTTCACCGTTTCCGCTGCGAGGGACTGTGATTCTGCACGAACTTACGGCACGACTGACGCCACAGATTCTGCAGCAGGTCACCGCAGCAGTCGGCCGCCTGCCAATCACACTGCCGGCACAGATCACGGCGCCGCGGAATTCGCGAGTGCCGTTCGAAATCACTGAGGCAGGAATTCAGCACACGGAAATGGCCTTCAGCTTTCGCGGACTCAGCCCCGCTCTGCAGATTGTCACCAGCGGCGTACTGCGACTGGATGAGACCATCCGTTTACAGCTGCAGTTGCGATTCGGCTGGCTGCGACTGCTGAAATCACCGTGGGACTTGCTGGTCCGCTGGGTGTTGCAGAGATTCACGCTGCAGGCGGTGGGAACTGTGAACTCGCCCGAACTGAAGCCGGCAAACGCGATCTCGGCCGGCAGGCCTGAAAACGACAATTGACTGGATCAACGCGAAATCCTGTGCGCAGCGACGATTGCCTTGCCACGGGTGTTGCCCCCTTTGGGAGGGGGAAGCTCCTGCTGAGCCGAATCCCTGTCAGTCCGCTGGATCGTCCGGCTCGGCGGGAGCCTCGCCCTCCCGAGGTTGGCCGGCTCGCCTCTGGATGACTCTGTACGCGGTGTCTTTCGTGGTCAGAATGCTGCTTTACACCGCGCACTTCATTCTGCGTTGAGCCAGTTAATTGCCGGTCACCTGCAGCTCGCGGTCACCGGATTCGTGACTGAGCTGACGCTGCGACAGGATGCGGGCCAGCCTGCGGGCTCTGCGAGCATTGCGTTCGTACTGACCGCACTGCGGGCAGAGCCGCAGCACGCCGCCGTCCTGCACACTTTGCTTCCAGCCGTTTGGCAGACTGCTGATCCGCTGGTGCCCTCGTACCACAATCAGAGGCTGCACCTGAGTACCTGTGGAGCAGTGCAGCCATTCGAGGAATTCACCGGACGGCCGATAAAAGTCCTCGGCCAGACCCAGGCCACTGCAGAACAGAGATTCACTGGGTACCAGCAGTCTGAGTGACCGCTGGCTGACATGGCTGAGCGTCATCTGCAGACCCATCCGGATCGACTGTTCCGCATGCTTGCGGATATGCAGAGCCTGACTGCCCGGCAGTATGATCAGGGAGCGTGCCGACAGTTCGATGGCGAGGTCGACAGCTCTGGCGGCATCTTCCACCGCATCTTCGAAGGACAGCTGCAGACTGCCTGTGAATCCACCCGCATAGCCCAGACTGCTGACGCGGATACCGGCATCATTCAGCACTTCAAGCAGTCTTTGTGAGCCCAGCAGGCGGACCTGCTGCCGACGTACACTGACATAGCGCACGGAACGGTCCTGCAGATGCCGGACTTCCGCTACCAGCGCGTGCATTGTTTTGGATTTCAGTGGACTGGATGTTGCCACGCGCATCCCGGCCCGACCAGCGGACTGTTCTGCACAAGATTCCAGAAAGACATCCATAGGGAATGCTGCAGGCCTGAAGTGTTCACCGCTTCAGCAGACTGAATCGTCCACTGAGGCAGAAGCAGAAAGGAAGAAAAGGAAGACAGGAGATGCTCGTCACTGCCGTACTCTCCAGAATTCCTCTGCTCCTGTAAACGCGGTTCGGCCTGGTTTCCCGACTTCATCGATACGTTTTTTTTCGGCAACATTTTCTTCCGGTTTCCGGCTTGACATTTTTCGCACACCCTGCGGATTGCCACAGGTGCCTGTTGCCGTTGACCGGCCCACTGTGCGATGATGATGTGCTGCAGTGATTCTGACACACTGCAGCCCGCATCCCTTCCTGCCGGTCCGGAAATCTGAACATGGTCCGTCAACGACTGCTGCTTCTGGCTTTGTCGCTTCTGCTCGGCTCAGATACCGCACTGGCCACTGATCAGTTCTTTGAACAGCAGGTGGCTCCGCTGCTGGAACGACGCTGCCTGTCCTGCCACAACTCCGTTGACCGTCGCGGCGATTTCTCACTGCAGTCGGCCGAGACACTGCTGCAGTCCGGTCACGTGGTTGCCGGACAGCCTGACGACAGTCAGCTGCTGACAGTGGTCACGGCACAGAACGGCCAGGCACCTGAAATGCCGGGCTCCGGTCCGCCACTCACTGCAGCAGAAGTGCAGGTGCTGCGGCAGTGGATTCAGCAGGGTGCTGTCTGGCCGACAGATCGACAGTTGCAGGAGCCTGTGGTTTCAGACTTCAACTGGTGGTCATTTCAACCGCTGGCCGCGCCAGGTGTGCCACAGTTTTCCGATGCCGCAGCAGCAGCATGGATTCGCAATCCCGTGGATGCGTTTGTACTGCAAAGACTGCGACAGGCCGGACTGGAACCTTCACCGGCCGCCAGTCGCAGAACCCTGATTCGCCGTTTGTCGTTCGACCTGCTGGGTCTGCCGCCACACCCCGCCGACGTGGAAGCATTCGTCAGTGATCCCGACCCGCAGGCGTGGGAAAAGCTGGTTGATCGATATCTGGCATCACCGCAGTACGGTGAACACTGGGCCCGACACTGGCTGGATGTCGTGCGTTACGCCGATACCTGCGGATATGACAAGGACAAGCTGCGACCGAATGCGTGGCCGTACCGCGACTATGTCATCAGCTCACTCAATGCTGATAAGCCGTGGGATCGTTTTGTGCAGGAACAGATTGCCGGTGATGTGCTGTTCCCCGGCACTCCGGATGGCATTCTGGGTCTTGGCTTCATTGCCGCCGGACCGTGGGACTTCATCGGTCATGTGGAAGTGCCTGAATCAAAGATCGACGGCAAAGTGGCTCGCAACATCGATCGCGACGACATGGTGGTGGGAACCCTGAACGCGTTCTGCAGCCTGACGGTCCAGTGTGCGCGCTGCCACAATCACAAATTTGATCCGTTCACACAGCAGCATTATTACGGCCTGCAGGCTGTCTTCGCCGCGGTGGACCGTGCCGAACGCCCGTGGGATACGGACCCGCAGGTGGAACAGCAGCGGACACAACTGCAGACGGCTCGCAGCAGGGCACAGCAGGAACGCGATCAACTGCAGGCGGATCTTCGCACAGCCGGCGGACCGCGTCTGACCGAACTGGAGCAGCAGGTGGCGCAACTGAAGCCCAAAGCCCTCGTGGCACCGAAAAAACCGGAATTCGGCTACCACAGCACAGTCGAGGGAACTGACTCAGCCGCCAAATGGGTGCAGGTTGATCTGGGCAGCCCGCGTCCGGTACAGCAGATTGTCCTGCATCCCTGTCATGACGAATTTGCCGGTATCGGGTCCGGTTTCGGATTCCCCGTCAGGTTTCGTGTCGAGGTGGCTCAGTCGCCGCAGCCGAACACCGACGTCCAGTGGAACACTGTACTCGATCAGACCGCGACCGATTTTCCGAATCCCGGTCTGCTGCCGGTTACCGCTGCGGTGAATCAGCCCGTGCAGTTGATTCGTGTGACTGCCACACGACTGGTGAAAAGGTCGTCTGATTACATTTTCGCGCTGGCCGAACTGGAAGCTCTGCTGGCTGATGGCAGCAATGCTGCCGGCGGAGCTGCCGTCACGGCCCTTGATTCCATCGAAGCACCCGTTCGCTGGGGTAAGGCCAATCTTGTCGACGGCAACTGGCCGACAGCTGCGGATCCGGCCGCCGAACAGCAGTTGGCTGCGGCATCCCGGGAACTCACACAACTGATGTCCTCGCTGATGACCACTGAGCGACAGCAGAAACTGGACGAACTGACCGCCGCCATCAACAGTGCGGACAGTCAACTGGCCGCGCTGCCGGCCGGTCGCATGGTGTATGCCGCTGCCACCCACTTCAGTACTCAGGGCAACTTCATCGCAACTCAGGGAAAACCCCGGGAAATTCGAGTTCTGCATCGTGGCAATGAAACCCAGCCACGGGAACC
>CAITYU010000384.1 GCA_903896675.1 uncultured Planctomycetaceae bacterium
CGTTCAGGATGGCTTCGATGGCAAGAATGCGGTTGGCCGTCAGTGCCGTGCAGACCGTGGAAATGATTGGAATCCCACCGGCGACCGCGGCTTCGAAGCCAATCGTGCGGCCCAGACTGCGAGCCAGTTCAAACAGTTCGTCGCCGTGGGCACACAGCAGGGCCTTGTTGGCGGTGATGACGTCCTTGCCGGACTGCAGCAGGCGAACAATGTCCTGACGCGGCCCTTCGACCCCGCCAACCACATGCACCACGGCTTGTACCGAAGGGTCGGCGATGAGGGCCTCGAGGCTGTCCGAGACAGCATAGCCGGACAGGTCGACGTCACGTGCGCGGGTGAGATCACGAACGACCACGTGCCGCAGCGTCAGCGACTGACCGGCCTGGGCCGCCAGCAGGTCCGCGGAACTCTGCAGAATCCGCACAACTCCGGTACCAACCGTGCCGCAGCCGACAAGACCGATGGGGAAGAGACCTGCAGGGGCCATGAGACAGGAGTTCCAGTGGGTGTGACAGCAGAGCCGGGGGATTGTGCGGTAAATGTGCACAGCCCGGAAAAAATACCGCGCGGACGAACGCCGACACGGGGAATCTGGTGATGGATGTGCGGGTTGTTGTCGGCGGGAAGTCCGGCGGACGGACGTGCAGAATATCGGGATTCTGCAGCGGAGCAGCAGCCGGAGACCACGACACCAGGCATGCCACATTGGCACCCGCGAAATTTGCCTGCCCGCCGGAGTGTGGTGCCAATATGGCACTTTATGATTTACGGGGTCTGAAAAACTCTGTTTTTTTGAATTGGAACGGTATTCGCTTGGGTGAAGTTGGCGTGGTGTGGTGTGCATACGATGTCCAGCGGGAGGGGTGCAGCGATGGCCTTTGATCCTCGAAAACTGACGGTGAAGGCGGGCGAGGCGATACAGCGTGCGCAGGAGCATGTGGAGCAGCGTCAGCACCGATTTGTGCGTCCGCTGCATTTGCTGAAGAGCCTGCTGCAGGAGCAGGACGGGCTGGTGAGTCCATTGCTGCAGAAGCTGGGTGTGAATGTTGTTCGTCTGCAGCAGCTGGTGGATGGCGAGATGGGGCGTTTGCCTCAGTCGAGCTCTGCGGGTGAGGCGGTGGGTGCCGGTCCTGAGGCGATGAAGGTGCTGAATGCGGCGAAGAAGCAGGCTGACGTGATGGGCGACGAGTACACGTCGACGGAGCATTTGCTGCTGGCATTGTCGCAGGTGGAAGATCAGGCGAAGCGGCTGTTGTCGCTGAGTGGTGTTGAGGAGCGTGATCTGCTGGAGGCGGTGAAGGGCATTCGGGGAGGACAGACCGTGCAGGATCAGAATCCGGAAGAGAAATTTCAGGCGCTGGAAAAGTACGGCAAGGATCTTGTCGAGCTGGCTCGACAGGGCAAGGTGGACCCGGTGATTGGCCGGGACACGGAGATTCGCCGAGTGATCCAGGTGCTGTCCCGTCGCCGCAAGAACAATCCGGTGCTGATTGGCGAGCCGGGTGTGGGGAAGACGGCGATTGTGGAGGGCCTGGCGCATCGGATTGTGCTGGGCGACGTACCACAGAACCTGAAGAACAAGCGAGTTTTTGCCCTGGACATGGGCGCCCTGGTGGCGGGTGCGAAGTATCGGGGTGAATTCGAGGATCGTCTGAAGGCGGTGCTGAAGGAGGTGCAGTCATCGAACGGTCAGATCATTATGTTCATTGACGAGCTGCACACTGTGGTGGGCGCGGGGAATGCCGAGGGTGCGATGGACGCATCCAATCTGCTGAAACCTGCTCTGGCCCGCGGTGAGCTGCACTGCGTTGGCGCAACGACTCTGGATGAGTATCGCAAGCACATTGAAAAGGATCCGGCCCTGGAGCGGCGGTTCCAGCCGGTGACGGTGCAGGAGCCGAACGTGGAAGACACGATTTCGATCCTCCGCGGGCTGAAGGACCGGTACGAAAGTCATCACGGAGTGCGGATCACGGATGACGCGATTATTGCTGCGGCAACGCTGTCAGATCGCTACATCAACGATCGGTTTCTGCCGGACAAGGCGATTGACCTGGTTGATGAGGCGGGCAGTCGGCTGCGGATGGAGATTGATTCGATGCCGGTGGAGATTGACGAGGCGACTCGGCAGCTCACGCGGATGCAGATTGAGGCGGCAGCTCTGGAAAAGGAAACCAGTGCGGATGCGAAGGAGCGTCTGCAGGACCTGCGTCGGCAGATTGCGGACCGTGAGGAGTCGACAAGTCAGCTCAAGGCGCGCTGGGAGGCCGAGAAGTCTGCTTTGTCAGGCATCAGACCGCTGAAGGAACGCATAGAAAAGCTGCGTACCGCATTTCAGCAGGCCTTTTCAAGAGCCCAGCAGACGCTGCGCAACGAGGACTTTGTTGAGGCACAGCGGACGGAGCAGGAGCTGAAGGAGGCGGAGCAGCAGCTGGCCGCCGCAGAAGCCCGCTCTGCCGAAATGAAACAGGACTCGGACAATCGCCTGCTGCGTGAGGAGGTCACGGATGAGGACATTGCCCGCGTGGTGAGTCTGTGGACGGGCATCCCGGTTGCCCGCATGATGCAGGGCGAGCGTGAGAAGCTGCTGAACATGGAGCGGGAGATCCATCGGCGGATGATCAATCAGCATGAGGCGGTGGAAGCCGTTTCGAATGCCGTGCGGCGATCACGATCCGGGCTGCAGGACCCGAACCGACCGATCGGTTCGTTCATGTTCCTTGGTCCCACGGGAGTGGGCAAGACGGAACTCTGCAAGGCTCTGGCGCACTTCATGTTTGATGATGAGCGCAACATGGTGCGGATCGATATGAGCGAGTTCATGGAGAAGCACAGTGTGGCGCGGCTGATCGGAGCTCCTCCGGGATACGTTGGATACGAGGAAGGTGGCCGGCTGACGGAGGCTGTGCGGCGGAATCCGTACTGCGTGATTTTGCTGGACGAAGTGGAAAAGGCTCACCGGGATGTCTTCAACATCCTGCTGCAGCTGCTGGACGACGGCCGGCTGACGGACAGTCAGGGGCGCACTGTCGACTTCACCAACACCATCGTGGTGATGACGTCCAACATTGGCAGTCAGGCCATTCAGCAGTTGTCGGGTACTGCGGACGAATCGGAGATTCGTCGTCGCGTGATGGAGGCTCTGCAGAAACACTTCCTGCCCGAGTTTCTGAATCGTGTGGACGAGGTGATAGTGTTCCATCCGCTGGGACGCGAGGAGATTCGGGAGATTGTGGATCTGCAGCTGAAGCGACTGGACGGGATGCTGGAGAAGAACGGGTATCATCTGGAGGTGACGGATGCGGCAAAGCTGCTGCTGGCCAGCGAAGGTTATGATCCAGCCTATGGGGCACGACCGCTGAAGCGGGTGATTCAGCAGCGGATCCAGAATGCCCTGGCGAACGAGCTGCTGGCGGGCAACTTTTTGCCGGGGGAAACAATTCTCATCGATGCCGCCCGGGATGGGTTTGTGTTTTCCAAGGCGGACCGCGTCGGGGAGGTGGGTGCGGGGGCGGTTTGAACGACGAATGGCTGCGAGTGGGCACGAATGCAGGTCGCGATAGCCTGGGAGGCTTGAGGGACAGAACATTTGTGTGTGAGAAGGTGCCAGCAGCGATCAGCTGCCACGTGTGTCTGCCGGACAGGGCTCGGGCTGGAAAGCCCGAGCTACGGAGAGGGGAGGGGCGGGATGCGCCGGCTCGGTTTTGGGAACAGCTCAGAGGCCACACCCGCCGGCCTCACGGCGCTCGTTTCGTTCGGCGGCGGGGGGTCACTCCGTTCCCCACCCGCTGCGCCAAACGAACTCGCTTGTTCGGCCTTACCTGATCACTCGGCCGGACGGCTCGCTGCACTCAGGGGGCGGAAACCCAGGTTGTCGCCAGCAAGACCCGGGGCGAGCCTGAGCCGATACGCGGCCCGCACGAGCCGCGCGTCGCTGAACCAGCAGCCGCCACGGAACACACGAACCGAACCCGACGACGCACCAAACGGATCGTCAGATTGTTCCACATCATAGTCGCCGTACCAGTCTCCACACCACTCCCACACATTACCAAGCATGTCATACAATCCCCACGAATTGCATCCCTTCATCTTCACTCGACGACTGCCACATCCCGAAAATTCATACTGCTTCTCTGGCCAGCCTGACCCGTCATGAGACTCCGCAAGATCGTAACCCACTCCGCTGTTACCACCATACCACGCTATACCGTCCAGCTCCGGACCGTTATTTGCACCCACCAATGTCAGACCACCCGTGTACAA
>CAITYU010000385.1 GCA_903896675.1 uncultured Planctomycetaceae bacterium
CCACTCCCGCCAAACCCGCCCGCCCCGAAAATGCCCCGGAAAGCCCAGCCGCAGCACTCATCCGCCAGCAGGCCGAAGAAATCGAAAAACGCATCTTCGGAGATTCCAAAGCAGAGACACCCTCCGCTCCTCGATCCGGACTGCCTCCGCAAACCAGCACCCTGCCCGTCTTTGAAGAGGTCACTGCCTCGCTGGAAGAACAAGCCCACTCACTGCTCGAAGAAGCTCGACAACTTCGCGTCGCTGACGCCGCCTCCGCCGCACCGGCCCACACCACAGATCAACCCGCGTCTGCCACAACCTCAGCGCTGCAGAAGGTTGCTGAACAGGCTGCCGCCGCGCTGACGCAGTTCGTCCGCAGCCCACAGGACTCTGCTGAGGAAACCACCCCTTTCACAACCGCTGAATCCACTCCGATTCACGCACCAGCCAGCCAGCCGCTATCCCCGCCCGCAGCAACTCTTCCACCGGCCGGGTTCGACCCCTTCCTCGAATAACACACCAACCGCCAGCACTCCGGTACAACACCAGTGAATCAGCCAGCCCAGCCCGGACACTCCCCACACCCCGTCCCCGGACGCTACCGACACTATAAAGGACGGGATTACGTTGTCCTCGGAGTCGCCACGCACTCAGAAACGGAAGAGTCCCTCGTCGTCTACCGCACCGACTACGGCGACCGCTCCCTCTGGGTCCGGCCTCTGACCATGTTCCAGGAATGCGTCACAGTCGACGGACAATCCGTCCCCCGTTTTCAGCATCTGCCCGACTGAGAACGGCAGTTTCTGCTGCAGTTCCCCGCACTTTCACGCATTCGCTCCGGAAGTTGCGACACGCCAGCACCAGCTCGCGCTGACCACCCGCCGTTTTCTGCTAAAAGACCAGCAGAACTCATGGTATTGCGGAAACTGCGGGCAGCAGGAGGCCCTGGCAGATGACTGAGACCGAGCTGATTGAAATCATGCGCTCCAGCGTGAATGAACTGTTGCGCTGGGTGGGCTTCGGCACACTGACCGGGCTGGCCGCCAAGGCAATCATGCCCGGACGCGATCCGGGCGGTGCCGTCTCGACGCTGCTGATCGGCATCGGTGGCAGCGTAATCGGCTGCGGCACAGCCCTGTTTTTCTGGCGCGATGCGGCGATTGACCCCATCAGCTTCAAGGGGTTTTTTGCTGCGGTGTTCGGAGCCTTCACGCTGCTGTTCTTCTACCGCCTGCTCGCCGGCTCCTTCTTTCGCGAGGCCACGGAAGACGATGACCGCTGGATGTCTCGCGTCCGCCGTCGCCTGCGTCGTCGGCAGGTCATCGATGACGTGCTGCGGGACGCCGCATAATGAACAAGCGAACACCTCTCTTGCCTTGATGGATGTCCTCCGGGTTTCCGCCACCGGTTTGATGCCCACGTCTGCGATTTCCCCGAAACTCGGGGAACTTCTGTTGAAGCTTCAATTCCTGGGCGATATGCTGAGCCGTTTCGCCTTTCGGGGCCCTGATGCGCGCTTGCAGCACAGCAGATTCGGTAATGGATCTGTCAGTTTCCGGCGTTCGCACTGGCTCTGACGAAAATTCAATACAAAAGCTGTGGAATTCTGTGCGTGACAGCCGAACATCGCCGATTTACACCGCTTTACAGGGTGCTCTTCTGGTTGGCTGAATCGGTAACGCTCAGGGGACTCAGCGGGATTTGATTCGGGTTTTTTCGGGGTTGTTTCAATGTCGGAAGATCTGTTGTTGAAGGTTGAGCATCGTCAGTTGCCGGGCTCAAAGGGTGCTCGTCTGGTCCGTGCTGCTGGACGTGTTCCTGCGAACATCTATGGTCTTGGCAAGCCCGGGGCTTCCGTTTCGATCTGCTCCGAAGTCGTGGAAAAGCTCGTCGCCACTCGATCTTCTGTCGTGGATGTCGAGCTGGACGGTGCTGTGGACAAGGCGGTTGTCCAGGAGCTGCAGTGGGACGTCTTCAGCACGAAAGTTCTGCACGTCGACCTGCGGCGAGTCAACCCGGCTGGTCGCGCCACGGTGGAGGTCGTGGTTGACCTGCGTGGCGAACCGGTGGGTTTGAAGGACGGTGGCGTCCTGAAGCAGAATCTGAAACGCGTCACTCTGGATTGTCCGGATTACCGCATTCCGAAGTCGATTCAGGTCAAAGTGGGCGCCATGAAGATCGGCGACGTCGTCAAGGCATCAGACCTGCTGCTGCCGGATCACGCTGTTCTGGTGACTGCGGCTGACGCCGTCGTGGCTGAACTTTATGATCCGCGCAAGGCCGGCTGACAGCGACCAGAGTGGCCGGTGAAGGTGGCCAATGAAGGTTGTCGTGGGTTTGGGAAATCCGGGTTCCCAGTACACAGGAACTCGGCACAATATAGGGTTTGATGTGGTGGATCTGCTGGCACAGATGTGGCAGGCAGAAAAACCGCAACAGAAATTTCAGGGACAGATTCAGCAGGCTGCAACGGACGGACACAAGGTTCTGCTCGTTAAGCCTTTGACCTTTATGAACCGCAGTGGCGAATGCGTACAGCCTCTGCTGCGGTTCTTCCAGGTTCCTCCTGAAGACCTGGTGGTCGTTTGTGATGACATGAATTTGCCTCTGGGCAGACTCCGCTGGCGTGCCGGCGGTTCTTCCGGAGGCCAGAAGGGGCTGGCCGACATCCTGCAGCGCCTCGGCACCGAACAGGTTCCAAGGCTCAGAGTGGGGATCGGTCGTCCGCCGGATCAGATGGATCCGGTGAACTGGGTGCTGGCAAAGTTCCGGTCAGATCAACGGCAGCAGGTGCAGCAATCGCTCGCCAGCTCCGCAGATTCGGTCCAGGTCTGGGTCAGCAAGGGGCTGACGGAGGTCATGAATCGGTACAACAGGTTGACCGAAACATGAACTTCAATTCGATTCCGTTGATTCGTCACCGGGTGTTTTAACAGGGAGCAGCAGTTCCGTGACTGTCGCAGTGCAAAAAGTCGTGAAGCCGCATAATTACGAAGGCATGTTTCTGGTCGACAGTGGCAAATTTGCGACTGACTCGGACAGCGTTATCAACGACATCATGAACGTCCTGAAAAGGGCGGGCGCTGAAGTTGTCGCGCATCGCCCGTGGGCCGACGGCAAACTGGCCTACGAGATCAACGGCATGAAGAAAGGCCTGCACTACATTGTGATGTTCACAATGCCCGGTTCAGGCATGAAAACGCTGGTTCGCCAGTCACAACTCAGCGAAACCATCGTGCGACACATGGTCATTCGTCACCCGCAAAGCATCTTTGATGCCAACGTCAGTGCTCTGACCGGCGCAGTGCCGGCTCAGCAGGAAGCACCTGCTCCGGACGTCGAGTAATCCACTCGCTGTCGTCCTGTGCTGCTGATCCTTCTCAGCGTGATTACGGAGTCCTCCCATGGCCTCGTTCAACAAAGTCATTCTGATGGGCAACCTGACTCGTGACCCCGAGGTGCGGTACACCACCGGGGGCACGGCAGTCTGCGACATCACGCTGGCCATCAATCACAACTACACCGACAAACGCTCCAACGAACGTCGCGAGGAAGTGTCGTTTATCGACATCACTCTGTGGGGTCGCACTGCAGAGATTGCCGGCGAGTACCTCGCGAAGGGACGCCCGGTCCTGATCGAAGGTCGGTTGCAGCAGGATAAGTGGGACGACAAAGAGACCGGACAAAAACGCTCCAAACTCAAGGTCGTTGCTGACGGCATGCAACTGCTCGGCGGACGCGGTGACGCGGCCGGCGGTGGTGGCGGTGGCGCTGGTGGCGGTGGTGCTCAGCGATCAGGCGGCGGACAGCCGTACCGACCCCAACCTGCTGCTGATGGGTTTGCCGCAGCCGACAGCGGACGCGGGCCCGAACAGACCTTCTATGACGATATGCCATCAGGCTCTGACGACGTTCCATTCTGATCAGAAAACTCTGTAGTTTGACAGCCCTCCAGCCACCTGGGCGGGAGGCATTCTGAACCAAGGATCCTTTGCAATGGCTGGTACTACTGCTCCTTCTTCCCGCAACGTGGAAGTGCTGCTCGTTCACGATGTCGAAAACCTCGGCAAACGCGGCGATATCGTCAAGGTCAAGCCGGGCTACGCCCGCAATTACCTGCTGCCTCAGGGCAAAGCCACCGTCGCCACACAACACAACAAACGCATGGTGGAAAAGCACCGCGAAAAGCTGGCCGCGCTCGAAGTCAGCCGCATCAAGCAGCTGCAGAAAGTCGCCGAAGCTGTCAGCAAATACAGCGCCACCATCGAAGCTCACGCCACAGCCGACAATCACCTCTACGGTTCCGTCGTTGCCCGCGACATCAGCGAAGCACTCAAAGCAGCCGGACACGCTGTCGAAGCCGAACACGTGCGGCTGGAAGGTCCGATCAAAGAACTGGGTATGTACACCGTGAAACTCAAGTTCCACGAAAAAGTACAGTCCGAAGTCAAGGTCTGGGTCGTGCCCTCCGCCACCAGCGGCTGATACATTCCCCTGCCACTCCAACAGCAGAACACTGCTCTTCTGCAGAGCTGCTGCTGAACACCTGAATCCTCAGGCAGCCCACTGCCTGAGGATTTTTCACACTCTGACGGCACACTCCCATGTCCTCTGATAACTCCGGCGATTCTCGTCCCAGACGCTCCCGCCGCAAAGACAATTCAGAGTCCCGGCAGACGCCGGCCGAAGACAAATTGCGGCTGCCACCGCAGAACCTCGACGCGGAAAAAAGCGTCCTCGGCAGCATCCTGCTCATGAACGAAGCCATCGACGAAGTCGGCGAATCCCTCAAAGCCGAACACTTCTACAGCGATGCCCACCAGAAAATCTACGCCGCCATACACAAACTCTACGAAGCCGGCATCCGCGGCATCGACGCCATCACACTCGCTGAAGAGCTGATCCGCCGCAGTGAACTTGAAGCCGTCGGTGGACCCGCATACCTCGCTGAAATCCTCGAAACCGTCCCACACGCTGCACACGTCCGCTACTACGCCGATATCGTTCGCGACAAATGGATGCAGCGCAGCCTGATCTACGCCTGCACAGAAATTCTCGCCGACTGCTACAATGCCGCCGATGACGTCGAATCCCTGCTGCAGAGTGCTGAACGGCGAGTCTTCAGTATTGTCGAAGAACAGGGCGGCAACGCCAGCATCGCCATCAGCGATATCCTCATGGATGCCTTCAATCGCATCGATGAAAGACTTCGCAAAACCGGCGATGTCACCGGTATCACCACCGGATTCCGCGACCTCGATGAACAAACCACCGGGTTCCAGGCCACCGAACTGATCATCCTCGCCGCACGCCCCTCCATGGGCAAAACGGCTCTCGTCTGCAACATCGCCGAAGCCGTCGCTCGCAAATCAGGCAAAGGCGTTCTGCTCTTCAGCCTCGAACAGTCCAACCTCGAACTGGCCGAACGATTCCTCGCCATCACCGCCAAAATCAACGGACATGATCTCCGCGCAGGTAACCTCAGCGAAGATCAGCACATGCAGCTCGTCAAAGCCTCAGATGACCTCGCACGACTGCCACTGTTCATCGATGACAAACCCGGACGCACCATGACGCAGGTCGCCGCACTCGCACGACGACTGCACCGCCGATCAACCCTCGGAATCATCATCATCGACTACCTCCAGCTCATCGAGCCGGAAGATAAAAATGCACCCCGCGAACAGCAGATCGCCGGCATCTCCCGACGACTGAAATTCCTCGCCAAGGAACTGCGAGTCCCCGTTGTGGCACTCGCTCAGCTGAACCGCGGCGTCGAATTACGCGAAGATAAACGACCTCGACTCGCCGACCTCCGCGAAAGCGGTGCCATCGAACAGGATGCCGACATGGTCATGTTCCTCCATCGACCCGATGCCTATGACCCCGAAGATCGACCAGGCGAAGCCGAAATCATCGTCGCCAAACACCGCAGCGGACCCACCGGTATCATCCGACTCACCTGGCGCAAGGAATTCATGCGATTCGAAAACTACAGCCCCATGAGCGATCAGGACTTCAACCTGTAGTCGTAATCACACCTCAATCTCCAGACCACGGTCCTTCCAGCCACGAAAACCTCCGTCCATCGAGATGACGGACGTATAGCCCATCAACTGCAGATTCAGTGCCGCCAGCGCCGACCGATATCCACCGCCACAGTACAGCACCAGCGGTGTCGCCGGGTCCGGGACCACCTCCTCGATGTCCCGCTCGATCACTCCCTTCCCCAGATGCCGCGCTCCGGGAATTCGACCCGCCGCATACTCGCTCTCCTCTCGCACATCCAGCAGCAGAAACTCATCACCCGCCGCACGCCGCGCACGCATCTCCTCAATCGTACACTCCCGAATCTCCCGCCTCGCACGATCCACAATCTCCACGAATTTCGCCCCATGCGCCTTGGCCATCCGTCCAACCCCCAATAAGCTGAAAATCTCCCCCCCAAACCACCACTCGTCAGTGTAACACCACTGCAGCAAAAACCGAAAGTCGCCCACTGATGCCCAGACCACAACTGCTGATCGGAATCGCCGGCGGCTCCGGTTCCGGCAAATCCACTGTCGCCGATCACCTCTGCTCCGGACCCTGGAAACAGCACATCTGCCGACTGACACACGACTCCTGGTACCATGATCTTCCTGCACTGCCCCGATTACCCGATGGCAGCGGAAACTGGGATCACCCCGACTCACTCGAAAACAGCCTGCTCATGCTGCACCTTGATCAACTCCTGCTGGGCAATCCCATCCAGCAGCCCGTCTACGATTACGCCACACACCGCAGACTCGCACACACCCAAATCGTCCACCCCGCCCCCGTCATTCTGCTGGAAGGGATTCTGCTGTTCGCAGTACCCGCACTCCGCGACAAACTGCAGCTGCGCATCTTCATCGATACTCCCGCCGACCTGCGACTGCTCAGACGCACCCTCCGCGATACCCGCGAACGAGGTCGCTCACTGCAGTCCGTCGCCACTCAGTACGAACAGACAGTCCGACCCATGCACGAAGCCTTCGTGGAACCCAGCCGAACCCACGCCCACCTCTGCCTGCCCTGGATCACCGAAAATCTGCCGGCAATCGAAACACTCAATGCCCGCATCGCCGCCGCCCTCGGTCACTGATCCTCACCACGGCGCCCGCCACTGTTCGCATCACTGCACAAACGCAAACTCCGGAGAATTCAACAGCACCCAAACCACATCCTCGGCCACCAGACGCCAGTCCTCCCGCAACCGCTCCGTCGGCGGATCACCCTCCCGGGCAGACTCTTCCTGCTGCTGCTTCTGCCGCGTCGCCTCAGAATTCAGATGATTCGACCAGCTCACCGAATTCCGCCGTAATTGCGGCAAACGCTTCACCGCTCCCGGCACCAGCCGATCCGCAAATCCTGCCCGTAACTCACTCGCCAGCCCCTCCACCTCCGCAACACTCGGCTCCCGCGTCAACAGTCGCCGAAACAGCTCCTGCACCAGCTCCTCCGGACTCTCCGCCACCACCGCAGCTTCCGTCGCCGCCGAATTGTCACTGAACTGCACCAGCCGATGACTCGCATTGCCGTTCGCCAGCGTCAGTGGCTGCAGCACGGTCGCCTGATCATCACGCACCGACAAACCGTGCGGACGCGAATCTCGCCAGCCAAATACTGTCAGCAGATCCACCAGACTCTGAGCCACCGGCAGCGCCAGCGCCGGACGATCACGCTCATTCGACAGCGAACACAGTTGCCACGCACGCTGCGGCTGACCCAGATTCAAAAACGAATCATCCGGACGACGACCCTCCGGATCCAGCGTCAACAGCTCCGCATCAAACCCCTTCCCCACTGCCGCATACAGCGAATCCACCAGCTGCTCAGCCGTCATCCGCCGCAATGTCACCGCCCCGAACAGACGCGCCACCGGAGCGTCCTCGGGGGCAGACTCACGCTGCCACGCATCCGTCAGCAACAACAGCCGAGCCGTCGACTTCAGGTCATATCCCACCGCCATGTGCTGACGACCCAGCAACTCCAGCAGCTCACCATGCACCGAACGACCAACAGACCAGTCATCCTGATCTCGCTGCAATCCCTGACCAAACAATTGCGACCAGAGCCGATTGACCATCACCTTCGCAAAATCCGATGTCACAGGATGAGTCAGATGCAGCGCCAGTTGCTCCCGTGAATCCCCACGGTCCCGCAACAGCTGCGACCACAACGGATCGACTGCCCCCGCACCCGCACGGAATGTCCACGCCGGATTCACCGCTGTTCCCGGCTCAATACTGACCGTCACACGCCCATTCCGCTGACCATCCGGACCCTTCGGCACACTGCTGGTCGCCGGAATACTGATCGCCCCGCGATTCAACAGCGCCGCCATCTCAAACAACTGCTTCTGTGAAACCTCGTTCACCGGTGAATCATGACACCGCGCACATTTCAGATTCCGCGCACCAAACGCCGCACCCAGCACGATCGAACGCTCAGCCAGCGGCACGTCATTCTGCGATGCCATCGCAAATCCCGCAGGACCGCCACCCAGACGACTGCCCCGCATCATCACCAGTTCCGTCGCAAAACGATCCGTCGGACGATTGTCCAGAAATGACTCGTAAATCCACCAGCGAAACGGACCCGTATTGTTCAGCTCCGGTTTCAGAATCCCGGGATTCTCCGCCAGCACGTCCTGCCAGTACGATACCCAGTGATCCGCCCATCGCGCATCCGCCAGATACCGATCCACAGCCAGCTCCCGTCGCCGCTCTGACGGCTGCGACAAAAACCACCGGCGCTCCTCCGGAGTCGGAATCACCCCCACCGTACTCAAAGCCAGACGCCGCAGAAACGTCAGATCATCCACCAGCGGACGCGGCTGCAATCCCTCAGCAGCCAGTGTCTTCAACAGCAGCCGATCCACGTCAGCAGGACCAATCCCGGCCGCATCGGCCCCAACCACGTCACGCACCAGCGCATGCCGAGCCGTCCAGTAGGCTGACTCCTGGGCACCCTGCCGAGCCCGCTCGGCGGATTCCAGCAGCACCAGCAACTGCTGCTGCTCGGACAACAGCCGACGCCACCCCGACTCGTCCAGACCATACCGCTCCACACCCGCTGACAGCACCTCAAAACCCCGCTCCGGGGAACCCACGGCCACCACCGTTTCACCCAGCTCCACACGCATGCTTTTGCCGCCTGCCAGAGCCTCCAGCTCAAACACATGCTCGCCGGACGCCAGTGAAACCTCAACCGTCACCTCCTGATCACCTGCCTGCACCGGATGCATCCCCGGATACAGCGGCTCCGGCGGCACCGGCACCTCCTGATGGCCATCAGACGCATAAGGCAGCAGATTCAGCTTCGCCACCTCACTCCCATCAATCAGCAGACGCGCCGCACTGCGCGCCCGCAGCAGCACCCGCGTCTG
This sequence comes from uncultured Planctomycetaceae bacterium, assembly GCA_903896675.1. GTDB lineage: Bacteria > Planctomycetota > Planctomycetia > Planctomycetales > Planctomycetaceae > SXXK01. The sequence goes on from CAITYU010000385.1 coordinate 9,395, forward strand.
CAGCTCCTCCGTACTCACCACCGTACGCAGACGCACCACACACGGATTACTGCGGTCACCAATCAATCCACCGTCGATGTACTTTCGCGGCAGTCGCGACAAAGCCATCATCGGCTGCTCCCAGCGCGCCGTAATTCTGGTCCGCTCGCGATTCCACGGATCCGACTGCTTCACATACTCCCGCACATCCACACTCACCGCACCCCGCGGCAACTGCTCCACCGCCAGCTCCGGCAGCGATACCGACCGCCGCGTCGTCCGCCAGCGCCGCGCCACATCCGCATCCGTCAGCACCCGTCGCCAGACCGCAACACCATCCAGCACACCCTGAAAACTGCTCTCCGGATTTCCACCCATCGACGATCCAATCCAGACCTGATCGTCGTCCACATAAGGTAATCGCGAACTGGTCCGGCCACCCAGATCCCACGATCCATCCGTCGGCTCGCCGTCAACCCACGCCACAGGAGACTCACTGCTGCCAAATCGAAATGACACCGCCACATGATGCCACTCACCATCCGCCGCAAAACCCAGACTGGAATTCCAGCGATGCAGCTCACCCGCAACCGCCGCCACCTCCTCACCATCAGCACTCACACCCGCCGGCACATCCGCTGAGCGAAACAGAAAACTGACCCGCGCTGTACCACCCATCCCCCGCAGTCGCAAAGCCCAGCTCTGATTCTCCTTCCTCGTCCCCGCACGACCTGTACGACCCTTCCCGATCAGATACACCTGCTGGCCATCCTTCAGCACCGATGTCCGGACCCACGCCTCCAGACTGATCGCCTCTCCCTTCGCAAAGTTCAACCGACCACTGCCGTCATCCGCAAACTGCAGCCACGAACGACCATCCAGCTGCAACCCGCAATTGTCCGGGGGAAAATCGGGAAACTCAGGAGGTCTGGGCCCGGCTGACTGCAGCACCGGAACACCCTGCACGTCCGCCGGTCGCCAGCCCCCCAGTGAACTCGCCAGACCACCAGACCCCTCATCAAAACGCCACTCCGCCACAGGCTCCGTATCCGCTGATACCAGCGGCTCCTGAGCCATCCCCGGAATACTCAGAACACACCACACAATCACCAGCTGCCGGATTCGCTCACACATCGCCCGCTCCTCCCCCACACCCAACCACACTGCCCGGAATTCTCAGCCGAAAATCTCCGCCACCGCACGACCACGAGCCAACGGCAGCGGCCGATTCAGATTGTCATGAACTTCCCGAGTATGATCGATGCCCAGCGCGTAATACATCGTCGCTGCCAGATCCCCGATCGTCACCGCCTCCCGATCCGGCACCGCACCGTAACGGTCCGAAGCCCCGTAGACCGCTCCACCACGCACTCCACCTCCAGCCAGCAGCACCGTATAACACTTCGGCCAGTGATCCCGACTGATGCTGTCGTTGATCTTCGGTGTCCTGCCGAATTCACCCATCCACACCACCAGCGTCTCCTCCAGCAGACCACGCTCACTCAGATCACGGATCAGCGTCGGCAACGTGCGATCCGTTACCGGCAAATGCCACTCCGGCAGAATCTCGTACATTCGAGTATTATCGAAACCATGCGTATCCCAGCCACCATCCGTCCTGCTGCGGCCGCCAATACTCGGAGCAAAATAGACAGTCACAAACTTAACACCATGTTCCACCAGACGCCGCGCCAACAGACAGCTCTGACCATAGGTCGTCCGACCGTACGCCTCCCGCAACACCTCCGGCTCGCTCGAAAGATCAAATGCCCGCCGCACTCGATCCGAATTCAACAGCTCCAGTGATCGCTGATAATACGCACCCAGACCCTCAGCCACCGCCGATCGGTCCAGCTCACGCGACTGCGAATTGATCAGTTGCTGCAGACCACGGCGACTGCCCAGTCGATCCAGCGACACCCCCTGCGGAAGACTCAACTGCGTCAGCCGAAATGCCGGATCATTCGGGTCATCCTGAAAGAACAGCGGATCATGCTGCTTCCCCAGAAAACTGGCACGCTGTCCCGGAGTCGTACTGCCGTCCGCTATCTGATACGGATACGACACCGATGTCGGCAGATCACTGGCACCCGACACCGTCGCAGACACCACCGAACCATAACCCGGAAACAGATCCAGAGATTCCCGCAGACGCTGATCATCAATCGGCGGCTCATAACCAGTCAGCGCCGTATAGCCCGCGGAATTGTGATTGTTCATCGTGTGATGCACCGTCCGGATCTGCGCAAAATGATGCAGCACCTTCGCCGTCTCCGGCAAATGCTCGCACACCGGCAGACCAGGCACCGAACTGGCAATCGGACTGAATAGCGAACGATAACCAGCCGGCGCCTGCAACTTCATGTCAAACGTATCGACATGACTGGGACCGCCCCACTGAAACAGAAAAATCACAGACTTCGCCCGCGCACGCAACCCCGACTCAGACTGCCCCGCAGACCCATCGTCCGCCCGCAGCCATCGCGGCAGCGTCAGACCCAGCAGACCCGGACCATACGCCCGCAACAGATCCCGCCGCTGAAACTGACCAATCCTCGACAGTAATCCACTCATCCTGACACCCTCACACATTCACACACTCACTGCCGCAGCAGAAATTCATTCGAATTCAGCACCGCCCAGACCACGTCCTCCAGACCCCGACGACGGTCCGGCTGACCAGCCACATGCCGCACCATCGCCTGCAACTCCGCCGCTGCAGGCGGACGACACAATGCCCGCCACCACAGCGACTCCACAAAAACCTCCGTCGACTCCCCGGACCGCACAGACTCACTGATGCAGTTGTCCGCACGACCCAGCAGCTCCGACACCACCACCCCGCTCACCATTTCCATCGTCTGCGCCAGCGTCGTCTCACCCAGCCGCTCACACTCACACGTCTGAATCCGGCCAGGCTTGCCAAACAGCGACAGAAACCGATCTCCCGACTCCGGACGACTGTAACGATGACCTCCGCCACGAACTCCCGCCAACTGCACCGCTCGCACACCCGCAGGCTGACCGCCAAACCGCGGCGATACGCCCAGCACCACTCCAATCCCATCCAGTAACTGCTCCGCAGTCAAACGTCGCGGAATCGCACGAGCAAACAGGGGGGCCGCATCCGCATCCGAGACCTCCGCTGCCGCACCGGACTCCGATGATAACTGCCACACCGCCGAATTCAGAATCAGCCGCATCAACGGCTGGACTCGCATTCCGCCCGCCCGAAATTCCCGCACCAGAACCTCCAGCAGCTCCGGATTCGAAGGCGGATTCGTACCACGAAAATCATCAATCGGATCCACCACACCCTGACCCATCAACTGCTGCCAGATGCGATTCGCCTGCGTCGCCGCAAAACGCTCGTTGCTCGCCGACCCCAGCCATCCCGACAGCACCAGCAACCGATCCACACCCTCACCACCCGCCAGTGCCGACAACTGCTGATCCGCTGCACCCGGAAATCGCAGACCCGCTCGCTCCCCCGTCCGCGGATTCCTTACGTCACCATGAGCCTTCATGAACACGACCTGCTCACCATCAAACTCATGCTTGTCATTAATGTCCCGCCGCCGATTCTCCAGTACCTTGTAATCCACCCGCGCAAAGAAATTCGTCCAGCCGTAATAATCGTCCTGCGTCCAGCGATCAAACGGATGATTGTGACACCGCGCACACTGCAGCCGCACACCCAGAAATACCTGCGCCGCAGACTCCGATCGCTCCTCCGGAGTCCGCAAAGCCCGATAGAAATTGGCCGCCGGCTCCGTGTACGTGCTGCCCCGCGCTCCAATCACAGACGCCGCAAACTCATTCAGCGGACGATCCGCTGACACGCCGTCCCGAATCCACCGATGAAAAACCGCAACACCCTTCGCATCCAGCGTCTTGTCCTCAACACGCAGCAGATCAGCCCACCGCAGTGTCTGAAAATCCACAAACTCCTCAGACTCCAGCAACTCGTCAATCAGCCGCGCTCGACGATCCACTGCCGGCGAACCCAGAAATGCCGCAGTCTGCTGCCGAGTCGGCAACAGACCCGTCAAATCCAGATACAGACGCCGCACAAACACCTCGTCACTGCACAGCTTCGCCGGATTCACCTGCAGTCGCCGCAACTGAGCGAAAACCGCTTCGTCAATCGCATTCACCGCCGCCGGAGCCTCAAACCGAAAATCCGCCACCCCCCGCAGATACTCCACTCGCGACACCTGCTGCTGATCCAGATAACGCACCGTCACCGTCGTCTGCCGCACCCCCATCACCTCTCCAAAATCCACCTCACCCGCCGCACTCACACCCACACCCGCATGCGATGACTCAAACACCGCCAGATCATTCACCACCCGCCGCGTCCCGTCCGAAAACTCAGCCGTCGCCGTCAACCTCTGCGTCCGCTGCTCGCCCACCAGAGTCGCCACAGAGGGCTCAACCAGCAAGCGCTCCAGACGCACCACGCCCAAACCCGACGACCCGTCACGCGGCATACCAGCCGCTATCCAGTCCCGCAGCACACGATACTCCAGAGACTCCACACCAAACCGACGACCACCCTCGTGAGGGACCTGCATCAGTGGCTTTCGCAGCAGCAGACTCTCCTCCGGCTGCTGCACGTTGACACGACGAGCACCCAGAGAACGCGTCAATGTCACATAATCCAGATCCGGGTCCTGACCCCGCAGCGACAAACGCAGACCACCCTTGCCATTCTGGTTCCCATGACACGTCCCCAGACTGCAGCCCGCACGCGACAGCACCGCCATCACCTCGTTCCGAAATGACGGTACCTCACCCGCAACAACCACTGCACCGGCAGCCGCATACAGCCACACCACTGTCAGCAGTCCGGTTGTCGTAAACATGCTCATGGCACACCGCACCCCACAGGTCAGCGTTCGTAAATCGGCAGGAATCGGTAATTCAACGCCATCGCCAGCAGTGACATCGCAGTGCCATACGCAGAACCATGGTTGCTCTCAAAACTGCCGTCCTCTCCCTGCAGCTCCTTCAGCTCCTTCGCCGTCCGACGATTCCACTTCTGCCACGAATCAAAATCACCCTGAAACAACGCCTGAGCCATGTAGTAACGATAGTACTCGGGATAACTGTACTCCTGATGCTCCAGATCAGCCGTAATTCTTCCCAGCACCGCCTGATACTCCTGCAGATCCTTCCGGCGACTGATCGCATAAACCAGAGTCGAAATCGCCTTGATGTTGGCCGTCCCGCCACCACCAATCCCCGAATAGCCAACCTCACCACGATTCGTGGTCATCGACCGAAAATAGTCAATCGCCTGATCCACCGCCTCGTCCGGCACCCGAATCCCCGCATTCCGCGCCGCCAGCAACCCCATCAGAACCGCACCCGACACCGAAGTGTCCGCATCCGCCGCATCCGGCGAATACCGCCACGCATGAAACGGATTGTTCTTCTGAGATGTCACCGAAGCACGCACCGCCAGATCCAGCGCCTGACCCACCGAACGACGCTGACCCTGCTGACCCACCGCTCCAGCTACACCACCCGCAGACTCCGCACCCGCCCACAGAGTGGACTCGTCCAGCACACCATACACCTCACTCAATGCCAGACACGCAAAACCATGGTGATACATGCTGCCATGACCCATGTTCGTTGCAAAAAATCCCGTCTCGCCGGACTGACTGAGAATCATGCTGCGAACCGCCCGCCGCAGCGGCTCACGGTAAGGACCAAAATTCGGATCCTCACCACTGGCCAGAAAAGCCATCACACACATGCCCGTCACACCCGGACCACTGTCGCCACCCTCCCAATGGCCCTCCGCCGCCTGATTGGACGCCAGCCACTTCAATCCACGCTCGTAAATCTGCTCCACCTCACGAGGCACGTCCGAGCCAAAACGCAACTGAGGATCCTGAGCAGAAACGGGAATGGATAACGACGCACTCAACAGCAGTGCCACTGCAAACAGCCGCCGCCACAGCCCGCACACACCCGCCAATGAACAGTCCACCACACCCATGCTGTTCCACTCCCGCAAAGCAGCAGAAAACCCCGCCACCAATCCCCGAAGTAGAACCGGAAATTTGCCGGCATGCCACCGGATTCCGAGGGAAATCGGGATTCCACGGAGGAAATCACTGGGGAGCCTGGAATTCCGGCTCAGACACCTTCTGCAACTCCGGATAATCCGACCGCACCCGCCGCAGAAACTGCTCCGCTCGCTCCACCTGCTCCGCACTCACACCCGCTCGCACACACTGCTCCGCAAACTCCACAATCGGCCGCACACCCGACAACCGCTGCTCACGACCCCGCACACCCTCCACAGACCCCGCACCCACCGCACGAATCGGCCCCAGCTCCACCTCCGCCACTCGCAGCAGCTCCGGCAGAGACTCCCAGTCACCCCAGCGAGCCAGACTGGTGACCGCCGTAAATCGCACAACGGACCCCGCCGCCAGTCGCCGCATACAACGACTGGAATGCTCATTCCCAATCACACCCGGCTCATACGTGCGAAAAAAATCCAGCGACTGCGCCAATGCCAGACGCATCGTGTCACGACCACCAGGACCCAGAAACTGACGCTCCACCTCCGCCAGACCAGCCTCACCCGTCAACAACAGATACCCACCCAGCAACCCCTCGGCACCAAACCGAAACTCTCCCGTTCCGGCATCCAGAAACCGCTGCCGCAGAAACTCCGCATCCCCCGTATCGCCACTCAAACCCAGCAGCAAACCATACAATCCCAGACGCTCAGGACTCATCAGCGGATCCGCAATCCACTGACGCAATCGAGCCGGCTGATACAGACCACGGTTGGCCTTCACATCCGCATACGCCGCACCCGCAAACTCCGCCCACGCATCGCCAGCAACCTCCGCATCCGCAGACTCCAGATGCCCCGCGTAATACGGCAATCGCAATGCCGCCGGTCGCGATCGATCCGGCAAACCCCGCAAATACTCAAAACAAACCGCACTGATCGCCAGATTCTCCGTCCAGTCCACCGGCTCCAGCAAATCCGACGCTGGCACCGCTGCCCCGGAACCGGAACCCGAGACAACCACGTTATCAACCGAAACCCCACTGAACGTCTGCAGCAACGGTGGCTCGGCCGGCAACCCGCGATCGCCGTACAGCAAAAACAAATCCCCCAACTGACCCACAGCCTCACCCGGATACACAATCTGAACTCCGGACTTCAGACCACAGGCCGTCAAATCCTGCGCCCGACCCGCCAGCACCGCACGCACACGCAGTGTACTGCGAGCCGGCTGCCCACCACCCACTGCCTCCACCCGCAGCAGCTCCGCCACAACCACAAAATCCGACAGAACAAACTGCTCAGAAAATGTCTGCGGAGGAGCCAGACAGAAGGGACATGACCAGAGCTGACCCAGAGGCAGCAACACCGCCAGTACCCCCGCCAGCGAACGCACGATCAAACGCTTCATATGAGCATCCATTCTCGGTAAGCAACAGCCGCACGCAGAGTCTACCCGCAGGCCTCTCTTTCGCGGAAGATGGAGCCACACCGGGAGACTGCGGAAACCAGAAAAAACGGCCTCCACGTCTCGAACTCGACACCTGATCAAAAAAACACCTTCAAGTCACACAACAGAGTTTCCGACAACGGCAAGTCTGCTGAAAAACCAGGCAGAGCACCGTGCAGCACATCTTCCCCAGCTTCGGAAATCAGCCAACTGTCAGCTTTTTTCCGAGATTTCTGGCAGGTATGACCAGCATTTGTTTTGCATTAACAAAGATTCTCGTTCAAACTCCCACCGATCGCATACAACAAACGTGAATTTGCGGCAACGCGGTGCAACTTTTGCTCCACTTGTTTCAATCGTTGTGTATGTGATCTTTGGACTACCAGCGGATTGGGGCGCTCACGCACCCCGCTCCATGGCGACATCCAAGCCTGCTCTGCGTTGATTCTCGAATACTTCAACCCGCAAGTTCCATGACTTGCTGGTTGCCGGTTCGTTAATGGCGTTGTTTTTTTCTTTTGTCGCTGGAGGTTCTTCTGATGAGAAAGTCTGCTAGCAGCCTGCAAGCTGCGAATCGGCGTGGTTTCACGCTGATTGAACTCCTGGTCGTGATCGCAATCATTGCGATCCTTGTCGCTCTTCTCCTGCCCGCTGTCCAGCAGGCTCGTGAAGCAGCCCGCCGCACCCAGTGCAAGAACAATCTCAAGCAGATTGCTCTCGCCTGCCACAACCACCATGACGTCTACAGTGCCATGCCCCGCGGTTGGTACGGCCCTGGAATTACCGTCCCGTGGGGGGGTGCTGGCCCTCTGAATCTGACATTCGATCAACACCAGTTCATGGGCATCCTGCCACAGTTGCTGCCCTTCATCGAGCAGGACAACCTGTACCAGCAGATCGCCATTTGGAAGGGTGTTGATTTCCGCCCGGGTACGTCACCAAATACCTACCTCCCGGAAACCCGATACTCGGTCGACGCTACCACCTGGAACCTCGCACGATTCACAATCCCGGCATTCCTCTGCCCGTCCGACCCACAGAAAAGCACCAGTGGAAATACGCCTTCGCGAATGCACATGAACGAGAGCGCCACCGGCGGTACCTTCACTCTCGGCCTGTTCGGTGGCGAACAGGGCACTGGCAGCACCAACTACATGGGTGTCGCTGGCTTCCTCGGCAACATTCAGCGCTGGGCCAGCTGGGCACAGTACAAAGGCGTCTTCGGAACTCGTGACTTCAAAGTCAACTTCCGGGACATCACCGACGGCACCAGCAACACC
>CAITYU010000386.1 GCA_903896675.1 uncultured Planctomycetaceae bacterium
CAGATCCAGCAGTCGCCCCGGAGTCGCCACGACGATATCAGCGCCGTCCCGCAGTGCCCGAATCTGCGGCTGCATCCCCACACCACCATAAACCACCGCAGAACGCACAGCCGCGAAGGCACCATAACCACGGAAACTTTCATGAATCTGCAGCGCCAGTTCGCGAGTACTGGCGAGCACCAGCACGCGCACAGGACGCACTCGCGGACGCTCACCTCGCACTCGCTCAGGCCTGCCACCCGCGTCCGATCCACGCTGCAACTGATGCAGCAAAGGCAAGGCAAATGCCGCCGTCTTGCCGGTGCCCGTCTGAGCAATCCCGACCACATCACGACCCTCCAGCACCGCTGGAATTGCCTGCTGCTGAATCGGAGTCGGAATGGCGTAACCGGCCTCGGTCACCGCGCGCACAAGGGGCTCACAAAGCCCCAACTCACTGAACTTCATATACCTTCATCCCGGGAAAAAATGAAACATTCCCAGGTCCGAAGGCAGAAAACCGCTGAGTTGTCTCTGCCTGACTAACATCGTCAGGCATTCAACCCCGCGGCTGCAGGGCAAACAACAGACCACTCGAAACACCGCTCGAGAACCCTGTTGATGCTCTGGCACTGTCCGCAGTGGTCGCCGCGGACGTTTCAATAACACGTGGAACTGGCAGTCGTTCACCAAATGCGGGAACGCACCGAATGCTTCGCGGATCCGGCCAGTAAAAGCGACCCCCGCCGCAAAATGGCAGAGGAAAGCCCAGGGACTTTCAGGTAAAACAGTGCCCATAGACACAGCATTACAGTTGAATTGACGCCCCAAAACACTGGCGGCAGACCGCAGAACTGCAGCTTCGTTGGAAAAAGCCGAGCCTGTCCAGACTAAGTGGTCTGCGATTGAAGTATACCAGAGCGTTCTCGGGGGGATAGAAGAAACAGTCGGGAGTCCGGGGAATTCGGGAATTCGTGGGTTTTCCCCGTGAAAATTCACCCTCCCTCACCACGCTCAGTGCTCAGATTTCGGAATCACAGCCCCATTCACGCGAAATTTCTTCAAAAATTGCTCCACTCAAACGGCTTTTTTCTGGGCGATTTGTTGGGTTCACGTGACAATTACGTCTGGGCCCCCCGACCCGTCTCCATCCGTCACCACCACCAGCGTTCAGAATCGTCAGGCATGTTTCTGATTCACCTGCTTCGCGCCGCTCTCCGCCACCGCCCCCAGCTCCGTCGTGGCCCACGTCGCAGCGCCTCACAATTCGTTTCCACTGAAATCCTCGAAAACCGCTCACTCCTCAGCACCTTCACAGCCACTCTCGACGCCAGCCACGATTCCACTATCTACAATGTCCCCACCGGCGACCTCTCCAATGGCAGCGGACAGTTCCTGATCGCCGGTGGCGCCGCCGGTTTCGCTACCGCACGCCGCGGACTCGTGTCCTTCGACGTTGCCGCCGCCGGAATCCCACCCGGCTCCACCATCCTCGATGCCGTCGTGACTCTGTACGTCGTCAATCCCGGCTCCGCCGCCAGTGCCAGTGTCGGCCTGCACCCCATCAGCAAACCGTGGGGTGAATCCGCTTCCAATGCCCCCGATGACGAACTCGAAGGCACACGCGCCGCTGCACGCGATGCCACATGGCAATTCAGCCTGTTCGACTCCATCGGTTGGGCCAGCCCAGGCGGCGATTTCGGTGCCGCCTCCGCATCGCTCGCCGTCGGTGGCGTCGGCGCCTGGGAATGGGCCGGCAGCGGAATCATCAATGACGTCCAGCAATGGCTCGACAACCCACTCAACAACAACGGCTGGATGATCGTCAGCGATGAACAGGCAGGCAGCATCAAATCCTTCGCCAGCCGCGAATCCGACAACGCCGCTCTGCGCCCCAGACTCGAAATCACCTGGGAAGAACCCTTCGTTCCCGCCATCGTCGAAGGACGCAAGTGGTTCGATCGCAATGCCGACAGCGTCCGCCAGGCTCCCGCTGTCCAGTCCCTCAGCCTGTTCTTCCCCAACGGTCGCAACAGCTACAATGCCTTCGGCGGACGCGAATACTGGTTCCGCTCCTCCGTCGCCAATGCCTGGTTCTTCCTCACACCTCAGGGCGATCTGATCCGCTGGAATGCACAGCCCGGAAAACTCACCGGCACACTCGTCGATTCCCCCGGCTTACGGGCCTGGCATAACCCCTCCTCCCTGCTCGGCACAACCACTAATCCCGGCTCACCAGTCGACGAACCATGGCTGAATGGCTTCTCCTTCCAACTCGTCAATGATCAGGGCCAGATCGTCGCCACCACACAGTCCCGCGATATCGACCTGAATAACGACGGACTCATTCAGGAAGAACAGGAACGCGGCTGGTACCGCTTTGAAAATGTCCGCCCCGGGAATTATTCCGTTCAGGAAATCGTCCCCACCGGATGGGCCCAAAGCCCCGGCAGACACTCCCCGGCCGCCGGCTCCGCATGGCAACTCGATCTATCACTCGGACTCACCGCCACCGGCGACCTGTTCGAAAACTTCGGCGGACTGGGCGAACGCTGGCTGAAAAGCACCACCGGCTGGTGCTATATCACCCCCGTCGGTGATCTCTTCCAGTGGAACGGTAAACCCGTCACCGCAGCCGCTCCGCTCTCCGGAACACTCGCCGGAACGCTCAATAACTTCTACCACCGAGACGTTTCACTGCTCGCTGCTGCACAGAATCCAGTCATCCCCGTCGCCGGCGGCACAACAGTCAGCCGCATCGATTTCGGCAACTACAGACCAGCCGTCATCGAAGGACGCACATGGCTTGAAATCGACCCCAACGGCAGTCGCGGGACAACTCTCCAGCCTCAGGCCGTCGTCATCGCCGTCCCCGATGCAGCCCCGCCGGCACTGCGCACCGCTGTCTGGTACGAAGTCCCCGTCCTCGAAACCTCCGGTCCCAATGCCGGTACCACCGTCCGCCGAACATTCTACATCAACACCAGCAACGAAGTCTGGCAGTGGTCCCCCACCACCGGCTCCACGCTCCTGACACGCGTCTCAAAGGCCGCTAATACCACCGCTGATGTCGCCCGCATCGCATTCGCCTTTGAAAACTGGCAGAACGGCATCACCGTCGAACTCCTCAATGATGCCGGCCTCGTCGTCGCACGCACAAACTCCGCCAGCATCGATCGCAATTCCGACGGTACCATCCAGCCCGAATCCGAAACCGGCTGGTACCGCTTCAATACTCTGCTCCCCGGAAACTACTCCGTCCGGCAGCTCGTCCCAGCCAACTCTCGCACCACCTCCGAAGTCAGCACCAGCGCCCAGGCAGGCATCCGAACGCTGGCAGAAACATATGGCTTCGCCGCAGACGCTTCCGATCACTACAACTTCGGCGGCCGCAATGAACGCTGGTTCCGCTCCCGCAATGCCGAATGGTTCTACATCCTGCCCAGCGGTCAGATCTTCCAGTGGGACAGACTCAGCGGCGGAAACAAAGGACCAGTCAAAGGCACACTCGTCGCCAAAGTTCCAGGCAGCGTCTACCTGAACCTCAATCTGCTCTTTCGCCCCATCAGCACCCGACTGACCATGGCAGCCAGCCAGTCCACCCTGCTGAATCTCGCTCACACAAGACTGCTCGATTCCGTCTTCGCCGGAATTGCCCAGCAAATCGCAGACTGAATCAAATAACGATTCACAGCACTCACCCCGCCACCCAATCGCCACCCCAGCGCCATGACTTTTAAAAACACGTGGCCGCAGATTTCCCCAAAGCTGAAAAAACATTCTCGCTTTTGGCTTGAAAAATAATCGCTGCAGGTCGATTATCCATACAAAAGATCACCCATGCCCTTCCTGCATGGCAATTTGAACAGCAAGCCTGCTTAAAAATTACCACCGGGAAAACACAAAACTGCTCGCCTGTACACAGCGCACCGCACGGCAATCGCCGTTCAATACGCATTTTTTTGTTTTTCGTTTCCTGCAAGACAACCGGAGGTTTCTATGGCCGTTGCCCAGCCAACGCTGTCCACCACGCCGATCCGTCGGCTTCGAGGTTTCACCCTGATCGAACTCCTCGTCGTCATCGCCATCATCGCGATCCTCGTGGCTCTGCTGCTGCCCGCCGTACAGCAGGCCCGCGAAGCCGCCCGCCGCACTCAATGCCGCAATAACCTGAAACAAATCGGCATCGCACTCCATAATTACCACGATGTCAATAACTGCTTCCCCCCCGGGAACGTCACCATGGGTGACTGCTGCTCGACACCCAGCCTCATTAACTGGGCCATCTCCATCCTGCCCTACCTCGAGCAAACCAACCTGCAGCAACAGTACAACTTCAACCTGCCCAACGAAACTCCTGCCAACGTCGCCGTCCTGAAATCCAAACTGCCCGTTTACAACTGCCCCTCAGACATTAATGCCGGCGCCCTGCTCGTACCAGACTCAGGCCCACACAACAACCAGACATGGGCAGCCAGCTCCTACCGCGGTATGGGTGGCGTAGGCTGGTCCGCAGGCGACTCCTACGCCTACCGTCGCCAGTGGGACAGCTCCGATATCCTGCACCCGAATGCACTCGACCGCCTGCGTGGTATGTTCTACTGGTGCGGACGCGGTGGCAACGGGACCGGTAAGTTCGGCCCCGTCAATTTCCGCGACATCATTGATGGCACCTCCAATACCCTGGCCGTCGGTGAATACACCACCAAATCCCGCCCTCGTCGCACATCCTTCTGGGGCTACACCTACACCTCATTCGTGCTGTCCTGCGCTACACCCGAAAGTCGCACGCTGATCGCCGACTACGACCGGTGCCAGGCTCAGGGCGACTCCAACCCCTGCAAGCGAGCCTGGGGCTCATTCCACGCCGGAGGCACCCTCACTTTTCTGCTCGCCGACGGCTCCTGCCGCAGCATCTCCCCGAACATCGACATGCGCGTCTACACCGGGACGTCCACCATCGGTGGTACCGAGATCATCGGTGAATTCTGAACGCCGTAACTCCAGATCGCTCACACCAGCCAACGGAATTCCAGATGTTCAGCCCCAGACCGCTCCCCTTGCTGCTGCTGTTCCTCACCGCCATCGGCTGCGGCGAATCGCGAAAATCCGCCCCCGTAACCGGTACCGTCACACTCAACGGACAGCCCGTTGCCAATGTCATCGTCCGTTTCCAGCCCTCCGGCAGCGGCACAACGGATCAACTGGAAGTCGGGATGAGTTCTTTCGGAACGACCGATGACCAGGGAAACTTCACACTCCGCTTCAGCGACGACAGCGAATCCGGAGCCATGATCGGTGACCACACCGTCACCATCGATGAAGTCACTCCTCCCGAAGAGGAAAACAACGACGCCGGCGGTATCGGAAAGAAAAAACCGTCCCGTATTCCACGTAAATGGGGCGATGGCAGCCAGACATTCAGGGTCGAGGACAGGGACAATGTCGCTGCCCTCAGCCTTGACTGATCGCCTGCCAGTCTGAACAGCCCGTTCAGCGTTTCAACTGCACGGGCTCCAGACCCCGCACCTCAATCACATCACGCTGATCCTTCTGCGACCAGCGCATTCCCAGTACACCCACCTCTCGCCCCGCAAATCGCTCCAACTGGACGCCACCAGCCGGCTTCAGATCCGCCAATAACTTTCCCGACGGTGACGCCAGTACCCAGCCACTTGCAGGCCCCTGAGCCCGCTGGATCACTCCCGCACCAACGTACTTATTCTGCGGACTGCCCGGACGAATCACCGCCTCCGCGGCTCCAGCCGCCGCAACCTCACCGGAAACTGCCGTACCAAACTGCGTTCCTGCAGGCTCCTCAGCAGTCTCACCACGCTCCTCAATCGACCGCGACTGAGAGACCGTCATCGCAGAACCACTGTCCGTCGGTGGCATCGTGGCGTCCGGAGTCGGCGCGATGAACTCATCGCCCGCTGCCCCCGCCGACTGGCCAGCAGCACTCTCCACCAGCAAACCACTCGCAGGCGGCGAAATGATCCGTGGACCCGCCGGCCCCTCCGGAATCGCAGGCATCTGCTGCGGCCTGACCTGCACCGCCGGAACCGCCGCAGGCATCATGGAGGCAAAACCATGACGAGCTGCCAGCGCCGCATCACGCTGCTCCGTCTGACTCTGCAGCTGACGCACCTGCTGCAGCTCCGCCAATCGCTGCCGATAACGCTGAATCGCACCATACCGCAGCTCCACAGCACCCGAAATCTGCGGGTTTGTCAGCCGGCCCTGCAATTCCCTGTAAGCCGCCTCCAGTCCATCCAGATCCCATGTCGAGGCATCCTGCAGCACCATCTCGCGAAATCGCCGGTCCAGATCCGCCAACTGCTGCTTTTCTCCCTTGTCCTGCTGCACCTTCTGCAATGCCTCACTCGGCTCCACCAGCGGCACCTCAACCAGACCCGCCGGCAGACTCGCCGCAGCCGGTGTCGCAATCGCCGCCGCTCGACGACCATTCGCAGGCAGCCGGTAAGGATCATTGTCCGCCTGACGCTGACGGTCCGGATCCACTGGCACCAGGGCCGCACCCGGCACCCAGCGACGCTCCCGCTGCGGCGGACGAATCTTCAGCATCGCCTGCGCACCCGTCGCCGTATCAATGTTCCGCTCACCCAGAATTGAAACCTTCTCACCCTTCTTCATTCGCCGCTGAAATACAGACGTTTCGTCACCAAACTCACTGCCTACACTGGCAACCACGTTCTCCTCCAGAACCTCTCCCTCCTGCTCGCTCAGCCGCTTCACAAATCGCTCCGGAATCCAGCTGAAACTACCCTCCGGCGGCTCAATCACGTACCAGCCACCCGGATCATGCCGGTACACCCGCACGACCGTGCCTCGCGTCAGTCGCTGTGTCGGATAATAGGCGTCGCCACCACCCGAACGCGCAAACGTCTCCTCCGCCGCCACTCGCGCCTCATACGGAAAACTTCCGCTCTGAGCCCCCGCAATGGAATTCACAAACCACAGCAACAGCCAGAAAAACACTGCCCCACGCACACTGCAGACCGGGAAAAAATTCCCGCAACACCCCGTCAAACTCAGCTGCCAACCCCCGCCACAGCCGCAGAATCTGCCTCTGACATCGCCGGTTCGGCAATTTCTGCCGGTTGTCGCCAGAACACACAGGACGCCGAATTCTGAAAATGCGTTCAGCATATCAAACTCCATCACTCCCGCTGACACCTGTCGCCAGACACCCCAAAACGCACAGTTCACCAGCCCAAAAGCTGAAAATCCTGCGATTTGTGCCGGGCTCCGCCAGCGGTTCTCCACCGCCGGCAGGTTCCGCCGAAAGAGCAGACAGCGCTTTCAGAAAACCTCACTCCGAATTACAGTTTCCCCTGAATCGACTCAAGTCCGATTTTCAGTCCGGGACTGACGCACTCCGGCTTCCCTCCACTCCGAGATTTCCATGCTGCTGCAACTCCTGCTCACAATCCTCATCACTCTGCCTGTCAGTAATCACCCTGTCGGCCAAAACGACAACCAGAAACTCAAGATCGGAGACACGGCGCCGGACTGGAAAAATCTCCTCGGAACCGACGGCAGTCAACACTCCCTCGCGGACTTCTCCAGCCGCGCCGTGGTCGTGCTCTGCTTCACCTGCAACTCCTGCCCATACTCGGTTGACTACGAAGATCGCCTGATCGCATTCGCCCGGAAATTCGCGGACACACCCTCAGGCGTCACACTCGTCGCCATCAACGCCAATCGCAAACCCTCCGAATCGCTCGAAAAAATGACCGAACGAGCCCGGCAGAAGCAGTTCCCCTTCCTCTACCTCATCGATGAATCTCAGCAGGTCGCCGACAGCTACGGCGCCGTCTACACACCGGAATTCTTCGTACTCAACAAAGAACGAAAAGTCGTTTACATGGGCGCCATGGATGATCGCACCGATGCGAAACAGGTCACAGCCCGCCACCTCGAAGACGCCGTCAACGCGGCACTCGTCGGAAAAATGCCCACCGTCACCGCTGTCCCCGCTCGCGGCTGCGCTATCCCCTACCGTTCCAGACAGCGGCGCTGAAACCGCTGCCAGCCAATGCAACTGGTCCCCTCACAACACACCAGCTCAACCCGCAGAAAGGAGTCGCGAAAAGTCATGCATGCGCTGCACCAGCAATACCGGCAGCAACGCCCGCTGCCCGCTCACGCCCCGCTCTGCCTCGCACTGATGATCGCAGTCTCACTGCTGTCCAGCGGCTGCCGCACCACACGCTCACAGACCTTCTCCAGCGAACGCCCACAGTCTCACACGTGGGCAACCGACCACTTCATCGTACACTCGGACGATCCGCTCCTGCCCGGCGACCCACTCATCCAGACACTCCAGGAAGTCCGCAACCAGCTCGTCAGCCTGCTGCAGCTTCCGGATCAGCGCGACCTCGTGCACGTCTACCTGTTCAGCGACGAAGCATCGTACCGCTGGTATATGCAGTCCACGTGGCGCGATCTGCCACCCCGTCGTGCCTACTTTGTCGGAACAACACGCGAACTGGCCGTCTATTCCTTCCGAGGACAGCACGCAGCGGAAGATCTGCGTCACGAGTTTTCACACGGACTCCTGCACGCATCACTGCAGACTGTGCCGCTCTGGCTCGACGAAGGTCTGGCCGAGTACTTCGAAATCAGCAGCTCCGCAGAGTCACACCTCAGCCCACCACACCTGCAGGAGCTCGCCGATGCCCGGGCCGACGGCTGGAACCCAGGTCTCTACAGACTGGAACAGATCACCGACTTTCGCACTCTGTCACAACGCGACTACGCTGAATCCTGGGCGTGGGTGCACTTCCTGCTGCATTCCACACCCGCAGGTCGGCAGGTACTTCTCGATTACCTGCAAACCCTCGCCAGCACCCGCACACCCGGCAAACTGCTTAACAAACTCGAGGCCGCCATCCCCTCGTGGGCCCTCGATTTCGAAAACTACACCGATCAGCTCATCGCCTCTGCTCCACCCTCATCCACAGAACCCACAGCCCCTCAGTCGCCACGGATTCCCTGACTCACTTGCCGGTCCGCCCCGCGATCGAACAATACTTACGGACTCAGGCAGACTTGCGTCGCCGTCCGCGACTTCCCCCCTGCACAGGTGGCTCGACCGGCACATCCTGAGACACCTCAACTGGCGCCGCCAGCGTTGTTTCCTGCGACAGTTCCGAAATCGACACCGCCGTGTCGCCACCCGGGACAGCCACAAGCCGCATCCCGGCCAACCCGACCGGCAACAGACCATAGACCGGCGGATTCGGATTCACATGAATCACACTGCGGCTCTGCAGCAGCATGGCTGATAACAGCAGGCCAGTCGACAACAGGCCCGCACCCGCTGTTACTCCGTCAGCCGCGGTACCCAGACGAATCTGCAGCACCACACACATCGCACTCAACAGCACTCCCGACAGCAGCAGCACCTGCGCCGGACGGCAGCGCCCCATGTCCGGCAGTACCGCCTTCAGCACCCACGCCAGCACTCCGGCACAGGGCACCACAATCAGTGCCGGCCGCGCAGCCTGCAGCGGCCCGATCAGACGTGAAAACAACTCCGCAAGACCACCCGAAGTCAGGTCCGCGGTATCACTCAATACAAAAAATGCTGCCACAAAAAACCATACGCTCAACCACCGCCAGCAGCGATATCGACCGTGAAAGTCCACATGACTCGCCGCTCGCACCGCAGCAATCAGAATGCACAACTGACCACACGCAAACAACTGCAATCCCGCCGCTGCACCCACCACACTGCGACCGGCAGGTCCCCCAGCCACGTCCGCAAAGACCCCGCTCAGGCTCAGCATCAGCAAAAGCAAAGGGATCAACACCAGCACACCCACAATCACCCAGTGCTTCCAAAGTCGATCCGAAAGCAGACGCCGGATCAACCGATCCTTCGTCAGCGATTCAAACGGATCCAATTCCTGCTCTCCGGGAAAACAAAACACTCCCGCAGGAATCGCTGTACCCTCGTCTGCTCCGGCAGATTCCAGAGTCAATCGACGACGACGACGGTCAAGGGATCCGGAATTGCGTACCAGCACCATTTGCTCAGCCCCCTCAACCTGAACCTCACCTCAGGCACAAAGTCACCCGTATCACACTCGGATCGACCAGCAACCGTCGCAGGATCTGGAAATTCCGTACTGCCTGTACAGCCGTTACAGCCGGAAAAGTTCACGATGCTCCCACCCGAAACCACAAAACCACCTGAGACCGGCCGTTTCCTGTCGCTTCTCTGTTTGTTTTTTCGGCCAAATCCTCGATACACTCGAAGTCTGCACGCCCGAGTCAGCGTTTGACTCAACCCCGCCTGAACACCTCGCCAGTCTCCTCGGAAAGCCTCGCATGCGAAGAAATTTCGCGGTTGCCCTGCTGTTGCATGGACTGTGCCTGCTGGCGGCGACCTCCCCACTCATCGCACAGGACTCTGACAGCACGCCTGATTTTGAACACAGCATCAGACCTCTGCTGCTGACCCACTGCGGTCAATGCCATGGCCCCCGCCAGCAGAAAGGCGGACTCAGACTGGATGCCCGCAGCCACTTCTTCCGCGGTGGCGACAGTGGCCCGGTTGTTGTCCCCGGAAAAAGCCCGGAGAGCCCCCTCGTGCAACGGATTACATCCACAGATGCAGACCTGCAGATGCCACCCACTGGCCCCCGTTTGACCACCGCAGAAATTCAACTCCTGCAGAACTGGATTGATGCCGGTGCTCAGTGGCCGGAATCCGATTATGATCGCCACGCACTGATCGATCCCCGCCGAAAACACTGGTCCTTCCAGCCACTCCCCCGGACTGTCTCTCCGCCACCTTCCGATCAGCCTCACAACATCACTGAGATCGACCGATTCCTCGTCGACAGACTGTCCCCCCTCGGCCTCAGCCTGAACCCCCAGGCCGATCGTCGCATCCTGATCAGACGGGCTTACCTCGTCATAACCGGCCTGCTGCCCACTCCACAGCAGGTGGCAGATTTCGTTGCCGACAACTCGCCGGATGCATGGAACAGACTCATCGAAACACTGCTCAGCAGCCCGCACTATGGCGAACGCTGGGCCCAGCACTGGCTGGACGTAATTCGCTACGCAGACACTCACGGTTTTGAAGTCAACACCCCCCGCGATAACGCCTGGCCTTACCGCGACTATGTCATTCGCTCATTCAACTCAGACAAACCCTGGAATACCTTCGTCCGTGAGCAGATTGCCGGCGATCTGCTCGGGGAAGATGCAGCCACCGGCTTCCTCGTCGCCTCAGCCGTCCTGCTCCCGGGACAAATCGGGGCTGATGATGCCTCCAAACGCCTCGCCCGCCAGGACGCACTCGACGAAATCATCGCCGGAACCAGCAGCGCGGTCCTCGGCATCACACTCGCCTGCGCTCGCTGTCACGATCACAAATTCGATCCGCTCACCCAGCAGGATTACTACAGCATGCAGGCCTTCTTCGCTGGAGTCGAATACGGCGAGCGACCGCTTCGCGACCACAACTGGATGCAGCGTCAGCAGCAGGCCACAGAACTCAGTGCACAGATTGCTGAACTGGAAGGACAGATTCGCGGCATCGTTCCACTCGCTGCCCCTGATCAACTCCTGCTGATCGATGAGGAAGATTCCACACGCGTCAGTTTCCTTAAGTCACCAAACGGCCCCGGGGCCAATCCACAGGGCACACAACGAGGCTACCGCGATGATCCCGGCTCACTGCTCCAGACCGGAAACCTCAGCAACGGTCGTTACACATGGTGGAACAATGTGCCGGGTGAAGATGTGGCCATCTGGAAACCAGCACTCCACGGACCCGCCCGACTCTGGCTTTCCTGGGGAGCTCACGGCAGTGGTGTTCACACCCGAGATGCTCGCTACATTCTCGATCGCGACGGTGATCCGGCAACCCAGGCCGACCAGCAGGAAATCTTCAAAGCCGATCAGTACTACCCTGCCGGAATCAACTCCGGAACCACCGAACAGACTCCGCAGTGGAGCGGCTTTCAGTACGCCGGCATACTCCAGCTGCAGACCGAATCCGCAATCATCCTGCGCGGTGGCGATACCGGCACCGGCATCACGGCCGACGTCATCGCGCTGCAGCGAATGCCGGCACACAACGCCCCCGCAGACAACACTGCAGCACCGGCCACGCCACCACTCCGGGACCCCGTCAGCCCGCTGACCACCATCGAACGATTTGCACCGCTGCCGGTACGTTTTCTGAGATTCACCACCTTACAGACCATCAACAACAACCAGCATGAACCCTGCCTCGATGAACTGGAAGCCTTCGGTCCGGCTCAGCCACAACTGAATCTGGCAGCCGCCAGCCGAGCAGTTCGCCCGACATCGTCCGGAAATTACTCCGACATCGGCATACATCAGCTCCCTCACATCAACGACGGACGCCATGGCAATGACTTCAGCTGGATTTCCAGCCAGCTCGGCGGTGGCTGGGTTCAACTGGAATTCCCCGAAATCGTCGAACTCGACACCGTCGTCTGGTCTCGTGACCGCACCGGAAAATTCCTCGATCGCCTGCCAGTCCGCTACACCGTCTCAGTCTCCACAGATGGCGTCAACTGGACGACAGTCGCTGACCACACCGATCGCGCACCACACGGAACGCCATGGGACCCCCAGGCAGCACTGCTCCGCACCGCCGCATACTCATCCTCATCAGCCGAAACACTGGTAAAACAACTGCAGCAACTGCGCGATTCCCGGACAGGACTCAGCCGGACTCAGATGGTCTTCGCCGGCACATTCCGCGAACCGGACCGCACTCGGATTCTGCGACGAGGCGACCCGGAACAACCCGCCGAAGATGTCCAGCCGCAGATCCCCCGACTGTTTCAGCACCTGTCTGCCGACAGTCTCGCCCAGCCCGCTGCACCCACCGAACTCACCGCCGAACAGCAGCGCAGACTCACACTCGCTGACTGGCTCGCCGCAGACTCAAATCCACTGACCGCCCGAGTTATTGTGAATCGCGTCTGGCAGCACCACTTCGGCCTCGGACTTGTCGATACGCCCAACGACTTCGGTCTCAATGGCGCCCCTCCCGTCAACCAGCCACTGCTCGACTGGCTCGCCTCCGAACTCATTCACAGTGGCTGGTCACTCAAACACCTGCACCGACTGATCCTCAGATCCGCTGCATGGCAGCAGGACTCCGCACTCCACGCCACTGGCCTTGCACTGGACCGCAATAATTCACTCCTCTGGCATTACTCTGCCCGCCGCATGGAAACGGAAGCCATTCGTGACTGCACGCTGCAGGTCACCGGTGAACTGAACCTGAAAACCGGCGGCCCTGGCTTCAGCTTCTTCCAGACTCGCGGCGGACTCAGCGGATTCCCCGAACAGGAACAGTTCACCAGCGAAGAATTCCGCAGAATGGTGTATGCACATCGCGTCCGTATGGAACAGGTGCCCGTATTCGGAGCCTTTGATTGCCCCGACTTCGGCCAGTCCATGCCTCGCCGCAGTCGTTCCACCACCGCTATTCAGGCCCTCAACCTGTTCAACAGTCGATTCACACAGGACCGCGCAGAGGCCCTCGCTCACAGACTTTCCACACAGGCCGGGGCACAACTGACGGCACAACTGCAGCTCGCATGGCAGCTGACACTGTCTCGCCAGCCCACCACCGCCGAATTGGCCGCAGCAGAAACTGTCGCTCAGCAGCACGGCTTGCCACAGGTCTGCCGCGCTCTGCTCAACAGCAGCGAATTTCTGCTTATCCCCTGACACACAAAAACCACACGCAGCCACCACAGGGACTCCAGCATCATGACCACAACCCCACACACCATCTCCCGACCCGGTCAGCTGCTGCTGGACCGACGCCGGTTCTTCGGAGAAACCTGCTCCTCACTCGGCAGCATTGCTCTGCTCCAGCTGCTCGCCTCACAGAACCTGCTCGCCGAGGATCATACGTGGGCACCCGAAATACCACCCGCTGCGCCGCACGCACCCCGCAGTGGCATGATGCCCGCCAAAGCCCGCAACGTACTGGTGGTGTTCTGCGCCGGAGCCTGCAGCCAGCTGGAAACGTGGGACTACAAACCTGAATTGATCCGACTCGACGGTCAGCCAGTGCCCGGTGGACCAGCCGTCACGTTCCAGGGGCCCGCCGGAAATCTCGCCCGACCTCAATACCGCTTTCGCCCCCGCGGTCAGTCCGGAAAAATGGTCTCCGACATGCTGCCATGCCTCGGAGAACTGGTTGACGATTTCGCCTTCGTGCACACACTCACCAGCAAAACCAATACACACGGCCCCGCCGAAAACTTTCTCTCCACCGGCTTCGTACAGGATGGCTTCCCCAGCATCGGAGCCTGGGTAACCTGGGCTCTCGGCGCTGAAAATCAGAACCTCCCCGCGTTCGTCGCCATCCCCGACCCCCGCGGGATTCCTCAGGCCAGCATCAATAACTGGGGACCCGGATTCCTGCCCGCCGTCTTCCAGGGCACCTCCTTCAGCGCCAGTCAGCCCATTCGAAATCTCCAGCCACCACGCAACACCTCCGCCGCAGCTGACAATTCAACCCGCAGCCTCCTGCGACTGCTCAATGAACAGCACCTGCAGCAGCACCCGCTCGACACCGAACTGGCCGCACGCATCGCCAGCTACGAACTGGCCGCACGCATGCAGACCTCCGTGCCTCGAATCACAGACCTCAGCTCCGAATCTCCGCACACTCTCAGCATGTACGGAGCCGATGACACCTCCGACCCGATCCGCGCCGGTTACGCCCGCAACTGCATCCTCGCACGCCGACTCATCGAACAGGGCGTTCGCTTCGTCCAGCTGTTCAACGGCGCCTACGCCAGTGCCGGAAAACTCAACTGGGATGGACATCAGGCCCTCCGCGAACAGTACGATGTGCACGGTCGCATCATGGATCAGCCCACCGCTGCACTCATCCGCGACCTCAAACAGCGGGGACTGCTCGCAGATACACTCGTCGTCTGGTGCACGGAATTCGGACGCATGCCGATGTTCCAGAAAGGCGCACTCGGTCGCGACCACAATCCACAGGGCTTCACCGCCGTGCTGACCGGAGCCGGTATCCGGGCCGGAGTCAGTTATGGACAGACCGATGAAATCGGCTTCAGGGCCGTTCAGGACGTGTCATCCATTCACGACCTCAACGCCACCATCCTCCACCTGCTGGGACTTGATCACACCCGCCTGACCTTCAGACACAACGGCATCGCTCGACGACTGACCGATGTCCACGGCAATGTGCTGCAGCCCATCCTCTCCTGACACTCAGTCAGGTTTTCCGATTCTTCCGCAGCTGGCGACTGGCCTGAGTCAGAATCTGCCGCTCCTTCGCCGTCAGACTG
>CAITYU010000387.1 GCA_903896675.1 uncultured Planctomycetaceae bacterium
ACTGCCCGCAATCGTCGCGAACCCGCCGACCATAATCGCCATCAGTTCTGATGATGTCATACGCGCGACATAAGGTTTCACAACCAGCGGCGCTTCCGTCTGACCCACAAAGATATTGGCGGCTGCTGACAGACTTTCCGCACCCGATGTTCCCAGCGTCCGCTGCATGACCCACGCGATCCCCTTCACCACCACCTGCATCACTCCCGCGTGATACAGCACTGACGTCAGTGCCGAAAAGAAAATAATGATCGGCAGCACGCTGAAGGCAAAGACATTGCCCAGGCCGTCACCAAACAGAAACCGACTGCCCTCACCGCCAAACTCAATCAGACGCCCGAAAACTGCACCGGCAGACTCAAAGAATCGCCGGCCACTGCCCGTCTTCAGGATCAACGCGGCAAAACTGACCTGCAGGGCCGTGCCCCACAGTACCACCCGCCACGGAAACTGCCGCCGATTCAGGCTGATCAGCCACGCCAGCACAACCATCATCACATAGCCGAAAATCGCAACTGTCTGGTTCATCAGCATTCTCGGTAAGAACTGCACATCACCAGGTCGGAGGGAAGACCGGGTGAACAGAGGTGAAAGACTTCGTCAGAGTACCCAAACGACGCACTGCGACAACCCAGCACCGCAGTTTTCAGCCCGGAAACTTGACGGAAAAGGGCACCACACAGTCCGGCAACTTCTGCCGAAACCGCCCGAAATCGTCGGGAAATCCCGGGGTTGGCGAATTACGGTTGCGGAGTCTGGGGTGGTTTTGTCGATTGTGACGATGTCCGGTGCGTGCGGTCCGCAGGCAGATGCTGCGCAGGACAAACCGGAGCTGAAGTGTTCAACTGGGTTGCAAGGAGTGTAGCGATGTGGGGCCGACTGGCAGGTCTGATGCGAACCCGGAATCCTCGCAGACTGAATGGACCGGCTGCCGCTGAGGTGCTGGAAACTCGAGCCCTCCTCGCCGGTAACGTCCTCGTAACACTCAGCGATGGACATGCCGTCGTGACCGGTGACAGTGCCGACAACCTGATCCGCGTCCGACCTGATGGCGATCAGATTGTGGTGGAAGGTCTGGAGGGCACCACAATCAACGGTGGAACAGCCGTCTTCGCGGTGTCTGAGGATGGCGCGAAGATGTCCGGACGCCTGTGGATCTTCCTCGATGCCGGCAACGATTCCGCCGTAATCTCTCAGGGCATCACCTTCGAACGCGGTTTTCGAGTCTATGGCGGTGACGGCAACGATCGCCTGTCAGCTCTCGGCTCGACCTTTCAGCGGCTGGCCGGATTCTTCGGCGATGCGGCTGATGACATCATCAGCATTCAGGACTGTACGATCAATGGTGAGCTGCAGGTGCTGGCAGGTACCGGTGAGGACCTGCTCAGCGTCACCGATACCGTTGTTGATGGCTCTGCCGTAGCCCACATGGAAGGTGGCAGGGACCGCGTTGCTCTGAATGGCGTTGGTGGCTCAGGTGTCCTGTGGGTTAACCTCGGGATTGATGACGATTCACTGGCGATGCAGAACACCACTCGCAGCGGTGATATCGTGCTGATCGGCAAGCGCGGTCAGGATGCCTTCATGCTGAAAGGCAATACGCTCAACGGCAGCCTGATTCTGCGCGGCGGAGTGCAGAATGATGCGGTTGAACTTCGTGATCCCAATACTTTCAATGGTAACGTGCTGATTCACGCCGGTAAGAGCAATCGAGCTGATTTTGGTGATGTGCCGGGCGGCGATCAGGTGAACGTCGCTGCCAACAACACCTTCAATGCCGCGCAGAATATCGTGAAGTCTGAAGGCACTGAAGTTCCAGCAGCCATCAAGACTCGCTTCGATGGTACCAACAATGCCGGCGGGCTGATCCGGGATGCCGAAGCCGCCGACACCGCTGCCTCCAACCTCGCCGGCTCCGTTCCGCTCACCGCCGTGGCCTCCACCGCTCAGTCCGCCCCAGGCAGTGGCGGGGTGCTGCTGACTCGCGTCCCCCAGGTGACGATTTCCGGAAAGACCCTTGCCGGAGCCACTGTGACGGTGGATGCCAACGAAGACGGCGTCTTTGACGAAGCGTCCGTCGTCGCTGATGCTTCCGGAGATTACACACTCAGCGTCAACGTGACTCGCAAGGACCTGTACACCAGCGTCACCGGGAATGATGAACTGTCCGGTCGCCGCACATTGAAAGTGCGATCCACCATCAGCAACAACGCACGGGCCGACAAATCCGTGGAAATTGACTACGTGACCGGAAGTGTGGTCCAGTTCACCTCAGCCCAGGGCACTTTTGAACTGGAACTGTTCGACCAGCAGGCCCCCGGTGTCACCGAGAACTTTCTGAACTATACGAATCCGCAGGATGGCCAGACAGAAGGACGCTATACCAACTCGTTCATTCACCGCTCGGTCGACAACTTCGTGATTCAGGGTGGCGGATTTACGATCAACAATGGCATTATCAGGGAAGTTCCCCTCGATGCCTCCGTCACCGGAGAATTCTCCACCAGCCGGCCCAACATCAAGGGTACCATTTCCATGGCCCACGCCGGCGACCCGAACAACCTGACCAGCCAGTGGTTCATCAACACCGTCGATAACCCCAGCCTCGATGATTTCGACGGACGCCGACATACCGTGTTCGGACGTCTGGCTGCCAACAGTCAGACAGTGGTCGATGCCATCGCCGCACTGAATCAGAACAACCTCACTTCGCAGACCGGTTCGTCGGCCATGGGCGAGGTGCCACTGACCGAACCGTTCGTCGAATTCAGCCGACCGCTGACCGGGACAGTGACGGCCGTCACCAACAGCACCCAGGTCACTGGCGTGGGCACAAAGTTCACCGAAGAACTGCGCGGGGCACTGTTCGGGCTGCGGTCGCGAATTCAGATCAACGGCCAGGCCTTCTTCGTGGCGTCGGTCGACAGCGATACCCAGCTGACTCTGGCACAGGCTCCGACCTTCACTGCCAGCGGAGTTTCCGCGAAGTCCGACTTCAACGACAGCGCCTTCGCGAAATTCACATCCGTCAAGGAAATCCTGAAAGCCCCGTCACTGGATATCTGAGCTGCCTGATGCTGTGACCGCGTCACTCGTCCTGCTCACCGTCCTCCTCCCAGTGAAATCGATGCAGCAGACGGTGGGCTACCGGAGTGACCATGATGGCGGCGGTAACGATGAACAACAGGCCCGAGTACAGGGCATAGCATCCGGCAAACAGTTTGCCGGCGGTCGTCTGAGGCATGGTGACAGGCCCCATGCCCCCCAGCAACATCGCGGAATTCAGAAAACCATCAACCGGACCCAGACCCTCGAACCACCAGTAACCCAGCAACCCCAGCAGAATCGAAAACACAAGCATACCGGCCGATAGGGCAAAGTGTTGCAGCAGTCGCCGCAGAAATTCGGCAGACGCCAGAGGTCGAAGTTCACGACTTTCATACATCAGCAGACTCCTGCAAACCCACCGCCCGCCGCTGCAGGTCCAGCAGATACTCACGATTCCCACCCGCACCGGCCACCATCCACAGTCACCAAACCCTGCTTCATCAGATTTCCGGCCTGCACACGGGATTCCGCCAGACCACGCTGAGCTATCCGCTGATCCAGTCTTTCCCGTTGCACCGCCTGATGCTTCGCCAGTCAGGAGTCCGTGAAAAGTGAAGCACAAATCGTCTCGCAACAGCATCCTCGCGACCGCGCAGCAGGTTTGCAAGGTCCGGACTCCGCCGGTCGTTTTTCGGGAACCCGTTCGACCGCCACAGGAGCGGTGTCAGCGAGGCCGGATTCCTGCCGCCTCCGCCAGGAACCGTGCAGGCCACTCGCCAGCGTTCCTGCAGACCCGAATCGCCAGCGGCGGTGATTCGGGGGTGCGAGGTGTGTGAACGGGCTCAAGCCGAGGCGACAGTCAGCGTGGCCTCGGTTTTCAGAGATCTCTGCGACAGCTGGCTCAGAAGCGTCGCATTCGCAGACGGCATGCCGCCGCCGGAAAAGTACGCTCAGGACGCTGCGAAACCGA
>CAITYU010000388.1 GCA_903896675.1 uncultured Planctomycetaceae bacterium
CGGTCGTGACGGTCGACTGACGTGTGCCCTGCTCTGGCTGACGCCGGAGGCGCGGTCGGACGTCCATGGGACGCTGTTGCGGGTACGTGGACTGCTGGAGCAGTGTGGTGTGCCGTTTCGGGACGTGTGCTGGGCTGGTGCCCCGGTTGTGAATGCGGAGCTGGATGCCGCCAGTGTTCGTTCGATGTCGCGGGCAATTGTTTTCAGTTGTGTGGCGGCCCTGGGAATTGCGTGGGCGGCGCTGCGTGAGTGGCGTGTGGTGCTGATGGTGCTGACGGCTGGTTTTTACAGTGCGACTCTGAGTCTGGCGGTGCTGCGAATCTGCGGTGTGCCGATGAATTCTCTGCTGATTTCGATGATCCCGATGGTGTATACGGCGGGGATTTCGGGTGCGATTCACATGTGCAATTATTATACGGAGGCATTGCGGAGTCGGAGTCCGGTGGAGGCGGCGGTGCGAGCGGTGGAATGTGCGTGGCTGCCTCTGGCACTGGCGGCGGCGACGACATCGGCGGGGCTGCTGTCGATCTGTCTGAACGATCTGAAGCCGGTTCAGCAATTTGGTTTCTTTTCGGCTCTGGGGATTGGTCTGAGCTGGCTGTTGCTGGTGTTCTGGCTGCCAGCGGCACTGGCGGGGATTGTGGTGGGTGGTGTTCGGGGTGAGCGGGCTGGTGTGGTGGGTGATGCGGTTGACAGTGAGGCGGGTGATGCCCCGTTGCCGCTGTTCTGGGTGTGGTTTGGTGAATTTGTTGTGCGTCGAGCCGGCTGGATTACAGCGGGTTGTCTGCTGTTGATGGCGGTATCGATTCCCGGGGCTCTGCGGTTGCAGATTTCAATGAGTCTGCTGGAGGAGTTTCGTGAGGATGCCGAGGTGTTGCGGATGGGTTCATGGATTGAGGATCGGCTGGCGGATCTGACGACGTGCGAGGTGGCGTTGCGATTTCCGGAGAGCAGTCGACTGAGTGGATTTGAGCGATTGCAGCTGACTCGGCGACTGCAGTCGGAGTGTTTGTCGATAGACAGTGTTTCGGGGGCGTTGTCGATTGCCAGTTTTGCACCGGCGCTGGAGTTGTCTGCTGGTGGTGTGCTGCAGCGTGCCGGGATGAATCGTCGTCTGCAGCAGCAGCGTGCTCAGCTTCTGGACTCGGGTTTTCTGGGTGTGGATGGTGGTGATGAGTTCTGGCGGATCAGTCTGCGTCTGCGGAAGGCGGACCAGCTTGATTACAACCGACTGGTGCAGCGGATTCGGACGACGGCGGGTGAGTTGCTTCAGGGGGAGCGTGCGGAGGGGGTGGAGGTTCTGTGTACCGGGGTGGCTCCGGTGATTTACCGTGCGCGGCGTTCACTGGTTGATGGGTTGGTGCTGGGTCTGGGGACGGATGTGCTGCTGATTGTGGGGGCGATTGTGGCGGCGATGCGTACGGCGTCGAGTGGAGTGCTGCTGGGTCTGGCCAGTTTGTTTCCGACTCTGATTGTTCTGGGTCTGCTGGGGTGGCTGGGGATCGCGATCAATGTTGGTGCTGTGATGGCTCCGTGTGTGGCTCTGGGTGTCACGGTGGATGATTCGATTCATTTTATGGTGTGGTTTCGCAGTGGGATCTGGCGTGGGCTGGGTGAATCGCGATCTGTGCTGCTGGCGTGGCGTGCCTGTGTGCGTCCGATTTATCAGAGCTGGATGCTGCTGGGGCTGGGGATGGCGACACAGTTTGTGAATGATTTTGCGTCGATCCGTCAGTTCGGGATGATGATGACAGCGATGCTGACGGCAAGTCTGGTGGGGAATCTGGTTCTGCAGCCGGCGTTGCTGGCCAGTCCGATCGGTCGAGTACTGGCGCGTGGTTTTCTGCGTCGGGGGGATCGAGGTCGGCTGTCAGATTCCGCACCGGAGCCACCAGCCTGAATGCTCGCGTTGAGCTCTGTTATTCGCTATTCTTGGGGGCCCTGCGGGTCGCGGGGCTGAGAGCCGGGATTGGCGGTGTGGATTGTCGGGTAGGGGGGGATTGTATGAGCAGGCTGGTATCTCGAAGGTTGCTGTTGACTGCATGTCTGGCGGTTTGCGGTTGTCTTGTTTGCGGGGGCGTGCGGGCTGACGAGAAGTGGCAGTCTC
The DNA here is from genome assembly GCA_903896675.1 of uncultured Planctomycetaceae bacterium. Taxonomy (GTDB): domain Bacteria; phylum Planctomycetota; class Planctomycetia; order Planctomycetales; family Planctomycetaceae; genus SXXK01. The sequence goes on from CAITYU010000388.1 coordinate 2,108, forward strand.
TGTTTGACGGGAAGACACTGCAGGGCTGGAAGAAGGCGGAGCATGGTCGAGCGGTCTATGAGGTCGTGGACGGTGCGATACATGGTGTGACGGTGGAGGGCAGTCCGAATACATTTCTGATGTCGGAAGAGGAGTTTGGGGATTTCGAGCTGACGTTTGAGGTGCGGGTGCATGACGGCCTGAATTCGGGCTGTCAGATTCGATCGCGGGGCAGGACGGAGGCTGATGTGACGGCTGAGGAAGCCCGTACGGGTCGCAGGCCTCAGGGTGAAGGTGGTCTGGGGCGTTTTCATGGTCCGCAGGTGGAGCTTGAAAAGTCGCCGGGGTTTGCGGGTTATGTGTATGGTGAGGCGACGCAGTATGGCTGGTTGTCCCCGGAGCCGAAGTCAGGAGGCAAGCCGCACGAGTTGATGAAGAGCGGGGACTGGAATCGGATTCGGATTCTGGCGAAGGGCCCGCGGATTCAGACGTGGGTGAATGACCAGCCGGTGGCCGATCTGACTCATGAAGAGATCTACAAAACTCATCCGCGTGGTCACATCGGACTGCAGGTGCATGGGATTGCGGCTGGAACCGGCCCGTTTGACGTGTCATGGCGCAATATTCGCATACGTCGTCTGTGATTGAGAGGAAGTGAAGATGGAATCAGGGAAGATTCTGGTGTCTGGTGCGTGGCGGATTCTGCTGAGGTCCGGTTGTCCTCGCGTGTTACTGTGCTGCGTTCTGCTGTTGCGATGTGGTGAGATATCGGGGCAGGAGTTCAGTGGGATCCGGGTTCCGGCGGGGTTTCGTGTTGAGTTGTATGCAGACGACGAGCTGGCCCATGATATTCATTCGCTGACGCTGGATTCGCGTGGGCGGGTTGTGGTGTCCGGGCCGGGATATGTGCGGATTCTGCTGGATTCGGACGGGGACGGTCGTGCGGATCGTTTTCAGCAGTTTGCTGATGGTCCGGCGACTGGTTCGCAGGGCATGTATTTTCATGGCAGCAGTCTGTTGTGTGCGGGTGATGGTGGCTTGCTGCTGTATCGGGACGAGAACTCGGACGATCGTGCCGATGGAGTTCCGCAGGTCTTCCTGAAGATTGCGGCGGGTGGTGAGCACCATGTGCATTCGATCCAGCGTGGTCCGGATGGCTGGTGGTATGTGATGGCTGGCAATTTTGCCGGCGTGACATCGGCGTATGCGACAGCGGCCACGTCTCCGATTCGTCAGCCCGTGTCGGGGACATTGCTGCGGCTGTCACCTGAGCTGCGTGGTGGTGAGATAGTGGCTGACGGTTTTCGCAATGCGTATGACTTTGCATTTTCCGGTGCTGGTGATTTCTTTACGTATGACAGTGACGACGAGCGGGACATTTCGTTGCCGTGGTATCTGCCGACGCAGGTGTTTCATATTCTGCCGGCGAGCAACGCGGGGTATGTGACTGCCGGTCTGAAGCGTCCTCCGACGTATCCCGACATGCCACCGGTGCCGGCCTCATTTGGTCGTGGTTCACCGACGGGCGTGGTGTGTTATCGGCATGAGCAGTTTCCTGCTGAGTATGCCGGTGCATTGTTTGTGCAGGACTGGACACTGGGGCGAATTCTGTGTGTGCCATTAGAGCGGCAGGGTGCGGGCTGGGTGAGTGAGCCGCGTGAGTTTGCGGTGGGGCAGAATCAGTTTGGTTTTGCACCGACGGACATGGAGGTTGGGCCGGATGGCAGTTTGTATGTGAGTGTTGGTGGTCGAGGGACTCGTGGGAGTGTCTATCGAATCTATTATGCGGGGGCTGTTGGCGGGCCGCAGCCGGTGGGTGGTGGTGTGCGTGGCGGTGAGCTGGAGCGGGTGTTGACTGCGCGGCAGCCGAATACAGCGTGGTCGCGTGCGGAGTGGGTACCTGTGGCGAAGCGGCTGTCGGCAGCTGTTTTCCGTGCGGCTGCGGTTGATGAGGGCCGGTCTGCAGCTCAGCGGATGCGGGCGATTGAGATTCTGGTGGAGCTGTGGGGTGGACTGGACGCCGCGACTGGATTGGCGCTGGTCTCTGCGGGTGATGCCGAGGTGCGTGCGCGGGCGGCGTGGGCTGTGGGTCGGACGAAGCCGGAGTCTCCTGAGTTGTCCGTACTGCAGCGTTTGCTGACGGACCGTGAGGCGAGTGTGCGGCGGGCAGCCGTGGAGGCATTTTCGACGGCGACGGCTGTGCCGGTTTTGAATTTTCTGTCGTTGCAGTTGACTGCTCTGTTGAGTGATTCTGACCGGCTGGTGCGGTTGAGTGCGGCTCAGCTTGTTCCGAGGCTGGATGCCGGGCAGCGTGCTCAGTTGCAGTCTGGTCTGGGGGATGTTCGGGGTCTGCTGTGGTTTTATCTGGGTCTGCTGCAGCGGAGTGGAGAGCTGAGTGCTGAGGCTGCGCGTGTGGCGGCTCAGGTGCTGGTGGATCCGGCGAACGGTCTGGAGGTGCGTCGTGAGGCGGTGCGTGTTCTGCAGCTTGCGCTGGGGGATACCGGTGCTGTGAAGGGGCGACCGGTGATGTATGACAGTTATGGTCCGCGAAAGTCTCTGGAGTCACTGGAGCGTGAGCTGAACCCGCTGTTGCCGCAGTTGGCGGGTGTATTTCCGACGGGGGATGTGGTGCTGGATCGTGAGCTGATTCGAGTGTTTGCGATGGTAGCGCCTCCGAATCGCGAAATCTTTGATCGGCTGCTGGGGCAGTTGACGGATGAGAGTCTGCCGCAGGATGACATTCACTGTCTGGCGGCGCTCAGCCGGATGGAGCTGGAGCGTTCGCAGGAGGAATCAGGGCGTTGTGCGCGGGCGTTGATCGGCGTTGATGTGAAGCTGAAGCGTCTGGGGATGAAGCAGGACACCAACTGGGATGACCGGATGGGTGAATTGTATTCGCAATTGTGTCAGGTGGACCCTGCCCTGCCCTCGCTGCTGGTGCAGCAGCCCGGGTTTGGACTGCCGGGCCATGTGTTGTATCTGGGGCGTGTTCCGGCGAGTGTGGTGCCCGAGGCGATTGACAACGTGCTGTCGACGATTGCTGCTGACTCTGAGTATCAGTGGACGAGTGAGATTGTGTTTTTGATTGGTGAATCGGGGCGTGCTGAGCATGAGCAGATCCTCAGGGCTCAATTGGACAATCTGTCGGTGCGGGATGCGGTGCTGATGGTGCTTTCTGAGCGACCTGTGGCAGCGGACAGGTCTTTGTATCTGTCGGGACTGGAGTCAACTCAATTGAATGCGGTGGAGGCCTGTGTGAAGGCTTTGCAGAAGCTGCCGCGCAGTCGTGAGGCCGCGGAGCAGTGGTCACTGCTGGCCTGTGCGCGGCGTCTGATCGGTGACAAGCGGGAATTTCTGCTGCGTGAGTCCGTGATGCGGCTGCTGCAGAACAATAATGAGCAGACATTGAAGTTTGAGTTTGGTGAATCGGGTTATCGGTTGCAGCCGGAATCGATGCAGTTGTGGCAGGAGTGGCTGGAGCGGCGTTATCCGGACTACAGGCCGACGAGTCTGAGTGAGCAGGCGACAGCGCTGCTGAAGAGTCTGGAGGCGGTGCCGTGGGATAGCGGTGATGCGGAGCGTGGACGGGTGCTGTTTGAGCGACTGGGGTGTGCGAAATGTCACGGGGGCCGGCGTTCACTGGGGCCGGATCTGACTGGGGTATCGAAGCGGTTTTCGCGAGCGGATCTGTTTGCTTCGATTGTGGATCCCAATCGTGATATATCGAATCGGTATCAGACGACATCGATTGAAACGGTGTCCGGCCAGGTGCTGACGGGGCTGATTGTCTACGAGTCCGTTGACGGTTTGCTGCTGCGTGACGCGGAGCACCGGACATATCGAGTGGAGGCGTCGGAGATAGCCGGGCGACATCAGCAGCGTAACTCGCTGATGCCTGAGGGGTTGTTGAGAAACACGGGAGTCAGGGAGCTGGCGGATCTGAACAGTTACCTGCAGGGATTGTGAGTGGAGTTTCCGGAGGAATCTGCGGAGATCCTGTGAGATTTGGGGAGAGATTTTGATGTCGGAATCGCGACGTTTTTCTGAAGACCTGCTGGCGATGCTGGTGGCGGGCACAGTGCTGAGTGTTTCGTTGCTGGTGACGGTACTGGAAAGTGGTGGAGTCTTTTCGGAGTCGGTTGTGTCCGGCGGTGGGCCGTCCTGGCGGAATCCGATGAAGTCACTGGTGTTGCTGCCTGCTGCGTGGGAGGTGCATCCTTTCGAGTCGGGGTGGGAGTGGTTGCGTGGGGCAGCGGGGGCAGGGTTACTGATAACGGTGGTGATGAGTGCGGTGATGTGGCTGGGGCGGGGTTCGGAAGTGCGTTTCTGGCAGCCGTGCGTGCGGGTATTTCTTCTGAGTCTGCTGGCGTATGTACTGGCGGAGCAGAAGGTGGTTAAGTATTACGGGCTGGAGTATGCGTTATGGGCTCTGTTGATCGGGCTGCTGATCAGTAACACGATTGGAGTCTCGAAGGTGCTGAGTGCCGGGGCGCGAACAGAGTTGTATATGAAGACTGGATTGGTGCTGCTGGGTGCTGAGGTATTATTCGGCAAGTTGCTGGCTCTGGGCCTTCCGGGTATCTGTGTGTCGTGGGTGGTGACTCCTGTTGTGCTGATTGTGACATTCTGGTTTGGTCAGCGTGTATTGAGGATGGAGTCAGCGGCGCTGAACATGGTGATTTCGGCTGACATGTCGGTGTGCGGTGTTTCGGCAGCGATTGCGACGGCAGCGGCGTGTCGGGCGAAGAAGGAGGAGTTGACGACTGCGGTGGGGATATCGCTGGCGTTTACGGTGATGATGATGGTGGCGATGCCGCCGTTGATTCAGGCGATGGGACTGGGGCCTGTGGTGGGTGGAGCGTGGGTGGGCGGGACGATTGATTCGACTGGAGCGGTGGGTGCGGCTGGTGCGATGCTGGGTAAGGAAGCGGAGGTGGTGGCAACAACGATCAAGATGATTCAGAATATGCTGATCGGGGTCGTGGCGTTTGGAGTGGCCGTCTACTGGGTGACCTGCGTTGAGCGGACCGCGGGTGTCAGGCCGGACGTCAGTGAGATCTGGCGTCGATTTCCGCGGTTTATTCTGGGTTTTCTGGGGGCTTCAGTGCTGGTGTCGGTGCTTTATGAAAATCTGAGTGGTGGCCCGGATTTTGTGAAGGCTGTTGTGGACGGTGGCACGAAGACGGTCCGGAGCTGGTGTTTTTGTATGGCGTTTGTGAGTATCGGGCTGGAGACGAATCTGCGAACGCTGGCGAAGTTTCTGCGTGGTGGCAAGCCATTGACGCTGTATGTCTGCGGGCAGTTGCTGAATCTGGTGCTGTCTCTGCTGATGAGTCTGCTGATGTTTGAGGTTGTATTCCCGGGGGCTGCTGATGTCTTGCGCAAGTGAGCGGGATCTGTCGGCTGTGGCGACCAGTCGGGGCGGTTGGTTGCGTCTGTGGGTGGTGTCTGTGCTGCTGACACTGGTCTGGTGTGGCGTGTTGCCGGCGCTGGGTCGGCGTCCCGGGGTGCGGGAGCGTATTGAGTTTCTGGAGGGGCGTGGGATCAATCCGTCAGCGAAGTTCTTTACGGAGCAGGAGGCGGGCTGGCGGAATGCGGCGGAGGTGGAGCGGCGGGTGCGTGCGAATCCGGAGGCATTCTGGGGTCTGCCGTGGTCCGGTTTGGGAGTGGAAGGCAGGGGTGACTGACTGATTCCGTGGGCTGATTGCAGGAATTGGAGGGGCAGTTCAGTTCGGAAAATAATGGCTGAATGCATTCCGACAGGTCCGGGTGGTTGCGAAACCCTGTTTTCGTCCGCACAATAGTGAGTGGTGTGCCTGCCGTTGAGATCCCGCCGAGTTACGAAAGTGTTATGCCCATGAGCATGCGGTCTGTTCTTTTGTCGTCGGGGCTTCTGCAGTTTTCGGGGGTGGTTCTGGTCTCGTGGATGTCCGCGGCAGCGGGTGGTCAGGAGGCGACAGCCCCGGCTGCAGCTGCGACGGCCGAGGCAGCGAAGACTGAGGCAGCGAAGACTGAGGCAGCGAAGACTGAGGCAGCGAAGACTGAGGCAGCGAAGACTGAGCCGGTGAAGGAGGGGCATTCGGTCCATGGCGAGGTATTCAACGAGGGGCCTCGTCAGGCAGCGTGGCTGATGCCGGGGATGGGTGCTGTTCGGTTTCCGACGACATCGGTCAGCGAGGAGGCTAAGCAGTTTGTGCAGCAGGGTGTAGCCCAGCTGCATGGGTACTGGTATTTTGAGTCTGAGCGATCATTTCGTCAGGCGGCGATGCTGGATCCGGAGTGTGCGATTGCCTACTGGGGCATGGCGATGTCGAATCGGGGCAATCCGGGTCGTGCGAAGGGTTTCATCGCTGAGGCGATGAAGCGTCGTGAGAAGTCGAGCCGTCGGGAGAAGCTGTTGATTGAGGCATTTGACCGATTGATCAACGCGAAGGGGGACAATGACGGTGAGCGGGAGTCGCGAGCCAATCGTTATGTGTCGGACCTTGAGGATCTGCTGCTGGAGTTTCCGGACGACATTGAGACGAAGACGATATTGTGTGAATTTTTCTGGGCGGGGCGTCGGGAAGGTTTGAAGATGCCATCGCAACTGGCGGTGGACGCGATGATCCAGGAGGTACTGGACGTTGAGCCTTTGCATCCGGTGCATCATTTTCGGATTCATCTGTGGGATGGTCGCAAGCCGGAGAAGGCTTTGCAGTCGTCAGCTCTGGGTGGTCTGGCTTCGCCGGGTATAGCGCATATGTGGCACATGCCGGGCCACATTTATTCTCGTTTGCGTCGTTATCACGATGCGGTATGGCAGCAGGAGGCTTCAGCGCGTGTTGACCATGCGCACATGATGCGGGATCGGGTGCTGCCGGATCAGATCCACAACTTTGCGCATAACAATGAGTGGTGTATTCGGAATATGATCGCGATTGGTCGTGCGTATGACGCAGAGGCTCTGGCTGGCAACATGGTCAGTCTGCCGCAGCATCCGAAGTACAACGACATCAATCGGATTGGCAGTTTTCGGTATGGTCGTGAGCGATTACTGGAGGTTCTGGAGGCATTTGAGCGGTGGGATCGGATTGCTGCGCTGCAGAGTGATGTGTCGTATGCGGATTCGGGGAACAGTGAGGAGGATCTGAAGCGGGACCGGGCGATTGGAGCGGCGCTGGCGGCTTTGGGTCGTACAGCGGAGTCGGCTGTGATTCGGGGAAAGCTGCAGGCATCACTGGACGGAGAGAAGCAGAAGCAGTCGGAGGCTGTGGCCGAGGCCGAAAAGAAGGCTCGGGAGGCGAAGTCTGACGACAAGGCGATCGAGAAGGCTCGGAAGGATGCGGAGCAGAGATTTGCGGGGAATCTGCGTCGTCTGGAGAAGGCGATTCAGGAGATTGACGGTCGGGGGGCACTGGCTGCGGGGGATCCGGCGAAGGCGCTGGAGTTGCTGACAGCGGCGGAGATTCCGGCGGAGCAGCTGGCTCTGCTGCAGCAGAAGGCGGGCCGAACGGATGATGCGATCAGGAAGATCGGTGACCGGGTGAATTCGAAAAATGGAGAAGTGCTGCCTCTGGCGGCTCAGACGGAAATTCTGTTTGCGGCCGGGCGTCGTGACGAAGCCAAAGCCAGCTTTGAAAAGCTGAGGAAGCTGTCATCGACGATTGATCTGGCAGTTCCGCCGATGGCGCGACTGGCCCCGATCGCGGCGGAGTTTGGATTTCCTGTGGACTGGAGGCTGCCGGCAGAGAACCCGGGTGACCTCGGTGTCCGTCCGGAACCGGATGCTCTGGGGCCATTTCGGTGGTCACCTTCGGCAGCATTGGAGTGGACATTGCCGGATGTTGAGGAAAAGCCGCGGTCGTTGTCTGACTATCGTGGTCGTCCGGTCGTGGTGGTGTTTTATCTGGGGTATGGGTGTCTGCACTGTGCCGAGCAGTTGAAGGCGATAGCGAAGGATTATCAGAGTTTTCGTGATGCGGGTCTGGAGGTGATTGCGATCAGTACTGACAAGCAGGTGAACCTGAAGCGGGCTCTGGAGAATCTGGAGGGTGGATTTCCGTTTCCGCTGGCTGCTGACCCTGAGTTGGAGGTATTTCGCAGGTATCGATGTTATGACGACTTTGAAAAGGTCGCACTGCATGGGACATTTCTGGTGGATGGGAAGGGGCGAATTCGCTGGCAGGACATCAGTTTTGAGCCCTTCATGAATACTCAGTTTCTGGTGAAGGAGTCGAAGCGGCTGTTGTCCTTTGAACCTGAGACGGCTCCGGCGGCCACCGTTCCGGTCACTGTCCTGCCGGCGGTGACGAGCGCAGGGCGGTGATAATCAGTTGCAGGTGTGCGGGCAGCCAATGGACGGCTGTTGCGACACCGTGTCCGAGGGCAGCCAGTTCGATGGGCAGCGCGGGGAAAGTGAACTGTCCGGAGGGCTGGTAATCGACGAGCAGGTTGTGCCCGTCGGTGTGGCAGCGGGTGCCGTGTTTCCAGTGGCTGGAGAGTCTGCGAAGTCGTCGTGACATGATCAGTCGAGTTTCGGGTTCCGGTGGGGGTTCGTCGAGTCCGGATTCGAGGAGTGCGTTGAGGCGTTGATTGATTTCTGCGGATTTTCCGGTGTTGAGATCAGTATCTGCGATAGCGAAGGTCTGCACCCAGTCTCCCCAGCGGGCGGTGGCCACATCGACGGGGGAGTAGAGTGGGAACAGTGGTCGGGCAATTGTGGGGCGATCGGGATCGAAGGGGCGGTGGAAACTGACGTGCAGGAGTGCATTGAGTCCGGAAGGATCCCAGCCGTATCGTACGGGTGTACCGAAGGTGACGGCGGCAACTGTGTCTGCGAGCGGGTGTGGTTGTGGTGCGGTGGCGAGAGCAGTTTTGACAGCCTGCCAGTGTGTTTCGTGTCGTGGTCCGACGGCATTGAAGAACTGCTGCACCGCTGGTCCTCCGGCCAGCAGGTTTGAGAGCAGAGCGAAGGCGTTTCCGGCGTGCGAATGTCCCCACAGAAGTGTGCGACGTCCTGGGGCGGGGGGATGCTGCAGGAGTCTGTGGATGAGTCGTATGGCGAGGTCAGCGCGTGCGAAATGGTGATTTTCGCTGCTCCATGTTGGCTGCAGCAGTTCGATCTGAGGGTCATCACCGACGAGAGACTGGAATGTGTCGCGAAATTCGGTGGTGTAGTTACCAAGATCGCGAACAGAGCGTGCGAGGATGGGGCGGGTTGTGCGAAGGAGCAGTTCTGCGGTGCGATTGAGTGCAGCGGCAGCGGGTGCGGGGGAATCCTGGGCGAGTGCCTGGAGTGTTGCGCTGATGCCGAAGGGATCGTCTCCGAGGAAGGTGCCGTGGACGAGGATCACCTGATCGAAGGCAAGCGTGGTGTGCAGTTCTGCGGCACTTCCCGAGACGGGTGGTGTGGACTTGAGGGTGTGCAGGGAGGGCGTAATCACCGGGTGTGTGGGGTAGGACTGATGGCGAAACTGATTTCCGACGGGCATAGCTGAGTCTTTCGGGGCGGCTCAGGGCTGAGTGTTCCGTGTTTGCCAGAGCAGTTCCGGGGTCTGTCCGGGTGCTGTGGAATGGAGATATTCTACCGGCAGCAGCAGGTGTTGTCCGTCCTGAGTGCGATTTTTCAGTTGCCCGAGGTGATTGAATTCGGCTGGGCGTTGTCCGGGTGTGTGTCGAATCCATCCGGTGAGTTGTTCGTTGGCGTACTGATAATCGTCGCGCCATCTGCGGGTGGGAAACAGCAGCGGGTCAGTAGCGGGTGGTGAAGTTTGGGGTGAGTTGTAATCCACCGATATCAGTCTGGTACCGGCATAGGTGCGAGATTCGCGGGGTGGCAGCAGTGTGCTGACGATGGCGGGCAGTGAGACGGTGGCGCCATCATCAATAAACACTCCGACATCGACGCGTCGGCTGTTCATTTCCGGCTGCCACGGGACCTGAAAGGTCGGGCCCCATGTTACGGTGATTTCGACACGTGAGCGATCGGCGTTAAGGGGGGTGATGTGCACCTGATCGGGGGCGCTCTGGAGTACGACCCAGTGAAATCGGGGACTGCGACCGGGTTGCAGCTTTCCGGCAGTGGCCTCAACGGTCATGCTGCGACTGTGTTGCAGTGTGCGATAGATGCGACCGACAGCGACGGGCGTGTTGAGGAGGGCTTCGGTAAGTTGTCCGGAGAAATAGTCCGTATCGGGTGTGGCGGAATCTTCGCTGATGACGGAAAGTTCTGCGATGGCAGGCAACTGATCCGGCTGCAGGCTGTGAGCCATTTGCACCATGCGTACCGGATCGAGGTCATGTTCCTGGAATACGACCGGGTGGGCTCGTCCTGACATGTATTGCATGCCTGCCGTGTCAACGAATTTCAGGCTGCGTCGCAGGATCCACTGTGCGATTTCCATCAGTCGGCCTGACTGTTCGAGTTCGCTGCGAACTTCGGGTTGGAGAGCAGCGAGAGTCAGCAGTATGGCCTTCATGAAGGGCTGATCAGATCCTGAGGATCCCTGCGAGATGATCCAGAATGGGGTGTTGACAGGGAACATGTCACCGTTGTCAGGGTCATAGTCCCGATGTTCAGGGTAGCAGTACATCTGGTTGCGATACCAGCTTTGTGCTGTGAGCGCAGCGTGCATTTCGGATGACAGGAGCATGCGGGGGTTACTGCGCCAGAGGATTGGATCGACCCACGCGGTGGAGGCGTTTCCGAGTGTGGGAAGGTTGAATCTCTGAAACGGTCGGATGCCGTAATCGGCATTGGCGGCGCGTGCTTCCGGGGCGTATTCGACGAAAGCGAGTCCGGGGAATTCCGCGGGTTGAAGAGTGCTGTGGTCGCGATCCCGATTGTCATAAAGCAGCCCGTGAAATCCTGCGGCAGAGCCTTCGCTAATCCACTGCTGCACCATGGCGGCTGCGGGTGCGGATGCTGCGATCTGAGTTTGTGTGTGGTTTTGGTGGTGTTGCGGCGGTGTTTGAAAGTGGGTGATGAGGCTGAGTTCAGCGGGTACCCAGACGGTATTTTCGGGGGAGACCGTGGCGGTTTGTCCGGTGAGAACAGTGGGAGAGAATCCGGGGGGATCGGCAGTTGGTGCGGTGGAGTTGCGACTGGCCTGACGCAGCAGCAGTGAGAACCCGGGGCGTGATCTCAGGCTGGCCAGTTGAGGATTCTGCAGCAGGTTTTCCGGTTGACTGAAGCCCTGCCGGATTGCGGTCGTCAGAGCGCTGAGGGCAGTGTCATCATTTCCGTTCAGTGCGAGCAGGCAGGCGTACTGATACCATGCTGCGGGGTCTGCGGGGGTGTATTGAGTGATCTGTGAACTGATTTTGAGTGCCTGAGTGAGCTGTTGATTGCGGATGGCGTTCTGAAGGGCGCTGGTGAGTTGTCTGGCGCGGAGGTGATTTTCGGGGAGGCTGAAGATTTCGGCTGGGCGCGCATGGATTCGTGCGGGAGTGCGGAGTGCGCAGCGGCGGGCGAGGAGGGAGCTGCCGAGGAGGCAGCAGATGGCGACGAGGACTGGAAATTTTCGCATGAGAATTGCTGCAGTTTTCCGGGTGATGGGCGAATCTGGCCAGCTTGTGCTATCACAGATCGACGCAATGGAAAAATGCACCCAGGGGTGAATCGGTATCCTCGGGTTTGTTTCCTTCAGAACGGTCCGAGAATGCCGGATTTGCAGCCTCCCGGTGTCGTAAAACCTGATACAATCGTGTTGTATCGGCAGAGGAACAGGTGTTCGCTGGATCTTTGGATTCAGAGGAAAGTCCGGGCTCCACAGGACATGGTGGTGGGTAACGCCCACCGTCCGCGAGGATCGGGAAAGTGCAACAGAAAGCAAACCGCCGAACGGCGGTGTGATGGCATGTTCATCGCACTGCGTCGTGGTAAGGGTGAAACGGTGCGGTAAGAGCGCACCAGCAGTTCGGGTGACCGTCTGGCTGGGTAAACCCCATCAGGAGCAAGGCCAAGCAGAAGGGAAGGCGGCATTTGTCGCCTCGAATCGGTCCGATTCGCTGACCTTCGGGTAGGCTGCTGGAGGTGTCGAGTAATTGGCATCCTAGAGAAATGAACACCCGCGACAGAACCCGGCTTATCGTTCCTCTGCCGGTATCTCTCAGTTTTTCCGGTTGCGGCAGGCAGTCAGCAGCGATATTGCAGACTGGTGTTGACCTGCACCCCGGTTTTCCGGCACGATTTGCCGAAGTGTGTTGTGCGGTGAATTTTCATTTTCTGAAATCTTTCGTGGTGTGTGATGTCACGGAAGTGGAACCAGCGGACATGATGTGGTGCAGCAGCGGAACGTGGCTCCGGACACTGCTGTCGTGTGCAGTATTACTGTGTTGTGTGCCGGCCTTTGGTCGTGACCGCTGGGTGGTTCAGGAGCAGCGTGGCAGCCTGCTGATGTATTCCGAGTTTGAAGTGGATACGGAGCGGATGTGGGCGGAGCTGGGTGAGGTGGATTCTGAGTTGTCGGAGGCGACCGGAATTCGGGCGACCGCAGGTCGTGTTGAGATTGTGCTGTTTGCGAGTCGGCAGAGTTATCTGCAGTATCTGAGTGCGAGTGTTCCTCAGGCTGCGGCGCGGCGTGCGATTTTCCTGAAGAATGGCGAAATCAGCCAGATTTACGCGTACAACAGTCGCAGTCTGGTGGTGGATCTGCGTCATGAGCTGACGCATGTGCGCGTGCATCAGCATCTGCCGTACGCGCCTTTGTGGCTGGATGAGGGGCTGGCTGAGTATTTTGAGGAGGAGGAGGCGGCTCGTCCCCGGTCTTCCCGGCGTGAGGCGGTTCGCTGGAAGGCGCGTGTCGGGATATCTCCAACGCTGTCATCACTGGAGCGGATACGTTCGGCTGAGTCGATGGGAGCTGAGGAGTACCGCAACAGCTGGGCGTGGGTGTGTTTTCTGATCAACGACAGTGCTGTCAGTCGGCAGGTACTGCAGAACTATGTGCGGCAGATTCATCGCGGGGAGGCGCCGGGCAGATTCAGTGAGTATGCAGCGGCGGAAAACTCAGATGTGCTTTCCCGTGCAAACTCCTATTTCCGGAAAATGACGATTCCTCTAACCTTTGCCTCAAGTGAAGAGTAAAGGTTGCTGAGACGCCCACGGGGACCGGTGGCTTTTACTGATTTGAAAAACAGAACGGCAGTAACGAAGGAACGGAACGATGGCTGCGTTGAAGAATGTGAAGGGAGTGTTTTCGCTGGTGCTGGCCGCCGCCGTGCTGTTTCAGGGCCCTCTGGCCATTGCCGGTGCGGCGGCTGATGAGTCTGGCGTGCGAGTTCAGGACGTGCGTCTGGGTGAAGGTGGCCTGCTGACGACTCGCGTAGTGACTCTGGAAGGGCAGCCCGTTGAGGGCTCGCAGGTGACAGTGGAGTATCAGGGTCGAGCGGTGGCGGTGTCGGAAACGAATGCTGACGGACTGGCGGCATTTCGCGGTTTGCGAGCAGGTCAGCATCGTCTGATCACGGCGGGTGGAGCAACATCCTGCCGATTCTGGACGGTTGAAAAGGCGCCGCCGACGGCCGTGAATACTCCGGCTGTCGTCAGTGACGTGCGTCTGGTTCGCGGGCAGTTTGGTGCCTTCAACCTGCCGATGCTGGTGTACGCGGGTGTGGCGATTGCGGCGGTGGTGATTGGTATTGATGCTCGGAACGATGCAGAGGACGCGAATGCGGCGGCATTGAAGGCGCAGGCCGATGCCACAGCGCTGCAGAGCGAGTTGACGGCACTTGAGCAGCGAGTTGAGGCTCTGGAAGATGCCAGTCCGTGATTTGCGAGTCAACCGGTAAGTGATCTGCCGGTGGTTTGAATCAGTTCTCCGGAAAGCCCGGTGCTGCTCGGCGGCCCGGGCTTTTTGCATTCAGCGGCTGTTGGAGAGCCAGTTCAGGACCTGCTGATCAGACAGAGCGGCGGCCGCCGGATTGGTGGCGTCGGCGGACCATGGCAGCAGCCGCTGTACCTGCGGTGGCAGGCGTGAAGGCTCGATGGGTCCCAGCGGGATCTGGCGTGCGGGGGATTCAGCCAGCTGTTGTTCGACGCTGGCCGACAGCAGGAATTCGATGAGTTTTGTGGCTGTTTCGGGATGTGGACAATTGCGGATCATGGCCACGGTGTTGGGGATGCAGACAGTTGAGCCATCCTGCAGTCTGAAGGGCAGCATGTCGACTGGGCTGCCGGCGGCCAGAGCGGCATGGAAATCGTCGGTATCGGTGAGTCCGAAGCTGCAGACGCCTGCGGCAACGAGGTCTCGAACCGCACCATTTCCCCGCACTTCACGGATGCCGCGTGCGTGCAGTGAGTGATGCCATGCCTGCAGTGCCTGGAGTCCCTGTTCGCGGCACATTTCGGCGTACTGTGTGAGTGTTGTTCCGTAGAGCGGGACTGCGATGGCGGCATCCGAGAGATCGGGGCGATCGAGTGCATCGGCGATAGCCTGCGGAGAGCACTGCATTTTTCGGGTGTTGACAATCCAGACTCGCAGGCGGGCAGCGAAGCCGCACCAGTAGCCTGCGGGATCGCGGAATTCGGGTGGAATTCTCTGCAGCAGCTTCTGAGGTACTGGCTGAAGGACTCCGGCGTTTTTCAGTCGAATCGTTCCGAGGGTCTGATTATTCCAGAAGACATCGCAGCGGGGGGCCTGTTTTTCGGAGAGCAGCATCTGGGTCAGTCCGAGACTTTTGTTGGCTTCCTCGTCGTAACGCACATCGACGTGGATTCCGGTCTGCTGTTCGAACTTTCGCAGGATACCGTCGGCGAAGACGGAGTCATGTGCGCAGTAGACGACGACGGTTGGAATGTGGCTGCCGGATCTGAGGAGCAGTGGCACTGCGACTGCTGCCAGCAGTGGCAGCAGAACAACGAGCCACGGCAGGCGTTTGCGGTCCTGTGGCACTCGGGGGGACTCCATTCGGGTGAATGCGAAGCCCGGCTGTCGAGATCAGCCTGCGGCGAACAGATCCATGACGGGTTTACCGTGTCCGTCCTGTGTGACGTAGAATGGCCGTCCTTCGATATCGAAGCCGGTTTGGGGGCTGATTCCCATGGCCGTCATGATGGTGGCATGCAGGTCGGCGATGGAGACCGGGTTTTCGACAGCAATGAGTGGTCGGGTATCGGCGGTTCGTCCGTAGACGAAGCCGCGTTTCAGGCCACCGCCGAACATCAGTACGCTGGTGCCACCGGTGAAGTGTCTGTGCAGCCCATAGTGTTTCATTTCGGTCACGGCATCGACTCGTTCAGTCGCCTGGTCGGCAGCGGAGGATCCCGGGACGCCTTCGATGAGGGCGTCGCGGCTGAACTCTGAGGCGAGTATGACGAGTGTTCTGTCGAGCAGGCCTCGCAGTTCCAGATCGCGGATGAGTTGTGCGATGGGGGCATCGATTTCGGAATGCATACGGGCGAGGGTATCGTGTCCGTTGGCGTGGGTATCCCAGTGCAGGAACGGGACGTATTCTGTGGTGACTTCGACGAAGCGAGCACCGGCTTCCACAAGTCTGCGAGCCAGCAGGCAGCCGCGTCCGAATCTTCCGGTGTCATAAATGCGGCGAGTGTCTTCCGGTTCCAGCTGGATATCGAAGGCATCGCGATCGCGTGAACTGAGCAGTCGCCATGCGTTGTCCATGGATCGCAGCAGGGATTCCTGCTGGTAGTCGCTCATGAATTGTCTCTGCGGGCTGTTGTCAACGAGTTTCTGCAGCAGTTTCTGTCGGCTGCCGAAGCGTCCTGCAGTCATGCCGTTGGGAGGGCGAACGGACGCTGCAGCGTCTTCCGGGAATGGCAGGTTCATCGGACCGAATTCACTGCCGAAGAAGCCGGCGGTTGTGAAGGCCTTCAGTTCTTCACTTTCGCCGACGCCTTCAAGTCGCTGTCCGATATTGATGAAGGCGGGGATCACGGGGTTGAGGGGGCCGCGCATGCGGGCGATCCACGATCCGATGTGGGGGCAGGCAACAGTTTGTGGCGGGACGTAGCCCGTGTGCCAGTGGTACTGATGGCGGGAGTGAAGGATGCTGCCGAGGTCCGGCTGGACGGCGGATCGGATCAGCGTGCCGCGATCCATGACCGAGGCGATTTTTTCGAGTCCGTGGCAGATGCGAATTCCGCTGACGGCCGTGTCGATTGCCGGAAAGGTGCTGAGCATTTCAGCGACCGGCAGACCGGGTCGGAACGGGTGATAGTGTTTGGGATCGAGGGTGTCGGGTGCAGCCATGCCACCACCCATCCAGAGGAGGATGCAGGAGTCTGCGGTGGGGACAGGTGGAATTGTTTCCGGGTTGTCTGCTTTGGCGAGGCTTCGAGGGGCTGCTGCGGCGAGTGTGGCGGCAGCAGCGGTTGACATTGCCCGCAGAAAATCCCGCCGTGCCTGTTGTTCACTGAGATCTGCACGCATGTGAGTGCTCCGCCAGTTGCTGTCCGGACTGTCTTGTCGGTGAATTCTAGTCTGCCGTGCGGGAGATCGCCACCGGTGTGTGGGTGGGTGTTGATCGGCAGTTTTCCCGAGAATCGGCTGTTGGCGGGGCGGATTCTTCTGGAAAATGGGTGAAAACCCATCCTCTGAATCACGTGCGAGACACGATTTCGCGGCAGATTTCTTGCGTTTCTGGCTGGCACGCGTCAGAATTGGGCTGGTTTCACGAGGCTGAACTGGCTGTCACAGGAGTCCTGCAGATGAGTGCAGCGAATCGTACCAGCATGATGTTTGCGGTCATTTTTCTGGTACTGGGTGTGCGGCCGGATCTGCGTGCTGAGCCTCCGGGGTTGGGCCCGGCGGGCGACTTGCAGCGGATTGAGTTTGAGGCGGCTGGTCCGGTGACTCTGGTGGGTCGCAATGCCCGTCGTCAACTGCTGGTGACAGGTGTGTATGCCAGTGGTCAGCGTCACGATTTGACGCATGGTGTGGCGTACAGTGTGTCGGCCCCGGGTGTGCTGGGGGTGGATGCTGAGGGCCTGGTGACTCCGCTGACTGACGGAGTCAGTCGGGTGACAGCGACGGAGCCTGGGGGTCGAACAGCGACGATCGAGCTTACGGCAGCTCGCTGTGGTGAGGACCTGCCGGTGAATTTTGAGAACGAGATCGTACCGATTTTCACGAAGCTGGGCTGCAATGCCGGTGGCTGTCATGGTAAGGCGGATGGTCAGAACGGATTTCGGCTTTCGCTGCTGGGTTTTTATCCGGACGAGGATTACGAGTTTCTGGTGCATGAAGATCGTGGCCGTCGGATTTTTCCGGCGGATCCGGGTTTCAGTCTGTTGCTGCAGAAGCCGGCCAACATTCTGCCGCATGGCGGTGGTCAGCGGATGTCCCCGGGCACTTACGAGTGGGACCTGGTCAGTCGCTGGATCCAGCAGGGCATGCCGTATGGTTCGGAGGAGGATCCGGTGCTGCAGCGGATTGAGGCTGTTCCGGCAGTTCGTGAAATGAATTTTCGCGGGCGGCAGCAGTTGTCGGTGCTGGCGCATTACAGTGACGGATCAGTGCGTGATGTGACGCGTCTTGCATCCTATGAGCCGAACCATGCGGAGATGGCCATTACAAATGCTGCTGGCCGAGTGACGGTGGAGGACGTGCCGGGTGAAGTGGCGGTGATGGTGAGATTTCAGGGAGAGGTGGGAGTCTTCCGAGCGGTGATTCCTCAGGGGTTACCGGTGCCGAGTGTTCCGGCGGAAAAGACCTTTGTGGATTCGCTGGTGTTCGGCAAGCTGAAGCAGCTTGGCATCCCCCCTGCTCCGCTGTGTGATGATGCCACATTCATTCGACGTGTATCGATTGACATTACAGGTCGGCTGCCATCACCAGTTGAGACCAGTCAGTTTGTGGCTGATACGGATGCGGGGAAGCGGGATCGGCTGATTGATCGGTTGCTGGCCAGTCCGGGTTATGCGGACTATTTTGCGAACAAGTGGGCGGCGGTACTGCGGAACAAGCGGCGTCAGGCGACTGATATTCAGTACACATTTCGATTTCACGGCTGGATCCGTCGCGCGCTGCGTGAGAATATGCCGTATGACCAGTTTGTGCGATCGGTTTTGACGGCGACGGGTGATGCGGAGACTCATCCACCGGCGGCGTGGTATCGCGAGGTTGCGACATCGACTCAGCAGATGGAGGATGTTGCGCAGTTGTTTCTGGGGATGCGTCTGGCGTGTGCAAAGTGTCATCATCATCCATTCGAGCGCTGGAGTCAGCAGGACTATTATGGCTTTGAGGCATTCTTTTCTCAGGTGGGGCTGAAGAATTCGCGCTACAACATGCAGTTGAACCAGCCGGACATGGTGTATGTGAAGGCAGAAGAGCCGAAGTCGCGAAATCCGCGGACGCAGCAGGACGTGGTTCCGGCGGGTCTGGGCAGTCCGTCGCTTGAGATATCGAAGTACGATGATGCACGGCAGCATCTGGTGGACTGGATGGCGGCTCCGGAGAATCCTTTTTTTGCCCGTGCGCTGGTGAACCGGTACTGGAAGCATTTCTTTGGTCGCGGGATTGTGGATCCGGAGGACGATCTGCGTGTGACGAATCCGCCATCGAACCCGGCGTTGCTGGATGCGCTGGCAAAGCACTTTGTGGATCATCGTTTTGATCTGCAGGATCTGGTGCGCACGATTTGTCGTTCATCTGCGTATCAGCTGAGTTCTGAGCCGTCCGAATTCAACGCTGCGGACGCGCAGAATTTTTCCAGATTTTATCCTCGTCGTCTGACGGCTGAGGTGTTGTATGATGCGGTGAACTCGGTGGCTGAGACGCCATCGAATTTTGGAACGATTCCGCAGGGGACGACGGCGGTGCAGCTGCCGGACAATGGTTTCAACAATTACTTTCTGCAGGTTTTCGGGAAGCCTGAGGCGGAGAGTGCGTGTGAGTGCGAGCGTTCTCCGGAGGCGAATCTGTCGCAGTCTCTGCATCTGCTGAATTCGGGTGATGTGCAGGGGCGTCTGCAGAGTGGTCAGGGTCGTGCCGCAAAGTTTGCTCGTGAGGAGCAGCGTGCGGCGGAGGAGAAGCTGACGGAACTGTATCTGGCGGCGTTCAGTCGACCGCCGCGTGCCGAGGAATTGCAGTTTGTGGTCCGGAAGCTGGCGGAGTATGAGAATCGTCAGCAGGGTTGGGAGGATGTGATCTGGGCCATCCTGAATACTCGTGAGTTTCAGTTTGTGAAGTAGTCTGCAGCCGGATTTGCTGGCAGTTGTGCGGCGATGATGCCGGGCAGTTGCTGTGACAGTTTGGGTCCATCGAAGTCCAGCAGCAGTGATGCTTCCCACGGTGTGCGGAAGCTTTGCTGTTCTGCGTCAGCGAAGGTGCTGTCGACAAACAGCAGCATGTTGTCCGGCAGGCTGGCTGTGGGCAGGGCAACGGTCTGATTCAGAGAGCGGTCGATGTACACGGCGGATTCGGCTGTCGGGTTGACGATGGCCGGGTGTCCGCTGTCCGTATGGAATCGGATCTGCATATTGGCAGGTTTCCAGTTTTCGGGCGGGCGAATCCGAGCGACGGCCATGCGTGGCTGGTAGACACAGTCCTGTGAAGCGATCCGGAGGGCCAGATTCTGTGGTCCGTCGGGGTGCACAACAGCGTCGAGCAGCGAGAAGCCGAAGCGCTGGGTGACATTTTTCAGAGTGGCCTGCCAGTCCGCGGAGTCCGTCTGGCCGAACTCCAGCAGCAGGCCTCCGCCGCGGCAGGCGAGGAGGACATTGTCGAGCTGCAGTCTGCGGGGCGGATGATTGCAGGAGATCCCGTAACCTCCACCGGCAAAGACGCAGTTCTGCAGTTCGATGATGCCCGGTTGTGCTGCGGGGCGAAACCATGCGAGTCCCGTGCAGTCATCGGAGGTGGCGGGTGACTGCACGTGGCAGTTCTGCAGCAGGAGCGACTGGCACTGGACAGCGGCGAGTTGTCGAGGTGTGGCGGGAGTGGGTTGTCCGCTGTCTCGATGCAGCTGCAGTCCTCGCAGTTCGACGGTGGCCGCGGCGAGAATCCATTGTCCGTTTGCGGGGACCTGCACTGCGGCGCTGGCGGGTCCCGTGCATTCGATTGTGAGTCTGCCGGGGACTCGGAGGTCACGGGTGCGATAGGTGTGGCCTGGTTGCAGGCGGATGATGCCATCGGCATCCGGTTGTGGCATGTCGTGGACAATGTCGCCTGCCACGATTTCGGGAGGTGATGTTGAGGCGTTTTCGGGTACGGTGGATGGGTCGGGGGCCAGCAATTCACGCCACCCGGAGGCTGTCAGGGGGATCAGGCTGGTGTCAGACCGGCTGGCTGCGATTCCGAGTCCGGCGAGGGCAGCAAATGCTGCGGCAGGCCATGCGGCGCGTCGCATCAGTCGAGCCGGGAACGACTGTGGCAGAGCTGCCGAAGCTGGCAATTGCAGAGTCGTGCGTGATTCGGGCAGTGCCCTGACGATTTGGCGGAGTGCAGAGCTGCCGTGCGGGCGTGGCGTCCACAGACGCAGCAGTTCAGTGGCTGAGTCCGGTCGCAGTTCAGGTAACCGGCGAGTCATCATCTGGATGCCGCGAGCGAGGCTTTCCGGACATTCGGGAACGAGTGTTCGAATGTCGGTGATGTCATGTTCGCGCTGGCTGATCAGTCGTCTGACGGGATCGGCGGAAATGACCACCGGTCGACCGGCGAGCAATTGCCAGAGGAGGCAGCCGAGGGCGTACAGCTCGCTGCGGCGATCCGGTTGTCGAGTTGACTCAGAGAGTTCGGGAGCGAATCCTTCGCAGTCGCGAAGTGTCAGTTGCTGACCGATGGAGAATCCGGGGCGGCGGAGTCGGCGGGCAAAGGCTGCGGTGAGCACAATCTGACCATTGTGGCAGAGGCGGACTGAGGAGGTCGTCAGGTTTCCGTGGGTCAGTCCGGACTGCTCAAACCACGCGAGGCAGAGCAGCAGTTCGCGCCCGATTTCGGCAACAGCCTGCCATGGCAGCCGGCCACCGCGGATCACGAGGTCGTCGAACGACCAGTTGCCGGCGTGTGGGGAAGCCAGCCAGAGTCGACCGTGGCAGTCTTCAGCCAATTCTGTGGGCAGGCTGCAGGTGGCAGGTGGCCGTGGCTGGAGTGTCTGCAGTCGTTCCAGCAGTTCCTGAGTACTTTTGCGGAGTCCGCTGCTGGCGGGTTTGGCGGCAGTGGAGATATCGGCAAGGACACAGCGACGGCCGGATCGGCGATCAATGGCCAGCAGTGAGTGTTCGCCGAGCTGGTCACAGAGAAGGAACGGTCCGACGGACAGTGCACCGGGGGGAGTCTGCTGGAGCTGACTGGCCTGCCATGGTGTGAGCTGTCGCAGGCGAACCATGGCATCCAGCCAGACGGAATCAAAGTCCGGAAGTTCTGAGGCCAGTTTGCGAACGAGGGGCAGGCAGCGGTCGAGGTCGCACTGCGCGGCGAGGCCTTCAGCCCGCAGCAGGGAAAGCAGGTGATCTGATGGTTGTCGTTTGGCTGACCGCATCCAGCAGTACTCGGAAATCCGTTTCTGTTTGCTCTGCGGGGAGATTATGGCAGAATCTGCCGATTTGCAGAAGCTGTATTCCGCGAGTTTGGATTGTGATTTGGTGATCCGGGAAGGGTGGTTCAGTGATGTCGGAGTGTGATGCGACGGCAGGAGCTGTTGGGGGTGGTTGTGGCTGGAGGGCTGTTTCCGGTGAGCGACTGGTCGTGCAGTCGGCATCCAAACTGAATATTTTTCTGGAGGTGCTGGGGCGTCGTGAGGATGGTTATCATGAGCTGGATACGGTCATGGTTCGCACGCGTTTCTGCGATACATTGACGCTGATTCCGGATTTCAGTGGCTCAGTGCGGTTGCGATTCAGTGACTCGACACCTGTGGCTTTGAGGAGTGCGGTGCCACTGGACGGTCGTAATCTGATTCTTCGAGCGGCTGAGCAGTTGCGTGGTTTGGGGGATTCGGGGTGTGGTGCGGAGATCATCCTGCACAAGTGCATCCCGCCGGAATCCGGTCTTGGGGGAGGCTCCGGGAATGCTGCTGCTGCACTGCTGGGTTGTCGACAGATCTGGAAGCTGTCGGTGTCGGATGAGCGTTTGCACGAGATTGCGGCGGGACTGGGCAGTGACATCAACTTTCTGCTGAGTGGTGTGCGGGCTGCGGTGTGTCGGGGGCGTGGTGAGCAGATTCAGCCTTTGCCCTTGTCAGGCAGTCTGTATTTCGTGGCCGTGCGACCGGGACGGGGCAACAGTACTGCGGAAGTCTTTCGCCGCACGTCGGCAGGTACCGAGCGCAGG
This sequence comes from uncultured Planctomycetaceae bacterium, assembly GCA_903896675.1. Lineage (GTDB taxonomy): Bacteria > Planctomycetota > Planctomycetia > Planctomycetales > Planctomycetaceae > SXXK01. The sequence continues at coordinate 24,304 of CAITYU010000388.1, forward strand.
ACGTCGGCAGAGGTCGCTCGATGTTTGACGGAAGGGCGTGCGGACCTGCTGGAATCGTGTATTTTCAACCGCCTGACAGAGTCCGCTGCGGGGCTGAATTCTGAGATGGCGGATCTGCAGATTCGTTTCCAGCATGCTGTTGGTAAGCCGGTATTCATGTCGGGCAGTGGATCGACTGTGTTTGCAGTATGTCGCAGTGCGCGGGAAGCCCGCGAGGTGCGGCAGACGGTGGAGCGGAAGCTGCGTGTTGTGGCGTGGTCACTGGAAGTCTGAGTGGCCGGACCGTGGCTACTGCTGTGCATTCTGCGGGACCGCTGCGGGCAATGCCTGCAGGGTCTGCAGATTGGCGGTCAATCTGGCCACGGCTGTCAGTGCGGACGACGGCTGTTCGAGGTCGTCGAGGCGGAGTACGCGGAACCCGGCATCAACTGCCGTCTGTTCGGCGCCGGCCGGGCGCCGGCTGTTCATGATGAACACGCCGGCTGTGCCGGTGGACTTCTGTGCTGCCTGCTGAATCTGTTCGGAGATCGCCGCATTGACCGGGCTGCTCACTGGCCAGCGGATGCGGATTGGGTCCACTCCGAGGTCCCGCAGCAGGTACAGGAATTCCGGTCCATCGGTGACCACCGGGATCTGCTGTTTTTCCAGTTGTGTTTTGAGGTCGGCTGCGAGGTTGGCCAGTGGTTGCAGGGATGTCCGCAGTCGTCCGGCTTCGCGTTGAATAGTTTCGCGCCTGTCGGGTTGAGCTTTAATGAGTGCGGATTCGAGGTTCGGCAGTTGCAGCAGCAGCAGTTGGGGGCTGAGCCACGTGTGGGGTATGAAGCCTTTGTGCGAGTGGGCACCGTCGGGGCCGTGCTGATGAGTCACTGCGTCCGGGACCTCGATCAGGAACTGCGTGATGGCGCTGGAAAGGTCAACAGTGCGAGTGGGTGCGAGGGACACACGTTCGCTCCACGGTTCCCAGCCAGCGTTGGTCAGGACGACCAGTTGAGCATCGCGCAATTCCGAGGCGGCGGTTCTGGTAGGACGCCAATCGCGTGAGGAGCGGTCCGCGGGGACAATCAGTTGCACGTCGGTGTTGTTGCCGAGCATCTGAGTGACCAGTTCCGTCATGATGGGCGACGTGGTGGCAACAACGAGAGGCGCGGTTGTTGTGGCGGACTGGTTGGAGGTTTGCTTTGTGCAACCGGCAGTGGCAGTGAGCAGCAGCAGAGCCAGTGTGATCCAAAACGGTCGTTTTGTGTGATCGTGCATACAGTTTTTGTGCTGGCTGTGTTGGGAGCGGAAGGACATTGGGCTGGATTTGGTTGGTTTGGGGCTATCCTGTGCAGGGGACGCTGTTTCGTCAATCGAATGAACGATTCGGTGTAAAAAACACACAATCCGTGAGCGGAAAGGGGTTCCGGTGGCGATAGTTGTGTGGACAACTATTGTTTTGCTGTCTAATATCTGGCTGTCGGGGATCACGTCGATTGGTGGCGAAGATTTGGAGAGAGTCCATGTTGGATGCTGCGGGTGTGGCGAATCTGGGCGGTTCCGAGGCCAGTGAGTGTGCAGCGGACGTCGTGGTGATTGGTGGTGGTCCGGCTGGCGCCACAGTGGCGACGCTGCTTGCTCAGCAGGGGCGTACGGTACAGTTGTTTGAGCGGGAGAAGTTTCCGCGTTTTCACGTTGGTGAGTCGCTGATTCCGGAGACTTACTGGACGTTGAAGCGACTGAACATGCTGGAGAAGATGAAACGCAGCAGTTTTGTGAAGAAGCGCAGTGTGCAGTTTGTGAGTGCGAACGGTAAGGCATCTGCTCCGTTTTATTTCGAGGACAACAATCC
>CAITYU010000389.1 GCA_903896675.1 uncultured Planctomycetaceae bacterium
CCGCGATTTCCAATCATGAATGAAGCGAAAGCGGTTGCGCTGAGGGAGTGCGAGGGATCCTTTCGCCACGGATGCACACCGCTTATTTCCTGGGATCTGGTGTGGCGACCCTGCTTCCTGTCTGTTCGGCACCCCCGGGCCCGGCTTACCCCCTGCAGCACCAGAAGCCTGACACTCAACCACCACACACTCATCAACGTTCCCAGATCGGCCCGACTCTGGAGGCCTCGTCACCATAGGTCTGCGACACCACGAAGCCACTGGCCTGAGATGTGTAGAAAATCCGCCCGTTCGAAACCACCGCCCCCAGACATTCACGGCTGTCAATCGCCGGGCCGGTCGAAACCAGTCGACTGTCCTGAGACAGATCGATCATGTCCATGTTGGCACCCAGAATATACGGCTCTGACATGGTAAATCGACAGCACGCATAGTTGTGACCAACTCCGCCCACAACCTTACCCGTTTCGCGATCAAACACGTTCCCCCGACCACGCAGGGCATTTGAGAAGATGAACGTGGGGCCCACAGTCACCACATTCAGCGCAGAAGTCACGGCATCCGACTTCCAGACCAGCGAACCGTCCGCAGCGTTCAGACACCACACAAAACGATCCTGAGTCTCCTCGGACGCACGATTGAAACCACCAATGTACAGCCTGCCGTCACGACCGGTTAATGTGCACTTGGAAGTGACGTAGTAGTCGGTTGTCTGCCACTGCACCTGACCGGTCTGCGGATCCAGACAGGCCGTCAGCCCGTTGTTCTTTTCAGGCAGCCCTCGCCGCGCACGCTGGCTGGCCGAATACCCGAAAAACACCGAGTAAAACAGTTTGCCATCCAGCAGGCATATTCCGCAGTCGTTTCCACCACGTCCAGACTCGGAAAAATCCCGCTGCCAGACCAGCTTGCCCGTGTCCAGATCCCAGGCCCAGATCGTCGGCTGATGATCCTTCGGATAGTACGGATTGTCATTCGAATAAATAAAACTCATCACTTCAGCACCGTCCGCCGACTGAGCCGGCTCGCCCCGAAAAATGTACGGCTTCTCGGTGCCCTGGTGCGAATACCGCCCGGACCCCGAAGCATAGATGGCGAGATTTCCCGAGACGACGGGCGGAAACTGACGACTCCAGCTGGGCGATCCCGTAAAAGGTGCCTCCCACTGCATCCGTCCCGTCGCGGCATCCAGACACCGCACCAGCGAACGACGAATGCCGGCCTGCGGAATCAGCAGTTTCTCGCGAATGTACAGCGGTGACGTGAATGACAGATACACGTCCGGCCAGTAACGCCGCCACAGCATCCGCCCTGTATCCTGCTCGACCGCAATCACCTGACCTTCGGCAGTGTGAGTATACAGTCGCCCGCCACCACAAACCGGCAGATGCTTGACTGTGCCTTCCAGCCGCCGCGCCCAGCGCATCCGCAACGGTGGCTTCAAACCCTGCTGATTGGCATTCGTGCAGCCAAAATCGCCATAGTTGGTGTACCAGTCGAATTCCGCACTGGCCAGCGGTCCCTGCAGCGGACTGCGAATCTTCCAGACCTGC
>CAITYU010000390.1 GCA_903896675.1 uncultured Planctomycetaceae bacterium
ATGTCGGCATAAGGCTGGAATTGAGCGACACGCCGTTGCGGAGTTTATCCGGCACCACGGATGAATTTCGCTGACTCCCTCCACAACCTTGCCCTTCGACAAATCCAAAACAGTGACCTTCGATCTGCTGAGGAATCGAGGGCCGAGGCGGAGGCGATTCGCAGGAAAGTGGAGGGAGTGCAGGGAGCGGAGGGCTGAAGTTTCAGTCGCCCTGTGCTTCCTGCCCCCCACGCTCCTCATTCGCATCTCCGAACACCTTGACGATTTTGCGACGCAGGCGGAGGCAGTCCGGCGGTACGGCTGGCAGGCCGGCAGTACGTCGGTGTTTGTTGATGATCCGCAGAAGGTTCAGGAACTGTCGCCGGATAGGCGCGTAGGGTTCGAAGGGCAGATTCCAGAGTTCTCGTGAGATCTCGTCGATAGTTTTGTGGCAGGCATGCTGTTCATACCACGCGATGAGGTCGCGGTAGACGTCCCGGGCGATGCGGACGCGGACATGCAGCCGGCCGTCCGGCAGGCAGTGTCCAGAGGCGTCGCGTTCGTGGCGGTAGGCCCCGCGGCGGAGCGTCAGGGTATAGCTGTCGATACGCAGCGGCACTTTGCGGATGTCGCGCATTGCCACAGCTTCCGCCGCGAAGAACTCATGCTCTCCATGGGTGGCCAGCAGGACCCAGAACCGGCCCCAGCGCAGGTAGTGGACGTTGGCCAGCCCCTGTGCCTTCCGTCTGGCTCGCTGCTGCCTGGACAGGGCGGCGCCGTACTTCCAGATCAGTTTCTGATCCACGTTCACGGGATTTTTGTGCCACGGCACAACCCCTGTGACATAGAACCAGTATCCGTGTGGCAGAATGTTACTGGCCAGCTGCTGCACCATTCCCTCCCGCGTTTGCACTTCCCATCGATACTTCACACAACTACGCCTCCTGCGATGTTCAAAAGTGGGGGCGTGAGACCATCTCAACGCCCCCCTGACGCAAAACCGTGATCAGTAACCTGCAGAACCTGCTCAGTTCACCAGTCTGCAGCTGAATTCGCCCTGCGGGGTCGGACTACATTCCCAGTTCGACCCCGCCAATTCCATAGGCGTACCGCTGCAGAAAAACCATTTGGTGACTGTCTGTGCGGCAGCCACAGCCGACCGTTCCTTCCGGAACTGCCAACTCCAGCCGCTCTGATTCCAGCCAGGAAATCCGCATCGGTCTCCGGCAGCCGAAGCTGTCGGAGCCGATGTGGCGACTTTCCGATCACTCAACACTGTCGTCCCTTTCGTCGTGGATCATGCCCGGCACCACCCGTAAGCACGCCAGCGGGTCTGGACTGCCTTGCCCAGCGCACCGTCTGAGGTCGTGGTCTGCCGTTACCGGCGAACCTGACATCAGCTCTCTACTCAGAACACACTCCCCCGCATACGGCTTTTGAAGCACCTGACGGACAAGGTCAGGCACCGGGGACCAGCCCGGCAGCCGCAGCGGTTCCTGCGTTATTCATGCACATCGCAAACAGGGTCTCGTGGCACAGGGGACGTTACTCCCCGGACCACTCGGCTGTATGTCCGCCTGTCAGGGCGGCATAGTTTCGACGCGAAGATTTTCGCGTCATTTCGGAAGCCAGAACGTAGAAGCTGCTTCCTACCCATCAACCGAGGGTTTCTCGCCATTCGCGGACTGCTGCTGCAGTCTGCGAATCTTTCGGCATCGACTCCCTGTCTGCTCACCGGTAAGCCCTTGCGGGCCTTTCATGGTTGAGCTCTTCACGTCCGCGGGATTTGCCCGCGGTACCCGGATGTGTTGCATCCGGAGACTGTCTGTCGCCAGCCAGCCTGCTCCCCACACCGGCACACGTTGAACGATCCCGAAGGGACCGAACCCCATGGGGGGATTTGCAGCGCCGTGCGCTGCTCACCCGCTTCATGCATGACGGCCGCCCCGGTCAATACCGGGTGCGGTCTGTCCGCATCGCCCCCGTTCGGGGGACTGATGTCCATCGGATAGAACAATGGGATTACTTGCCTGCCATACAAAAGCAGACAGATTACTCCATTGAGCCTCCGTCGATCTGGGCAAGCACCTCTCGATGCACCCAGCTCTACAGTGAGAGTTCCTGATGACTGGTGAGGCCATCCCCTTAGCCGGCTGGTGAGGCCGGTTTACCGGGTGAACTCCGCGAACGGAAAAACGTATCAAAGCGTTTTGCGTCAATGACAGCTGCGAGACATCCGACGTTCTCGCAGCCCGATCATACACGGTTTGAAAATGCTGCGCAAACGCAGTTTGAGTCGCTGGCTGAGTTGGCTGTATGTCGTGTTGTGATCTGTTCGCTGCTGTCGGCATCTGTCAGGCGGTTCAAACGCTGTTTGACATACGCCGTGCCGAAGTGATAGCAATGCAGGCATGAACAACGACCCACTTATTTTCAGAAGAATGCAGCGTGAGCTGCGTATCCGACAGCGTCTGCATCGACCATTGTTTGCTCAGGTGCTGCTCATTCTGTTTGCTGGCCTGGTGCTGTTGTGCGTGGTCACTCTGCATTCCCAGGCATACTGCACTCTGATTCTGGCAACACCGCCGGCGTCACGGGCTGCGCAATGCGTTCCAGATAATCCGCCAGCAATGAATACCGAAGTTCATCACGCAAAGCCGACGATTCCGGCTGGCGGCGAAAGACCGCGACCTGCAGTCGCTTCCCGTGTTCCAGCAGGGTGGCTTCAACCTGCTGCTGTTGAGCCGGGGTGAGACTGTCCCAGTATTGTCGCGCGTGGTCGAGTCGCTGCCGAGCACTGGACTCCGCCGGACTGAGTGGCACACTGGCTGGCAGCCTGACCTGCCGGCTGGCTGACTGCGGTGTGCTCCGGGCAGGATCGGAACGGGATGCCGGTGACTGATCACGTTGTGGAATGAGGAAATCTCTCTGAATGGCGGCCCGCAGGAAGCCGGCTGGATTGCGTGCCACGCGACGATCTCCGGCCAGCCTGAGCTGGTCATGCCATCG
>CAITYU010000391.1 GCA_903896675.1 uncultured Planctomycetaceae bacterium
TCCCCGGCAAGCAGTGACGCCGTCGCCAACCCGGCGAATCCGGCACTGCTGCCGAACACAAACCGGCGACGCGCCTGCAACTGGTCCGCCAGTCGGCCCCGGCACTGGTCCCATCCACCGTCAGACATCAGACTGCACCCTATTCCAGATAGGCAAACTCATTCAGGCTGAACATCGTGCGACACAGGGCCGCAAGACCCGCAATTCGCCGCTGCCGCAGCGGATCCACCTGAGGCAACTGCTGCAGCTCGGCCTCAGGCCACTCGGCGACCACATGTTCTGACTGCTCAGCAGACTTCACGCGGAAATTACGAAACTCGATTTCCGAACCCCATGTTCGCAATCCGGCCAGTTTGCCCGGCAGGCGATCGGGCAGCGGTTCATCAACCAGCGGTTGCTGGCCCTGATCCAGATACACCAGCAGTCGACCGCCACTGATGACCGCTCGCAACTGGTGCCATCGATCCGCCGCTATGTCCGCCACCTGCTGTCGCAGCAGCCGGAAATTGTTGCGGTGATCCCCCACCAGAACAGCTCGCGCAGGCACATTCAGACTGATTTCATAGCCAAACCAGTTGTCGGCTCCGACCCGCGGTTCACTGACACACAGCAGCAGCCCGCCAATCTCCGCACGTCCGGCAGGCATTCGCAGTTCCACCGACACCTCACCCTCGCTCAGCGGTTGCTGATCCCACAGAATCTTCCCGCCACGGTCCGCCGCCACTCGCCAACCGGTCTGACTGAGCCTCTGCCAGTCCCCACCAAACTGACTCCAGCCCGCCGGCAGCGGCGATTCCACAGTCCTGTGTCGTACCGCGAGAACATCCAGCGGAACGGCCTCCGACCCGTTGTCCGCCCACTGCAACTGACGCAGATCCACGCGGCCACCCCAAACAGCCACTCCCAACCGACCCGACGGCAGACGATCTGCAGAAATCGGTACTGCGAGGACCGGATTTGTGTTGTGTTCGACAAAAACTCTGATCTCAGGGCCGATTTCCCAGCGAAATGGCTGCCATTGCGCATCAGCCGGTTTCCAGTCCGCCTGTCCCAGCAACTGCTCAGCCCCACCGGGGTGCCGCAGCCTTAACCGGACCTGCGCCTGCTGCCGATCAAATGTCAGCCCCAGACCAGTCCACGCGGCACCGTCGGGCGCAGCCCCTGCCAGTATCGTGACTGACTCCACGGAACTCTCCAGCCGCAATTCACCGCTGAGGACTCCGGCATGCACCCGCTGACCCAGCCAGAACGCGTGCGGCCCCAGTCGTTTGTCCACGACATCAATGCCCTCGTAGCCACCTCCCCAGACACCACTGCGATACTGCCACATGTCGGCGGGCCCCAGCAAAAACGCCTGCTGGGGCAGCTGCTGACGGTAAGGCGAATACAGGGACTCGGGGACGTCCGGGCGGAATGAAATCTGCCTGCTCGGCAGCGGCCACTGCTGCTCCCACGCAGACACCAGATCCACTGCGGCTGTCAGTTCAGCAGCACTGGGATGTCGCTGCAGCACGCGTTCGTAA
>CAITYU010000392.1 GCA_903896675.1 uncultured Planctomycetaceae bacterium
CCCGCAGTCACGATTGCAGGTGCCGTATGAGTAAGTTTCTGCATGGCTGTCGAGTGGTGTGGTGGCAGTGTCTGTTGTGGCTGTGTGCGAGTCTGTGTGGGCAGGCTGTGGCAGTGGCTCAGCCGCCGTTGTCAGAGCGGATTGACGGGTTACTGGATGCGGTGGTTCCGGGATTGCAGTTGACGGAGGCGAGTGCTGCGGAGTTTCACCGTCGGATTTATCTGGATCTGGTGGGTCGTGGTCCGACGGTGCAGGAGAGTGAGCAGTATTTTCGGCGACTGCATGAGTCACCGGGAGCGGCTGAGCGGATTCGTGTTGAGGTGATTGAGGATCTGCTGAGTCGATCGGAGTTTGACCGGTATTTTTCGCGGGTGCTGGAGGTGATGTTTACGGAGCGTCGCGAGACGATTTCGGTGCTGGAGTTTCGGGCGTGGATTCAGCGCTGGCTGGAGGAGCGTCGACCGTTGAACGAGTTGTGTGCGGAGATTCTGGCGGCGGACGGGACAGGGGAGCAGATGCGTCCGGCGGCGGCATTTGTTTTGAATCGTGCGGCTGAGCCGCATCTTGTGACGCGGGACATCGGACGAATTTTCTTTGGTCGGGACATTCAGTGTGCGCAGTGTCATGATCATCCGCTGGTGGCGGATTACGAGCAGTCGGAGTATTTCGGGATTTTGTCATTTGTCAGTCGGACGTATGTGTTTCAGGACGAGAAGCGTGGCAATCTGCCATTTCTGGGTGAGCGTGGTGACGGGGTACTGGAGTATGAGTCGGTGTTTGAGCCGGGTGCGGGTCGTACGTCAGCGCGTCCTGTGCTGCCGATGGTGATGGCGATGGATGCGGAGCCGGAGTTTGCTGACCCGTCGGATTTGTATGTGGTAGTGCCTGAGAAGGATCGTCGCGGTGTGCCGCGTTACAGTCGTCGTCAGCAACTGGCCGTTCTGGCGACTCATCCGCGGAATCAATCCTTCAATCGCAATCTGGCGAATCGATTGTGGGCGGAGCTGATGGGTGTGGGAGTGGTGCATCCAGTGGACATGCATCACGGCGGGAATCCTCCGATTTCTGCGGCTTTGCTGCGATTATTGTCGGAGGGTCTGGTGGAGCAGGGTTATGACCTGCGGGGATTTGTGCGGGAGATTGTGAGCACGCGGGCGTATCGGCGGAGTGTGCGGGAGCCGGATCTGGAGCGGTGGGCGGGTCCGCCGGGCGGTGCAGCGGGGATTGACTCAGAGTTGCAGCAGTTGGAGGTTGAGCGTGCGGGGATACAGCCGCGGTTGCAGTTGAACGAGGCGGAGCGTGAGGGGGCATTGCGAGAGTTGCAGAAGGCTCAGGCGGCGGTTGATCGTCTGCAGGTGCAGGTGCAGTCTGCGCGTCAGCAATTGCAGCAGTATACGGAGCAGCGGGATCGGGAGCAGTCGCAGTTGGCGGAGCTTCAGCCGGAGCGGCAGAGGTATCAGCGGCAGGTGGAGTTGTTGCAGGGGGCCCTGGCTTCGGCGGATATGGCGTTGCAGGAGGTGTCGGGTGATGTGGAGCTGCGTGGAGTGCGTGAGCGGCTGCAGGCGTCATTGACGGCGCTGCAGGAGGCTCGTTCGGTCCTTGAGGAGCGTGTGGAGGAGCGGACGGAGGCACTGGAGCGGGCGAGCAATCGAGTGGAGGATCAGCGGGTGCGGGTGTTGGCGCTGGCGAATCGTCGGCTGGCGCTGAGTGAGTTTGTGGTGGAGGCGCGTGGGGTTCAGCGTGGTGTGCAGCAGCGGCGGCAGGCGTTACTGGATGCGGTTTCGGACTGTGAGCAGCGTCAGGAGCAGTTGCGTTTGCTGAGGAGCTGGCTGGAGCAGCGTGAGCGACTGCGGAGTGGTGGTGTTGGCGGGGAGGAGCGAGAGCAGGTTGTGGAGCTGGAGCGGCGGGAGCAGGCGTTGCTGGAGTTGTGGCGTCGGAGTTATGTGGTGCGGCGGGTGCGGGGATTGAATCCTGAGCAGATGTCGGGTGCGACGTATACGGCGCTGGAGCTGGGTCAGGGTGTAAGGCGGAAGGCGGAGTCGGACTGGCTGGAGAGGACTCGGGAGAATCCTGCGGAGCGGGACAACGCGGGGGCTCGGGCGCAGTTTGTGGCAGCGGCGGTGGCCGGGCATCAGTGGGACACGGTGGAGGATCTGGTGGTGGCTCGTTTTTCTGCTCCCGCCGGGGCTCCGCAGGACAGTTTCTTTGCGACGGTGGATCAGGCGTTGACGATTCAGAATGATCCGACGTATCAGGGGTGGTTGAAGCCGGGTGACGGTAATCTGGCGGAGCGTCTGGGTGCGCTGGCGGGCGCGGGTGAGGTGGCGGAGCAGTTGTATCTGAGTGTGCTGGGTCGTCTGCCGGACGCTGAGGAGCGGGGAATGGTGGAGGGTTTACTGGGTGTGCCGGAGGGTGAGCGAGCGGGAGTGTTGCAGGAGTTATTGTGGGGATTGCTGGCGTCGACAGAGTTTCGATTTTCGATGTGATGGCCGGGGAATCGGGGAGAGCGGATGAGCGGATTTCGATATCAGCCCTGCGGGACGATTGATCATGGGATCGCGCGGCGGCAGTTCATGGGTGAGTTTCTGACGGGTGGTGCGGTGATGGCGGGCACCAGTCTGTTTTCGCATCCGGTGGGAGCGGGAGAGCTGGTGTCTCGTGGCCGTTCGATGGTGGTGGTGTATCTGAACGGCGGGATCAGTCAGTTTGAGTCGTGGGACCCGAAGCGGGATGTGGAGACGGGTGGTCCGTTTCGGGAGATATCGACGACGGTGCCTGGTGTGCAGATTTCCGAGTTATTGCCGCGAACGGCGCAGCAGATGCATCACATGGCGCTGATTCGCAGCATCAGTACGGATCTGGATGATCATGGTCTGGCGAACAATCTGGTTCGCAGTGGCCGGACGACTCGATCGGCGACGGAGTATCCTGAGTTGGGAGCGGTGGTGGCGCGGGGACTGGAGCGGGCTGATTTTCCGTTGCCCGGTCACATTACGACAATGGTGGGCGGAGCGGGTGGTCGGGCGAATAACGCGGCGTATCTGGGTCCGTCCTATGCAAGTGTGGGAGTGGGTGCTGAGCAGGGTGGAATCGTGAATGCGCAGCTGCCGGATGGGATGACTGTGGCGGTGGACAGTCGTCGTCATGACTGGCGGCGATTTGTAAACAGCCGTCATCGCAGTCGGGTGCAGTCAGCGGAGATGGATGCGTATGCGCAGAGTTATGAGCAGGCATTGCGGTTGATGGAGAAGCGGGATCTGTTTGATATATCGCGTGAGTCCGTGGCGGTTCAGGAGGCTTATGGGAAGTCGGAATTCGGGAGGCAGTTGCTGCTGGCGCGGCGGTTGGTTGAGCAGGAGGTTCCGTTTATTGAGGTGCAGCATGCGGGCTGGGATTTTCACCACAACAACTTTGAGTTTCATCTGCATTATGTGGCGGATTTTGACGGGCCGTTTGCCTGTTTTCTGGGGGATCTGGCGGAGCGTGGTTTGCTGGAGCGGACGCTGGTGATTGTGATGACGGAGTTCGGCAGGACTCCGGGTATCAACGCCGGTTATGGTCGGGATCATTATCCGAAGGCGTGGTCGATGGCGGCGGCGGGTTGTGGTATTCAGCATGGTGCGGTGATTGGTGCGACGGACGCGAAGGGTGTGGAGGTGACGGAGCGGAAGGTGGATCATCGGCATTTGTTTCACACGTGGCTGCGAGCCGTGGGGATTGATTCGGGGGGGCAGTTTGAGATTGGGGGCAGGAAGTTTCCGATTGCGGATCCGGCATTTGGTCCGATTGAGGAGTTGCTGTCATGAGTGAGGTAACTGTGGACCCGAAGGCGGCGAAGTTGCGCCGGGATTATCCGTATACGGCGCGTCTGCTGTGCTGTCGGGCAGATCCGACGGGGCATTATGTGGTGGCGGGAGCGACTGACAGCACGGTGCAGCGGTGGGATGTGCTGACGGGTGAGCGGGTGCCGCTGGTGGGCCATGAGAACTGGGTGCGTTCGGTGGCATTTTCGCCGGACGGCAGGCTGTTGTATTCGGGTGGATATGACGGTCGGATGTTGTGCTGGGATATGTTGTCCGGGGCGGTGTCACCGCTGCGAACCGTGACGGCTCATCGGGGCTGGCTGCGTTGTCTGGCGGTCAGTACGGACGGTGCGTGGGTGGCCAGTTGTGGCAACGACAGGCTGGTGAAGATCTGGTCTGCGGCGGATGGCAGTCTGGTGCGTGAGTTTTCGGGTCATGTGGATCTGCCGTACAGTCTGCAGTTTGTTCCTGGCGCTGGCGAGCTGGTGAGCGGGGACATTCGGGGAAACGTGCTGCACTGGCGAGTGGCTGATGGGGAGGTGTTGCGAAGTTTTGATGCGGGTGGGATGTTTTCGCATGTGGGCGACATTGCTCCGTTTGGCGGGGCGATTGGACTGTCGTTCAGTCCGGACCGTGGTCGAGTGACGGTATCGGGGCTGCACAAGGTGTCGAATGCGCCGGCGGGCAATCGTCGTGGCGTGGCGATGTCGTTTGACTGGGTGACGGGTGAGAAGCTGCCGCTGCAGGAGTGTCGTCAGAAGGAGCTGGATGCGACGATGTGGCGTGCTGTGTATCATCCGGGCGGTTTGATGATTGGGGTGCTGGAGAAGGAGATCGGGTTCTGGCATCCGGGTGCGGAGGATGTGTTTCACCTGCTGACGACTCCGGATCACATCTTTGACTGTGACCTGCATCCTTCCGGGACGGATTTATTTACCGCGCATTTTGACGGGCATTTGCGGTGTTGGCAGCTGCAGGGTTGATGGTGTTCTGGGTTTGTGGCGGTGGTGGAGGGTATTGAGGGGGATGGTGTGGGATGTCTGAGCGATGGAACGCAGTGGCGATTGGCCCGGACGGCTGTTTGCGGCTGATTTGTGATGAGGAGGGTGTTCCGGGTCGTGTGACAGAGGCGCAACTGTTGCGACTGGGTGAACAGTTTGCGGTTTCGACGGCAGCGGGTCTGGTGGAATTGTCGTTGTCGCACTGGCCGTCGGAGTTACCGGCATCGCTGGCTTACTGGCGTGAGTGGGTGCGGGTATTTTTTCGTGCCGTATGTTATGCGGATGTGCTGCCGGGTGCGGGCTGGAGTGAGTTGCCGTGTCCGGAGGAGGGTGAGTTGCAGGTGCTGGCGGGGTCAGCGCCTCCGATGACGGGACTGGAGTATCTGACGGCGGGTTTGCTGCGTCGTCTGTGGGGAGAGTTGTGCGAGTATGTGGCGGAGTGTGGTGAGTGTGATCCCGAGGGAGCTCAGGCGTGGCTGCGTCGTCTGAATCCTTTGGCGCATCAGGTGGGTCGGGTGACGTTTCATCTGGCGGAGAACAAGCGGGATGCGGAGCGACCGTTTGCATTTCTGGCGACGTATTCGCATCGGGTTTCGGCGCAGGCGAAGCCGGCGCATCGACCATTGGCAGAGGCGTTGAAGCAGTCGGTAGCGGAGGGTGACGGGGGTCAGCTGGAGCGACTGCTGGAACCTGTGCGGCGTGCGGCTGCGGATTCTGCGGTGGTAGCGGAGCTTTTGAAATCGAAGCGACTGTTTGCACCGCAGGCACTGACGGCGGCGGAGGCCTATCGATTTCTGCGGGAATCGGCAGTGATGGAGTCAGCAGGGGTGGTGATTCGTCTGCCGAACTGGTGGGCAGCGCGTCGGCGGTCGCGGCCGCAGGTGCAGGTGAAGATTGGCACGAGTGCACCAGCTCAGGTGGGTCTGGACAGTCTGCTGGATTTTCGTCCTGAGGTGGTGGTTGATGGAGAGGCGTTAACGGAGGCTGAGCTGAAGCAGTTGCTGAAGGGGGCTCCGGGACTGCAGTTGCTGCGTGGCAGGTGGGTGGAGGTGGATCAGGAGCGGATTCGTGAGGCGGTGAATCACTGGAAAAAAGTGCGTGCGTCGCATCCGAACGGGCTGGAGATCGTGCAGGGGATGCGGTTGCTGGCAGGTGCGGCGATTTCGGGCAGTGAGACGACGGCTGGGGAGGAGTCGGGTTGGACGAGGTTTGAGGCGGGTGGCTGGTTGCGTGAGACATTGCAGCGGATGCGTACGCCGGAGGCGGTGGACGGAGTGGGTGGTTGTCAGCCGGGTCGTGATCTGCAGGCGACGCTGCGTCCGTATCAGGTGCGTGGTGTGCAATGGCTGTGGTTTATGACGGAGCTGGGGTTGGGTGCGTGTCTGGCGGACGACATGGGCCTTGGGAAGACGATTCAGATTCTGGATCTGCTGCTGCAGCGGAAGCGGCTGGCTGGCGAGCGCCGGTGTGCTCCGAGTCTGCTGATTGTTCCGGCATCGTTACTGGGCAACTGGAAGCAGGAGGCGGCTCGATTTGCGCCGGGGCTGTCGGTGTGTCTGGTGCATGGATCAGAGATGTCGGCTGAGGAGCTGCGTCGTCGGACGTTGGATCCGGAGGCTGGTTTTGCGGACTGTGATCTGGTGGTGATCAGTTACGGGATGGTGCGTCGGCAGGCGTGGCTGAAGCAGGTGCGGTGGTCATTGATTATTCTTGACGAGGCTCAGGCGATCAAGAATTCCGAGACGGCTCAGACGAAGGCAGTGAAGGGGTTGAAGTCTGAGCGTCGGCTGGTGATGACGGGGACTCCGATTGAGAATCATGTGGGCGAGCTGTGGTCGCTGTTTGATTTTTGTTCACCGGGCTTGTTGGGTAGTGTGGCGGAGTTTCGGCGTTATTTGAAGAGGCTGAGTGAGCAGGGAGATGGTCAGGCATATGCGGGTCTGCGTCGTCTGGTGCAGCCGTATATTCTGCGTCGTCAGAAGACGGATCCGGAGATTTCGCGGGATCTTCCTGAGAAGATTGAGATGCGGGCGGAGTGTGGACTGACAGCGCAGCAGGCGGCGTTGTATGCGGGTGTCGTGTCGTATCTGAAGCGGCAGTTGAAGCAGGTGGATGGTATACAGCGTCGGGGTCTGGTGTTGTCATCGCTGCTGCAGTTCAAGCAGATCTGCAATCATCCGGCGCAGTTTCTGGAGGAGGGCGAGTATCTGCCCGAGCACAGTGCCAAGTTTGAGCGGCTGCGGCAGTTGTGTGAGCCGATTCGAGCGCGTCAGGAGAAGGTGCTGGTGTTTACTCAGTTTCAGTCGCTGTGTGAGCCGTTGTCTGAATTTCTGCGGGGAGTATTCGGGCAGCCGGGACTGGTGCTGCACGGGGGAACTGCGGTGAAGCGTCGCAGTGAGCTGGTGAAGGAATTTCAGGGTGATATTAATCGACCTTTCTTTGTGATTTCGCTGAAGGCTGGTGGAAGTGGATTGAATCTGACAGCGGCGTCGCATGTGGTGCATTTCGATCGGTGGTGGAATCCGGCGGTGGAGAATCAGGCGACGGACCGGGCCTTTCGAATTGGCCAGCAGCGGAATGTGCTGGTGCACAAATTTGTGTGTCGTGGCACGGTTGAGGAGCGGATTGATGAGATGATTGCGGGGAAGCGCGAGCTGGCGGCTCAGATTCTGGATGGCGACAGTGGTGTGAAGCTGACGGAGATGAAGGATGATGAGCTGCTGAAATTTGTGTCGCTGGATCTGGAGCGAGCGACGGTGGTTTGAGTGGATTTGTGAGGTTTCAGGGGAGTGTCAGTGATGTCGCGGTATGGCTGGGGTGGTGGCGACTGGGGGCCGTATGTTTCAGCGGCAGAAAAGAAGGAGCTGGGTCGCAAGGCGGCGGCGAAGCTGGCGAAGAAGGAGGGGCGTGATCCCTGTCCGGTGCAGGCAGCGGGTCGTGAGCTGGCGAAGACATTCTGGGGGAAGAAGTGGTGTGAGAATCTGGAGCGATACAGTTCGATCGCCAATCGCCTGCCGCGGGGTGCCACTTATGTGCGGAACGGATCGGTCGCGGATCTGGTGATTGAGAGTGGTCGAGTGCGAGCGATCGTGGGTGGCAGTGAGGCCTACACGGTGACCATCAGAATCGGGACGTTGAGCAGCAAAACGTGGAAGTCGATTCAGAGGGACTGTGCGAGCGGCATTGAGACGCTGCTGGAGCTGCTGCAGGGGCGATTCAGTACTCAGGTGATGATTCGACTGACGCAGGAGCGGGGGGGATTGTTTCCGGAGAAGGGTGAGATTTCGATGGGTTGCACCTGTCCGGATTCTGCGGGGGTCTGCAAGCACATCGCGGCGGTGTTTTATGGAGTGGCGGTGCGCTTGGATCAGCAGCCTGAGCTGTTGTTTCGGCTGCGGAATGTGGGTCATCTGGAGTTGATTGGTCGGGCAGGTACTGCGGCAGCGCTGGATGAGGCATTGGGTGTCTCTTCGCAGGGGGAATTTGCGGCGGGAGATCTGGGCAATATTTTCGGGATTGAGCTGGAGCTGGGGGATAAGGGAGTTGAGGTTGAGAAGTCAGGTGAGGGGGTGCGGGGGAAAGGCGGGAAGAAAGCTGGCGGGAAGGCAGTGAAACAGGCTGCTGGTCAGGCGACTGACAAGGTCGTGACGAAGGCTGCGAAGAAGGTTGCGAAGAAGGCTGCGAAGAAAGTTGGGAAGAAAGTTGGGAAGAAAGTTGGGAAGAAAGTTGGGAAGAAAGTTGTCGAGAAGGTGGCAGAGAGGGTTTTGAAGAAGGCTGCGGGTGGCAGTGGTAAGGGGCAATCAGGTGGTTGAGTTGCGAGCGGTGGTTCCGGCGGATGTGGGGGAGTTTCTGCGGGTTTCGGAGGGCAGTGGTTTATTTCGGCGTGAGGAATTGGGAGCGGTCGAGGGGATGTTGCAGGGGCATTTTGCGGCTGGGGAGGCCAGTGAGCAGACGATTCAGGTGTATGAGTTGGGTGGTCGTCTGCGGGGCGTGGTGTGTTTTACGGAGCGTCCGTTTGCGGATCGGGTGTGGGAACTGCAGATGATAGCGGTGGATGGAGTGGAGCAGCGTCGTGGTGTTGGTTCGGGGATGCTGCGGGCGGTGGAGGATCAGGTGCGGCAGCGTGGTGGTCGATTGCTGCTGATCGAGACCAGTGATCAGGGCAGTTTTGAGCGAACGCGGCAGTTTTATCGCAGTCATGGATATGTGGAGGCGGCGCGGATTCCGGATTATTTTGCGGACGGTGATGGGAAGGTGTCGTTTGTGCGGCGGATGGTGTTGGATTGATGTGTGGGTGTGGGTGTGGTGTGCCGGCGCCGATGTGACAGGAGTGTTTGTGCGGGGGCGAAAAGTGGGTGGCCTGGGTTATCCCAGCCGATTGTGTTGCAGGCAGGTTTGACGGACCTGCCGAGGCTGTTCAGGGCAGGATTTTTGATGTGTTGTCGGTTGTGAAACTGGGCTGGTCGGCGGGGGGCAGTTGGGTGTAGATTTCGAGGTGGTTTGTGGCTGGCAGGATGCCGGCGTTTGTGGGGCGAGACTTCAGGGAGGCTGGGTACCGATGGAACTGTTGTGTCCAATTCTGGGTCGGGTGACTCGTGTGCGACCGACGGCGTTTCGTTCGGGTGAGTGGCAGGTGGTGCGTTGTGAGGAAACGGGTTTTGTGTTTCTGGCGAATCCACCGTCGTATGAGGCATTGACGAGTGAGCATGCGTGGGAGGTGACATCAGCGGCGGAGAAGGAGCGGCGGAAGTCGGCTGAGCCGCTGCTGTCGAAGCTGTCTCTGGCGGCTGCTCGTCTGAAGCTGCGTTTGTTTCCGCGTCGCAACCGCTTTTTTACTCTGGCGCAGCAGTTGTGTGCGGTATTGCCGGACGACCAGCCGATGCGGATTCTGGACATAGGTTGTGCGGCGGCTGACCTGCTGCAGGATCTGCAGGGGCGATTTGCGGCGGTGGGTCGGGGAATTATTCCGCTGGGGATTGAAGTTTCAGCGCATCTGGCGCGGCTGGCTCACGAGACGTGTGCTGGGATGGGTGGGCGGGTGGTGTTTGCGAATGCGGTGGATGGTGCGGGGCAGTTTGCGGCGGAGAGCGTGGATCTGGTGATCATGTCATCATTTCTGGAGCATGAGGCTCAGCCGCTGGTGTTGTTGAGGAAGCTGCATCGGGTACTTTCGCAGGACGGGCTGGTGGTGCTGAAGGTGCCGAATTTTGCGTGTGTGAATCGGTTACTGCGTGGCGGCCGGTGGTGTGGTTTTCGGTATCCGGATCATGTGAATTATTTTACTCCGACGACCCTGCGGCGTCTGGCACTGGAGTCGGGGTTTGAGGTTTCGCAGGGATTTCTGGACTGTCTGCCGACGAGTGACACGATGTATGCGGTGTTGCGGAAATCGGCGGTGGCGACGTCGTCTGTCGGGCCTGTCGAGGTCGCGGTGCAGCAGCGTCGTGCGGCTTAGTCGTATTCAGCGGGGGTAGACTTCGAGTGCGTTTGGTGCAGCGGCGAGGTCACGCTGGAGTTGTTCGGTGCTGCAGCACTGATTCAGTGCGGAACCCTGCTGCAGCATCTGCAGCAGTTGTCGGAGGGTGGCTTTTTCACCGGCGTGGAATCCATCGATGGCTTCGCTGTCGTCAGCTCCGAGGCTGGCGAGGGTTGGGAAGCAGTGGAGTTCGTGGCTGGTGTTGGTGAAGACCTGCTGCAGTGCGGTGGGCAGCAGTTCCAGGTACTGATGTCGGCCTGATTTCTGCAGGGCGCTGCTGACTGTGTCTGCGAAGGGTGGCAGGAAGGCCACGACGTGGATGTTGAGGTCAGAGCAGGTCCGCAGAAAAGCCTGCAGACTGCTGAGGGCCTGTTGATCGGGGGTATCTCCGAACTGAAACCGGTCGCTGCCGCCGGCGATGCGTCGGAGTGTTCCGGCGAACTGAAAATCGGGTGTCCGCGGGTCGCTGGTGAGTCGCTGCTGAACCTGTCGTCCGTAGGCGAAGGAGCCATCAGGTCGAAATCCTTTGGCGTTCTGCCAGGCATTCAGGCCCCACGGTGCATCCGGGCGGTGCTGCAGCAGTGGTGTGATTTCGATACGTCCACGGGCGACATCGGCGAGCACATCGGGCAGCAGTCGGAGTCCTGTGCGGAGGTTGTTTGAGGGGTTGTTTGTCCAGCGATCCGGGGTGGTATGTCCGGACTCGGCGATCCATGCGGAGTTGAACATCCACTGATCGAGTGAGATGAGCAGTATCCGTGGGTGGCGATCTGCGGGGAGCAGTGAGAGGAAGGTGCTGAAGTCACTGGTGGTGAGGATGGAGTAACCGGCGTTCCAGAAGGGGCAGAGGAACATTTCCCGGCGGAACTGCAGGACGCGGGAGGAGCCGACAGCAAGGACATCCTGGCGGGGCAGCATCAGCAGTGCCTGATGTTTCATCCATGGGTAGTTCTGTTCATTCCATGCGAAGCCGATGAGTCCGCGGTTGGTTTTGAGGGACTGCTGCAGGGTGGGCTGGAGATCTCGAAAGGCTTCACCGGACCATGCGAGGATGGTGAAGGAGGGGACGGCAGCCAGCAGCAGTGGAAGTGTGAACAGCATCAGCCGCAGCAGGAACAGTTCAAGTTCCCGTCGGTTGCCATTGTGGTTTTCGGGGGGCTGGCTGTAAGTCGGTTGTGCCATGATTTACGGGGATTCAGAACTGGAAGTAGATGAAGTCCTGCTGTTCTCCGCCGAATTTCAGCAGCAGGAAGATGACGGTGTAGCAGATGAGCCAGCGGGTCCAGCGTGGCGGACCGTTGTCCGGGAATTCGAGAGCATGGGTTCGACCGCGCTGAATCCATTCGGCGGTCAGGAATGCGGCGACGAGGATCCAGACGTGGGAGGGTACGGGAAGGCTGGTTCCGGACCGGAGTGTGAAGATGCGGAGGAGGATCTGTGTGGCCTGAGTGAGTGAGGTGGCGCGAAAGAACGTCCACGACAGCATGGTGATGAGGAAGGTGGTGATGATGTGCAGAGCTTCGCGGGGCTGTGGCAGCAGTGGTGCACGCGGTGGGAAGGGTTCGAAGCGGCGGACTGAACCGGAGAGCTGCAGGGGCAGGAACCAGAGTGCATTGATGAGTCCCCATGCTGGGAAGGTCCAGTTAGCGCCGTGCCACAGTCCGCTGATGAGGAAGACGGCCATGGTATTGCGGATCATGCGAGGTTTTGAGCAGCGGCTGCCGCCGAGCGGCAGGTAGACGTAGTCGCGGAACCAGGTGGAGAGAGAGATGTGCCAGCGGCGCCAGAATTCGGCGATATCGCGGGAGAAGTACGGGAAGGCGAAATTCTGCATCAGGGAGAAGCCGAACAGTCTCGCGACTCCTGTGGCGATGTCTGAGTAACCTGAGAAATCGCAGTAGATCTGGATGGTGAAGAGGAAGATTCCGGCAAGCAGGGCGGTGGCCGAGGCGGTGTCGGAGTTTTCGAAGGCCTGACCGGCGAGGGCAGCGCAATTGTCGGCGATGACCACTTTTTTGAACAGGCCCCAGAGAGCCTGTCGACATCCATCGATGGCGGCGGTCATGCTGAAGCGGCGGCTGCCGAGAAACTGTGGCAGCAGGTGCCCTGCTCTTTCGATGGGGCCGGCGACAAGTTGCGGAAAGAAGGTGATGAAGGCAAGCCACGCGATGAGATTGCGTGTGGGCTGCAATTGTCTCCGGTAGACATCGATGGAGGCACTGACGGTCTGGAAGGTATAGAAGCTGATGCCTACGGGCAGGACCAGATCAAGCCGTGCTGCGGCGGGGCTGAAGCCAGCAAGTGCCAGAGCATCGTTGAGTGAGCTGATGAAGAAGTTGCAGTATTTGAAGACCGCGAGGATGCCGAAGTTGATGACCATGCTGCAGCCCAGCAGTGCTTTGCGGGCGACGGGGTGTTGTGTGCTGTGGATGAGATTGCTGACGGTGAAGTCGAGTACAGCAGAGAACAGCATGAGGGCGAGGAAGCGGGGGTCCCACCAGCCGTAGAAGACGAGGCTGCCGGTCAGCAGTACGACGTTCTGCATGCGCCATGAGCTGCCGCAGGCGTACCAGCAGGCGAAGAACATGACCGGCAGGAAGACGGCGAATTCGAAGGAGTTGAAGAGCATGGGCTGGGGGTGGGTTGGCGGGGCCCGATTGATATTCAGGCGGCGCTGGATTCGGGCATAGGGTGTGTGATCGAGCTGTTGTGACGGGCAGCCGGCTGGGGCAGGATGATGGCTCCGGCGGCGGCGAAATCGTCGTAGGTGGCCTGCAGTTCCCGGAGGTAGTCTGAGGAGGTGCCGGGTGGCATGCAGGGGCGGATATCGAAGCAGGAGACGGGCTGTCCGTAGATCGCCGGGAGGCTGCGAGCGACGGAGGACATCCAGGTGACGAAGGCTTTGGGCAGGTAGCCTTCGCGAAGGCCGAAGAATTCGGCGAGGTACGGCAGTTTTTCAGCGTTCGGCGGGCCGTTGGTTTCGCGGGGGTGCAGGATGTAGCGACAGCGGCTGGCCTGGTGGAATTTCAGCGCCGCATTGATGGTGGCATCGACATCGAGCTGGAGGCCGAGATCCCGCTGCAGGGGCTGGGAGAGGAAGACAATTTCATCGCGCACGGGCAGTTTTGCGGAAACCAGTCTGCGAAACATCCGGTAGTCGTTGGTGACGATGGATTCCGCGGGCATATCGAGTGCGTAGCTGGTGAAGAATCGTGCTTTGCTCAGGTCGGGCAGGCTGGTGTTCTGTCCGGGGATGAATCTTTTGAGTGAGCGAGAGCGGGTTCCCTGAGAGCGCCAGGAGTTGACGGCTGACTGCAGGACCCCGGCACCACCATCGAACACGACCAGTTGATTGTGTGGTATGGAGTGCAGCAGGTGTCGCTGCTGCGTCTGGAATCCTCCGGTGTAGAGGCACTGGCATTGCCCGATCTGCTGTCGCAGTTTTCTGGCGGTGAAGGGGAACAGCAGTTGTGAGAGTCGTGTGAGTCGCAGGTTCCAGGTGGCAGTCCAGCGATTATCGATGGCGTCATCTGCGAGTTCTGCGAGTCGGGCCTGTTTTCCGGCGGAGCGGGGGCTGTGGAAGACGACGAGGAAATTGTCTTCGTCGGGGTGGAACCGATCGCGGGCTTCAGCGGCGTTCAGGATCTGCAGCGGAGTGCAGGCGAGGTAGAGGTTGGCGGGTCGTGAATGCTGCATGGAACCGGTTGTCGGGGATTTTGTGAGTTCGGGAGGCTGCGTCAGTGGACTGTATCCTCAGGCGGCCGCGCGTTGTGTGTGGAGTGCGGGCAGCATTTCGAGTGCTGCGTGGAGTACGGTCTCGACGGTCAGTCTGTTGAGGTCACCAGCGGGAGCCTGCAGGCAGCGGTTGCGTGGTTCTTCGGGTGGAAATGCTCCGAATCGTGCGGGGCTGGTTGGTCCGAAGAGTGCAAGTGTGGGTTTGCCGAGTGCAGCGGCCATGTGCAGAGGTCCGCTGTCATTGGCGATGACGAGGTCTGCGCGGCGGAGGAGTTCGATGAGCTGTGGCAGTGAAGAGCGGCGTGTGAGGTTGACGAAGCGATCGGTGTCTGCGAGGGGTGGAGTTTCCCACGGGAGGTGGCTGTCCCAGACGACGGTGCAGTGTGGGTCAGCGCTCAGCAGGTCGCAGGTCAGTTCGCGGAATCCGCGCCATTCCTTGTGTGCTCCGCGACTGTTGGGGATCATGACGACCAGCCGCGGGCGGGTGAGTCGGTGATCGAGGCTGTCGGGTGAGTCACCGTGCATGATGACCGGTGAGTGCAGTTGCGGCTGCAGTCCGAGGGGTGGGAGGAACTGCAGCAGCTTGCTGATGGCGTGTGAGTTTTTGCCGGCTGGCGGGAGTGGTGCGATGTGGTTGCAGGCGAAGCGACTTCCTTCGCGTGCATCAGCGATGCCGATTTTGAGGGGGGCATTGGCGGCCCATGTCATGAGTCCGGATCGGAGCAGTCCCTGGAAATCGAGCACGGCATCGTAGTGTCGTTTGCGGAGTGTCTGCATGACGCGGGCGATTGCCAGCACACCGCGGAATCCGGGGGCGTGCTGAAACTCGATGATTTCCCCATTGATGGTGGGGCAGCGTCGCACGATATCCGCGAAACGGGATTTGACGACCCAGGAGATTTCTGCGGACGGCAGCTGATCGCGGATGGACTGTGCGACCGGGAGCGAGCAGATGATATCGCCGAGTGAGCTGGGTTTGATGATCAGCAGTCGCATGCGGTCAGCGGCCTTGAAGTGTCCGGTTCAGGCTGCTTTTCGCAGCTGCGGATTAAGTTCGGTGTCATTGTACATTTTGAACTGGAAGTAGACACGGAAGCTGCGTGTGCCCTGCTGCACTTCGGCCAGCAGGTCACTGAGGGCGACAGCGAGGTCCTGAATCTGTCGGCGGATGACATGCAGTCTGGTGTTGCAGCGTTCCCGATGTTCGGGTGCAGCGTCGAATCGCAGAGTTTCCTCGTGCATGTGATATTCCTTGAGCGCGAGGATGGACAGTCGATCGACCATCATGCCGGGCGTTTCGGAATTGAATGGGCAGCCGGATTCGCGTGGCTGCAGAGTCTGCACGAGGTGTTTATCGATCTGTTCGACGAGGTCATTGCGGCGCTGGTTGTGTCGATCGATGGTACGTTTTGCGTGGCGAATGCGTTCGGGTCCGAGGTCATCGCGGCGAGCAATATCCTCTTCGTGCCAGAGTGAGAAGTTTTCGAAGTGGTTCTGGCGGGCGAGAGCGAGGATTCCGGATTCGCTGTTTTCCGGTGGTGCGAGGTGCCATGCGGCTGTCCAGTGGGCGTGTGCAGCGAGGATTTCCTGAACGTTCATGGAATTTACCTGATCGGGTGAGCGAGGGTGAGTTCTGAGAGAGTGTATGTCAGGCGGACTTTTTTCTGCGGGCGCGGTGTCCGGCCCACATTTTGATGGCGTTGCAGATCAGATCATCGGTGGTTCTGGCCAGTTGCCCCAGCCATGGGTAGGGGATGGTGAAGCCGTTTTCGACCATGGTTTTTCCGGTGTGTCGGACGTATTTCAGCTGGTCCTGATCGAACATGCGGAAGCAGGCATAGCGGGCGGCGTTATCGCGGCTGTGTGGCTGCAGGTCCTGTCGCAGCAGGCTGACGAATTCGGGCACAGTTCCGGGTGTGTAAGCGACCTGCAGGTTATCGAAGAATGAAGGTCCGAGTGTGATGACGGGTTTGCCGGCCCAGCAGGCTTCGACGGTGATGGTGGAGCCGAAGGTGACTACGATGTCGCTCCATTCCATGATGCTGTATGAGTTGACGGGTTCGTCGGCGTAGTGGATGCGGACATTGGGCAGTTCTGCGGTTTTTTTGAACGGAGTGAGCAGATCGCCGGCCATGTCAGCCTGGTTCGGGTGAAACCGAACGACAAAGACCATATCAGGATTCTCACGGCAGGCTTTTTCGACGATGGGCCCGTAGTCGAGGAAGGGTGAGGTCCAGTCTTTTCCGAGGGAGGCGAATTCATCCTGGCTGCTGAGAAAGATGCTGACTTTTCTGGCATTGGCTGTGGCAGCGGGTGGTGTGAATTCGGTACCGTGTCGTTTGGCGTATTTGTTGGTCCGTGGGCGTCGATTGGCTGCGTACCATGAGGCAGCGGCATCATAGTCAGCGGGCTGTCGCATAATGCGTTCCTGCATTCTGCGGCGGTCGTGTACGAGGTATCCGGGGCAGATGAACGGGTGTTGTTTGGCGCTGACTTCAAGGATTGTGAAATCGATCCCGGCGGAGCGTGCAGCGACGACGGCGAATTTGGAGCAGCCGTGTCGCCCGTTGAAGACTTCAATCCGTTTCGGCTGCAGTGCAGCGACGACGTTTTTCATGGATTTCAGCAGTCTGGTGGAGTTGCTGAAGTAGCGTCGTTTGATGCGTCGGATGAGTGGTTCGCGACGCGCGGTTTCGGGCATGGTGCGGAAAGTGGAGATGACTCCGCTCTGGACGCCTTCGAGGACAGCGCGCTGTTCGCTGAAGGGGAGTGTTGGCTGTATCTGGTCGACGGAGGCATCGACGGCAAGTGGTATGGTCTGCAGTCCCAGTTCAGCGGCGGTGCTGCGTACGCGGTTGCGGCAGACGAGGCAGGCGGCGGGATTTCCGGCGTAGTTGGCGGCGCAGGTTCCGGCGGTGGCATCGCAGTGAGTGACGACGACTTTGTGGCCGTCATCCTGCAGTTCGCGGGCGCGAGCCATGGTGACGAGCAGATGTTTTCGCCAGAGCGGGTAGGCAGCATGCACGATGACGGTTCCGGACGCGGGCTGAGCCGTGTTCGTTGTCTGCGTGAATTTCAGAGTATTTTCGCCATCCATGTGCGATTGCTCCTGAGCCTGCCCAGCCATAACCGGAATCTCAGGCGGCTTTGGCGCTGCTGCCGCTGGTGTGTAGTGCGGGCTGATCATCGACACCATTGCCGCCTGCGCGGTGCCGCAGGTGCCAGCGTCCCTGTGCGTCCTGTTTCCACAGATGCGGAGATCGGAATCGATCGGTGATGGTGTGGAAGTGGTCGGGATCCATTTCGATGTAGTCCATCACCTCGCGGAAGTAGCGATCGGGGAATTCGCCATCGAAGCGATTGACGAGTGCGACGGCTTCATCGCGTGAGATGTGTCCGTTGCGGATTTCCTGTGACGCATCGTAGGTCGCGCGACCGATGCCGAACTTGATCCAGGTCGTGTAGTAGTGCAGGTCGTCGATTTTGTCGTCGATGCTGTTGTACTTGCTGTAGGTTCCCTGGGTGCGGAAGGGTCGGGCTTTGAAGCCGCAGTTTTCGACGGCGTAGTAGTAGACTTCCTGAGGAGTCCATTTCAGGTAGTAGCCGAGGTAATGCACCTGCACATCGACTCGCGCCAGCTCGGCTTCGCGCGGAGGCAGGAAGCAGGCGAGGTCACCCAGCTGGACGCCGTAGCGTTCTGTCAGCTCGCGGATGGAGACACCGGCGAGGTACATCTCTTCGAGATTGTCGTACGTGTGGAAGGATTTGTCGCGAAGGCTGGAGGCGGTATCAGCGATGGGGTTACCGTATTCCGCTTCATTTTCGCCGTAGAACACGAGCGGGATACCCAGTTGCGCGGCGAGGCGTGGTCCGAGGTTTTTCTGTCCGAGGATAAACGTCTGGAAGGGGTGGAACAGGTTTTCGATGCTGAGTCGTGTCAGCAGCTTCATGACTCGACCGTTGCGGGTGAACGACAGGTTGTCGAAGCCGCCGACGTCGAGCCAGTTCTTCCAGTTCTGGTAGCCGTATTCGGTGTACAGGATTGGTGGCCACGTGCAGGTCAGCGGGTGCATACCGTATTTGTATTTGAGGACATGGGCCTGATAGGCGCTGTCCTTGCCGCCACTGCCGGGTACGAGGCAGTCGTAGGAGCCGTCTTTGCTGCGATAGCGATCCAGCAACTGGAGCAGTTGTTCTTCGCGGGAGTTCCAGTCGATGGTCTGTTTCTGTTCAGCGACGCGGCAGGCATCGCAGATCCCCTCGGAATCGATGGCGAGAGTTTTCTTGCGGGATTCGATGGTGTGACGAAACTCGACTGCTGACGCCGGGCGCTGATTGGACATCACGCAGCGGCTGCAGAAACGGACTTCCGAGGGCAGGCCGTAATATGCCGGAAGTTTCTCATCCATGAGTCAGAATCCGAACAATTCAGTGGGTGTTGGTAAGGCTGGAGGCCCAGTGTTTGAGGAACTGCAGCCCGTGGCGGGCGCTGCGTTCCGGGTGGAACTGTACGCCCGTTACATGGTTACGTCGAATGGCAGAGCAATACCGGATTCCTTCGTAATCTGTCAAGGTCAGCACATCTTCGGAGTGTTCGGGAGCTGCAGCGAAGGAGTGCACGAAATACATCCATGCGGAATCGGGCAAGCCGCAGTCGATTTGCGGTTGCGAACGGTGGGGATTGAGGTGGATTTGATTCCAGCCGACGGCTGGGATTCGGCGAACGGTGCCGTCGGTGCGGAGTTCCGGCAGTTTTCGAACGACTCCGGGAATGAGTCCGAGTCCCTGATGCAGTCCGAATTCTTCGCTGGCATCGAGGAGGAGCTGCATTCCGAGGCAGATACCGAGCAGTGGTTTTCCTGCGGCGACGGCATCGTGAAGTGGCTGCAGGAGCTGGAGTTGTCGGAGGGTATCCATGGCATGGCCGAAGGCACCGACGCCGGGCAGGATGATGCCATCGGCCTGCATGAGTGTATCGGGTTGTGTTGAGATTTCGGCGTCGATGCCGCTGTGCAGGCAGGCGTGTCGGATGCTGAACAGGTTTCCGAGTCCGTAGTCGATGATTTGTACTTTGAGTCCGTTCATGCCGTCTCCTCCATTCGGCAGACGGTTCCGGCTTTGAGCAGTGCTTGTTTGAGTTGTGAGATGGTGCTGGGTCTGACGTGTGAGACGGAGCGTCCGCTGTGCAGGAATTCGCGATTTCCGTCGGCGGTCTCTGCGGAGCGTGCCTGCATGGAGCGGATGGCTTCGTAGTGGAGAATACTGCTGACCGCGACCGCGCTGACGCCGCAGTTTTTTACGACATCGACGACGTGTTCTGTTTTTCCCGGTCCGCCGTGAGCGATGACGGGGATGCGTACGGCGGCCGTGATTTTCCGGCAGAGTTCGAGATCGAAGCCTTCGCCGGTGCCTTCGCGATCGATGGAGGTGGCGAGGATTTCTCCGGCGCCGAGTTCTTCAGCCCGGGCGGCCCACTGCAGAGCGTCAACGCCTGTGTGTTCGCGTCCGTTGTCGGTGAAGGCGAGCCATGAGCCGTTGGCCTGTTTTCCGGCTTCGATGGCCACGACGATGGTGGAGGATCCGAAGCGTCGGGAGGCTTCGCGGATGAGTTCGGGGTCATTGATGGCGGCGGTGTTGATGGCCACTTTGTCGGCCCCGGCAGACAGGACGGCGCGGATATCTTCGAGTGAGCGGAGTCCGCCGCCGACGGTGAGGGGAATGAAGACTTCGCGGGAGGTGCGTGAAATGATGTCGCAGAGGCTGTTGCGGCCGTAAAGGCTGGCGACGGCATCCTGGTAGATCAGTTCATCGGCTCCGGCTTCGTAGTAGTGTCGGGCGAATGTTTCGGGATCGCCGAGTACGCGGAGCCCTTCCAGCCGGATCCCCTTGACGAGGCTGGGGCCTTTGATGTCGAGTCGGGCGATGACGCGAACCATGGACATAGGAAGCGGGCATCCCTGCCGATTGAGACTGAGTCAGGATGTCACCGGCGGCTGTGGCGACCGGGTTTGCAAATCCGTTGCGTGGTGCAGGATAGTGTGTGGCGTGTGTCGGCGTAAAGGCAGAACGGAGTATTCGGAGATCAGGAAACCGTCTGATTGCAACGAAAATCCGAATGGATTTCGTGTTTGGCGGTGGGATTTTTTGTGAGCGGGCCGGAGTGGTGGGAAAAGCTGGGTTTTCGGGGGTATTTGTCGGTTGGGAAATCGCTGGACTTGACCGATGTCGGGAGGGTGGAATATAAGCGGGAGGTGTGTGAGGATTTGCGGGAAACACGAGGTTTCTGCGGACGTGGTAATTGAGATGGCCGGACAGGGAGGCGGGTCAGTGACACGAATTCTCAGTTGTACCTTTGCGCGTGGCGGTTCGAAGGGTGTCCCGGGGAAGAACATTCGGATGCTGTGTGGTCGTCCGCTGATTGCGTGGGCGGTGCAGTCGGCATTGGGCAGCCGGTACATTTCGCGGCACATTGTGTCGACGGATTGTGAGTCGATTGCGGGTACGGCCTGTGCGTGGGGAGCGGAGGCACCATTTCGGCGTCCTGCTGAGCTGTGCACGGACACGGCTGCTGAGCGTCTGGCATGGCGTCATGCGATTCAGACGATGGAGCAGCTTGAGCAGACTCGATATGACGTGCTGGTGAGTGTTCCGGCGACGTGTCCGCTGCGGCAGTCTGAGGACATTGATCGCTGTGTTGAGCTGTTGCTGAGCACGGATGCGGACATTGTGGTGACAGCGACGGAGGCGGCGGCGAATCCGTACTTCAACATGATTACGCTGGATGCAACAGGTTCGGCTCGCATAGCGGTGCAGCCACCGGGGAACGTGGTGCGTCGTCAGGATGCGCCAGATGTGTATGAGTTGACGGCAGTGGCCTATGCGGCGCGTCGTGATTCGGTGATGAATCTGGATTCGATTTTTGCGGGTCGAGTGCGAGCGGTGCTGGTGCCGCGTGAGCGTGCCGTGGATATTGATACTCCGCTGGACTTTGAGCTGGCCGAGTTTTTTATGCAGCGTCGGCTGACGTCTGAGGGCATGCCGCAGGTGCTGCGTCGTGCTGCCTGAGAAGTGAGTGCTGAGGGCAGGCCTGCGTCCGGCGGAGCGAAAGGAGTGAAGGGTATGGAGACGTCGGTGCAGACAGTTCTGGCCGGAGAGCGGGCGATTGGTTCTGGTCAGCCGTGTTTTGTGATTGCCGAGGTGGGTGTGAACCACAATGGCAGTCTGGATCTGGCGCTGCGTTCGATTGATGTGGCGGCGGACGCGGGCGCTGACGCTGTCAAATTTCAGACATTTCGTGCAGAGAAGCTGGTGACGAAGGCGGCTCCGACGGCCAGGTATCAGGCGGAGAATACGGGCAAGCAGCAGACTCAGTTTGAGATGCTGAAGTCTCTTGAGCTGAGTGAAGCGGATCATCGGGTGATTGTGGAGCATTGTCGTGCGCGGGGGATTCTGTTCATGTCGACACCGTTCGACGAGGACAGTGCGACGCTGCTGAATTCGCTGGGTATGACGATCTTCAAGGTGCCTTCGGGTGAGCTGACGAATCTGCCGCTGCTGCGTCAGATTGCCGGTTTCGGTCGTCCGATGGTGATTTCGACGGGGATGAGTACGTTGGGTGACGTGGAGGCGGCGGTAACTGCGGCAGAGGGTACGGGGAACAGTCAGATCATACTGCTGCACTGTGTGAGCAATTATCCGGCGGCGGCGGGGGATGTGAATCTGCGGGCGATGCTGAGCATGCGAGCGGCGTTTGGTCTGCCGGTGGGTTATTCGGATCATACGCTGGGAATTGAGGTCTCTTTGGCGTCGGTGGCGCTGGGAGCGTGTGTGGTTGAGAAGCATTTTACTCTGGATCGCAGTCTGCCGGGTCCGGATCATCGGGCGTCATCAGAGCCGGAGGAGCTGCGGCGTCTGATCGCGGGGATTCGGACGGTGGAGGCGTGTCTGGGGACGGGCAGAAAGGCTCCGTGCAGTGCTGAGCTGGATACTGCGAAGGCGGCGCGGCGGAGTCTGGTGGCGGCTGCTGATCTGCCGGCGGGCACATGTCTGACGGACGAGATGATAGCGATTCGGCGACCTGGTACCGGACTGCCTCCGTCCATGAAGCCGTATCTGATTTCGCGGACTCTGCGAGTTCCCGTGGCTGCGGGCGAGCTGCTGCGGCTGGAGGACGTGGGATGAGGACTGTCTGTGTGGTGACAGTCGGTCGATCGGACTGGGGTCTGTATCTGCCGATTCTGCGATGTCTGCGTGAGCAGTCGGACCTGCGTCTGCATTTGATAGCTTCCGGTGCTCATCTGGCAGCGGGTCATGGTCGTACGGATGCTGTGATTGCGGCGGACGGCTTTGAGATCGATGAGCGTGTGCCGATGCTGCTGGCGTCGGATGACGCTGCGGGGATAGCGATATCGATGGGTCTGGGGACGCTGGGTTTTGCGCAGGTGTATCAGCGTGTGCGTCCGGATCTGCTGCTGGTGCTGGGTGACCGTTTTGAGATGCATGCAGCGGCAGCGGCGGCGGTGCCGTTTCGGTTGCCGACGGCGCATGTGCATGGCGGGGAGGTGACGGCGGGGGCGATTGACGACTGTTTTCGGCATGCGATCACCAAGTATTCGCACCTGCATTTTGCATCGACAGCGGAGCATGGGCGACGGATTGTGCAGTTGGGCGAGGAGCCGTGGCGTGTGACTGTCAGCGGTGCTCCCGGGCTGGACCACCTGGGGCGGATGCGACTGCTGGGTATTGCGGAATTGTCGGAGCGGGTGGGGATGTCGCTGGAGGAGGCACCGGTTCTGGTGACTCAGCATCCGGTGACACTGCAATCGGAGCGTGCGGGGGAGCAGACGGAGGCATTGTTATGTGCGCTGGAGGCAACAGGGCGACCGATCGTGATGACTCGTCCGAATGCGGACACGAGGAACAGTGAGATTCTGGATCGTCTGGAGCGATTTGCGGCGAGTCGATCGCGAGTGCGACTGGTGAGTAATCTGGGTACGGAGGCGTATTTCAGTCTGATGCGTCATGCGGCGGTGATGGTGGGGAATTCATCCAGCGGGATTATTGAGGCGGCTTCGTTTCAGTTGCCTGTGGTGAATATCGGGCTGCGGCAGGAGGGGCGTCCGCGTTCCGGGAATGTGCTGGATTGTGATGACAGTGTGGTGGGGATTGGTGGGGCACTGGAGCGGGCGTTGTCGGTGGAATTTCGGGAGCACTGTCGGGGGGTGCGGAACATTTACGGGGACGGCTGTGCGGCGGAGCGGATTGTGGGTGTGCTGCGGTCGGTGGTTTTGGACGAGCGATTGCTGATCAAGCGATTTTTTGACTGTTCGGCTGGTTTGCCTGAGTTGTCGAGTCCTTTCTGAGGTGTGTGTGATGGTGGCGGACGGGGTGGTATTGATCGGTGCCGGCGGGCACGCACGAGTTGTGGCGGATGCATTGCATCTGCTGGGCTGGGCGGAGCGTGCGGTGGTACTGGATGCCAGTCCGCAGCTGCATGGGACGCGGTTGCTGGGGATTCGTGTGGCGGGTGGTGACGAGCTGTTGCCGCGGATGAAAAGTGAGGGTTTTACGAGGTTTTTTGTGGCGGTTGGTGGTATTCGGGCATTTGGTCTGAGGCGGCGGCTGTTTGAGGCGGCGGTGCAGGCGGGTCTGGAGCCTGGCATTCTGCGACATCCTGCGAGTGTCCTTGCGGGATCAGCGAAGCTGGGCGCGGGGAGTCAGGTGCTGGCGGGAGCGATTGTGAATGCGTGTGCGGAAATCGGGGAAAATGTGATTCTGAATTCCGGTTCGATTGTGGAGCATGACTGTTGGATAGGTGCTGACGTGCATATTGCTCCGCGGGCCTGTCTGGCGGGTGGTGTGCGGGTTGGTCGGCAAGTCCATATTGGAGCCGGGGCAACAATCTGCGAGAATCTGCAGATCGGTGATCGGGCGATCGTGGGTGCCGGTGCCGTGGTGATCAGGGATGTTCCGCCGGAGGCGGTGGTGGCGGGCGTGCCTGCCAAAGCGATACGGAGATCAGGTTCATGAGCGGCAGGGAAGCCATCTCGATACTTGAAAAGCTGTTGATTCGTGCATCGGCGACGGTGCAGGATGCGATGGCTGCGATTGATGCCAATTCGCGTGGCGTGGTGCTGCTGGTGGACGAGCAGCAGCGTTTTCTGCGAACGATCACGGATGGTGATCTGCGGCGTGCGATTCTGGCGGGGCATGCGCTGGGGACACTGCTGAGTGTGGCGCTGGATATT
Source organism: uncultured Planctomycetaceae bacterium (assembly GCA_903896675.1). Classification (GTDB taxonomy): domain Bacteria; phylum Planctomycetota; class Planctomycetia; order Planctomycetales; family Planctomycetaceae; genus SXXK01. Next base: position 24,263 of record CAITYU010000392.1, read on the forward strand.
CGCAACAAGAAATCGACGACAGCTCCGGTGGGGATTCCGCGGGACGAGCAGCTGGCGATCATGGCGAAGGCTCAGATCCGTCATCTGCCGCTGCTGCAGGTGGATGGGACGGTGGCCGAGCTGAGTTGTGCGGATTTTGTGCGTGAGGAAGTGCTGCCGTTGCAGGCGGTGATTATGGCGGGCGGTTTCGGGACGCGACTGCGTCCGCTGACGGACGATACTCCGAAACCCATGCTGCCGGTGGGCGGTCGCCCGTTGATGGAGCGTACGATTGAGGGGCTGCAGCGAGCCGGCATTTCACGAATCAACGTGACGACGCATTACATGCCGGAGAAGATCATCCAGCACTTTGGTCGTGGCCAGAAATTCGGGGTCGACCTGAATTATGTGTCAGAGGATCAGCCGCTGGGCACGGCTGGCGCGTTGCGTCTGATCAGTGAGGTGGATGAGCCATTGCTGGTGATGAACGGTGACATTCTGACGAATGTGGATTATCGCGCGATGATGAAGTTTCATCGCGAGCATCAGGCGCAGCTGACGGTGGCTTTGCGGCAGTACGAGATGCAGGTGCCGTATGGTGTTGTGGAGGCGAAGGACGGGATGGTGAGTGAGCTGCGGGAGAAGCCGCGGGTTACATTTCTGGTGAACGCGGGTATTTACCTGCTGGAGCCGACGGTGCTGAAGCACATTCCGGACGCCGGGCGCTATGACATGACGGATCTGATCAACCGACTGCTGGCGCAGGGTGAGCGGGTTGTGGGATTTCCGGTGATGGAGTACTGGCTGGACATCGGTCGGCTGGATGATTTTCAGAAGGCACAGGAAGACGTGGAGCGAGTCAGGTGGGCAGCATGAGCTGGACAGGGAAGCGAGTTCTGGTTACGGGCGCTGGGGGTTTCATTGGGAGCCATCTGGCGGAGTCGCTGGTGCGAGCGGGTGCCAGTGTCCGGGCGCTGGTCCGGTACAACTCGGGCGGTCGGCGTGGCTGGCTGGATGAGTCTGCGCTGCAGAAGGACATGGAGATTGTGGCGGGTGACATTACCGACAGTGGATCGGTGGCGTCAGCGATGCAGGGTCGGGAGGTGGTGTTTCACCTTGCGGCGCTGATAGCGATACCGTATTCGTATACGGCGCCGTTGTCGTATGTGCAGACGAATATTGTGGGGACCCTGAACGTGCTGGAGGCGGCGCGGCGACTGGGTACAGAGCGGATTGTGCAGACATCGACGAGTGAGGTGTACGGGACGGCGTTGTTTGTGCCGATTTCGGAGAGTCATCCGCTGCAGGGTCAGTCGCCGTATTCGGCCAGCAAGATTGGTTCGGACAAGCTGGCGGAGTCGTATTATCGGTCGTTTGGATTGCCGGTGGTGACGGTGCGACCGTTCAACACGTATGGTCCGCGTCAGTCAGCGCGGGCGGTGCTGCCGACGATTATCACTCAGTGTCTGGCGGGTCAGACGGTGCGTCTGGGCAGTCTTACGCCGACTCGGGATCTGAACTATGTGGCTGACACGGCGGCGGGTTTCATGGCCTGTGCGGCTCATCCGGACGCGGTTGGGAAGACGCTGAACATTGGTTCGGGTCGCGAGATCAGTGTGGGGGATCTGGCGCAGCTGGTGGCGCGTCTGGTGGGAACGAACGTGCGGATTGAGTGTGACGAGCAGCGTCTGCGTCCTGTGGCGAGTGAAGTGGAGCGGTTGCTGGCGGACAATCGACTGGCGGCTGAGACCGTGGGCTGGAAGCCGACGGTTTCGCTGGAGGAGGGTCTGCAGCAGACGATTGAGTGGTTTCGCGGGAATGCAAAGGGTTATCGAGCCGATGTCTACAACGTCTGACCAGAGCGGCGAGCGATTTCTGCCATTGAGCGAACCCTGTCTGCAGGGGAATGAGTGGCAGTATGTGAAGGAATGTCTGGATTCCGGCTGGATTTCATCGGTGGGCGCATTTGTCAATCGATTTGAGCAGCGGGTAGCCGAGTACGTGGGTGTGAAGCATGCGGTGGCGACGGTAAACGGGACGTCGGCGCTGCATGTGGCGCTGCTGGCGGCGGGTGTTGAGCCGGGTGATGAGGTGCTGGTTTCGACCCTGACGTTCATAGCGACGGCGAATGCGATTCGGTATGCGGGGGCGCATCCGGTATTGATCGATTCGGAGCCGCGGTGGTGGCAGATGGATCCGCAGCTGGTGCGGGATTTTCTGCGTCGGGAGTGTCGGGCTGAGAATGGTGAACTGCGCAATCGCGTGACGGGTCGTCGCGTGCGTGCGATCATGCCGGTGCACGTGCTGGGTCATCCGGTGGATCTGCCGGCGATTACAGCGGAGGCCGAGGCGTTTGGTCTGCGGTTGATTGAGGATGCGGCGGAGTCTCTGGGGGCATCACTGAACTGGAGGAAGATTGGTGCGACGAGTGATCTGGCGTGTGTGAGTTTCAACGGGAACAAGACGATCACGTGTGGTGGTGGTGGGATGCTGCTGACGAATTCGCAGTCTGACGCAGAGCGTGCTCGTTACCTGACGACTCAGGCGAAGGACGATGCGGTTGAGTACATTCACAACGAGGTGGGGTACAATTATCGGATGACGAATGTGCTGGCGGCGATCGGTCTGGCGCAACTGGAGCAACTGGATGGTTTTGTGCAGCGTCGGCGGGAGATCGCAGCGTATTATCGGGAGCATCTGAGTGGTTGTGGTCTGACGTGGCATACGGATGCCCCGGGTGCAGTTTCGACGAGCTGGCTGTCGACGGCGCTGGTGGATCCGCTGCAGTGTGGTGTAACGGCCTGTGAGCTGCGTGATGAGCTGCAGCGGGCGAAGATACAGACTCGTCGGCTGTGGCAGCCGATGCATCTGAGTCCTGCGCATCGTGAGGCGGGGGCGGTGCTGAATGGAACGGCGGACCGTTTGTTTGAGCGGGCGTTGAGTTTTCCGTCGACCCCGAATCTGACGGATGCGGATCTGCGTCGTGTGGTGGCGGCTACGGAGGGCGTGCTGCGGTCGCGGAAGCGGCGAGCGGCGTGA
>CAITYU010000393.1 GCA_903896675.1 uncultured Planctomycetaceae bacterium
AAAACTGAGCCCTGAGCACTGAGCACTGAGCACTGAAAACTGACGTCCGGCTCGGCAGGAGCCTCGTCCTCACAAGGGGGACTACCGAGCACTGGTTCGGTGCCCCCAACTTCAGGACAACACTCGTTGGCTGCCTCGCACCGCGCACTTCATTTGACGTTGAGCCATAAAAAAGGGCGACGGATTCCTCCGTCGCCCTGTCCACCAGCGTCCACTGATGAGCTGCACTTCACGCCTGCGCCGAGATACTGACGCGGTCCGCCTTCGTGAAGACAAAACCGTCCCGAGTGGCGTCGATCAGAATCGTTTCCCCCGGCGTAAAGTTGCCGGCCAGCAGCTCGTTCGCCAGCGCATTCTGAATCCGCTGCTGTATCACCCGCTTCAGCGGTCTGGCACCATAGGCTGGATCATAGCCCTCGTTGGACAGCAGCAGTTTCGCCGCATCCGTGACCTCCAGATGATACCCGTTCTTCTCCAGCATCCCGTCCAGTCGCTTCAACTGCAGATCCACAATCTCCCGAATCTCCTCCCGCCCCAGCGGATGGAACACAATCACCTCATCCACTCGGTTCAGGAACTCGGGCAGGAAGTGTTTCTGCAGAGCCTCCATGACGCGCCGCTGGATCTCACGTTCGTCTGCCGTCCCCGAAAGCTGCTGAATTGCCTGACTGCCGATGTTCGACGTCATCACCACAATTGTGTTGGTGAAGTCCACTGTGCGTCCCTGACTGTCCGTCAGCCGGCCGTCGTCCAGCAGCTGCAGCAGAATGTTGAACACATCGCGATGCGCCTTTTCAACTTCGTCCAGCAGAATCACGCAGTAGGGATTCCGTCGCACGGCCTCCGTCAGCCGGCCACCTTCCTCGTAGCCGACGTATCCCGGAGGTGCTCCGATCAGCCGCGCAACACTGTGCTTCTCCATGAATTCACTCATGTCGATCCGCACCATGTTGCGTTCATCGTCAAACATGAAGTGCGCCAGCGCCTTGCAAAGCTCCGTCTTGCCCACTCCCGTCGGACCAAGGAACATAAAGGAACCGATCGGACGGTTCGGGTCCTGCAGACCCGAGCGCGATCGCCGCACGGCATTCGAGACGGCTTCCACCGCTTCGTGCTGATTGATCATCCGCCGATGAATCTCACGCTCCATGTTCAGCAGCTTCTCACGCTCGCCCTGCATCATGCGGGCGACCGGGATCCCCGTCCACAGACTGACCACGCGGGCGATATCCTCATCCGTGACCTCTTCCCGCAGCAGACGATTTTCCGCGTCCGGTTTCATTTCGGCAGAACGCGCTTCTGCGGTGGCCAGCTGCTGCTCAGCCTCCTTCAGTTCCTGCTCTGTCCGCTGCGCTTCAACAAAGTCCTCGTTGCGCAGTGTCTGCTGTGCCCTTGAAAAAGCCTGCTGGAATGCAGTACGCAGCTTTTCAATCCGCTCCTTCAGCGGTCTGATGCCCGACAGGGCCGACTTTTCTGCCTCCCATCGCGCCTTCAACTGACTGGTCGACTCCTCACGGTCCGCAATCTGCCGACGCAGCTCCTGCAGTCGCTCTTTGGCATCACCGCTGGTCTCCTTCTCCAGCGCCGCCGCCTCGATCTGCATGCGAGTCAGCTGGCGAGTCGCCTCGTCAATCTCCACCGGCATCGAATCAATCTCCATCCGCAGACGACTGGCCGCCTCATCCACGAGGTCAATCGCCTTGTCCGGCAGAAACCGATCGTTGATGTAGCGATCTGACAGCGTTGCCGCAGCAATAATCGCGTCATCCGTGATCCGCACCCCGTGATG
>CAITYU010000394.1 GCA_903896675.1 uncultured Planctomycetaceae bacterium
CCTGATCAAGCAGTCGAGCCGCTTCGCGGTCCCCCGCATCATTCAGGTGACAGCCGTTGATGGAGTACTGCAGTCCCGGCTGCTGTTGCAGCAGGGCGTGAGACGCTTCCAGCACATCAATGAAGGCCAGTTTGCGTTCGGTGGCGACAGCGGCAATGGCGGCGGAGTAGAGCTTCAGGTTTTCGTTGATCGGCGCTGCAGCCGGCTGCAGCGGATCGCCACTGTCTTCGAAGGCAATCGGAGACACCAGAATGAAGCGGGGAGCTGCTTTGGTGTCGTCGCGAGGATAGCGCTGGGCCATCGTGTCGAGGTACTGGTGGTACTTCGCGCGAAACGCATCCAGTCCGGCCGGACCGGCATAGGATTCGTTAAAGCCGAAGAAACAGAAGTAGGTGTCCGCAGAAAAGGCCAGTTGCGGGTCGTCAAGTGCGGTGTAGTCGGCAGAGCGCTGCTGAACGCCGACTTCTTCCGCCGGGCGAGCAAAGTTGCGGATGACCAGTTGCTGGTCCGGAAAGCGGGAGTGCAGCAGAGTTTCGAAGTGGCCAAACAGATTCATGCGTTCGGCGGTTGAGTTGCCCAGAAATGCAATGCGTTCTGATTTGAGGAACCGCAGTGGCAGGGCACTTGGCGGCAGGTCGGGCCGTTTGGGCCGTTCTGGCAGTGCCATCAGTTTTTGGGCCAGTTCACGGGAGGGCTGGGCCGACAGCGGACTGCAGAGGCAGCCCAGCAGCAGGCAGACAGCAATGGCGGGAAGTCTTCGGATCACGTGGTCACCAGGCAGGAAATGGGAAACGGAAGGTCAGTCGCGAAACACGACTGCGAACAAAGCACTACTCTCCGGAATTTACGGCGGAAATCAATCGTTCCCGCACCTGTTTCGGGTCGGCTCCGGCAACCTGCTTCATGATCATTCCGATCAGTGGCCCCAGAGCGCTCTGTTTGCCGCTGCGGAAATCGCGGACGGCATCGGGTTTGGCAGCCATCGCGGCAGAAATCGCGGTGTCGAGAGCGGCGGTGTCGCGAACGATTTCCAGTTGCCGTTCCTGAATGATCTGCTCGATTTGCGTGACATCGACCGGCTGCCCGGACTGTTCGGCCCGCAGACGCAGCTCGGCATAGATATCGCGCGCACTTTTGGTTGTGATGCGTTCACCGACCACACATTTCAGCAGAGTTCCCAGGATTTCCGCCGTGATCGGGAATTCCTGCAGTGACATGGCCGTGGCCTTCAGATCCCGCAGAATGTCCTGCGTCACCCAGTTGGCAGCCGTCTTGCCGTCACCGCACAGCCGCTGGACGTTTTCGAACCAGACCGCAAATTCAGGTCCCTGATCGAGGATGACGTCAGCATCGTATTCGGACAGTCCGAGTGTGCTGCACCAGCGCTGGCGGCGGGCGACCGGCGTTTCCGGAAGTGCAGCCCGCAGAGTTTCAATCTCCGCTGCAGTGACCAGCACCGGTTCCAGGTCGGGATCCGGAAAATACCGGTAATCTGAGGATTCTTCCTTTTCACGCTGGCTGAACGTGATGTTTTTTTCGGCGTCCCAGCCGCGAGTCTGTTTGGGGACATCGCCCTTTCGCTGTCCGGTTTTCTGCCACTGCTGCTGCTGACGACGGACTTCGTATTCAATGGCCAGCTCCACATTTCGGAAGCTGTTCATATTCTTCAGTTCCACGATGGGAGTGGCGGCGGTGGAGCCATCGGCCAGCGGGATGTGCAGGTTGACGTTGGCGTCGCAGCGCAGGCTGCCTTCCTGCATGTTGCAGTCCGAAACGCCCAGGAACAGCAGCAGCGCACGCAGCGATTCAAGATACCGCCGTGCTTCGCCGGCGGAACGCAGATCCGGTTCGCTGACGATTTCCAGCAGCGGAGTCCCGGCCCGATTCAGATCCACGCGGCTGTCGCCACCACGACCTGATTCGTCGTGCAGATTCTTGCCGGCGTCTTCTTCCAGGTGTGCACGGGTGATGCGGATCCGGCGGGCCGGCTGCTGCGGATCGTCTGCGGTGATGTCCAGCCAGCCGCTGCTGCTGAATGGCTGATCGTACTGGCTGATCTGGTAGGCTTTGGGGAGGTCGGGGTAGTAGTACTGTTTACGATCCCAGCGCGTTTCGTGGGAAATGCTGCAGTTCAGTGCGAGGGCCGTGGTCATGGCCAGTTGGAAGGCGTGGCGATTCATCACCGGCAGAGTTCCCGGCAGGCCGAGGCAGACCGGACAGGTCTGTGAATTCGGATCTTCCGGACGGAATTCCACAGTGCAGCTGCAGAACAGTTTGGTGCGAGTTCTGAGCTGGACGTGAACTTCCAGGCCGATGACGGTGGTGATTGCTGAAGCGGACGTCGATGTGGACATCAGAAGCTGCTGGTAGAGGGCTGAGGGGGTAGAGTGCCCGGGGAATCGGGCCGGTGACTTTCCAAACGCGAAGCCGCAGTGTAGTTTCCCGGATAGAACTCGGCGAGGCTTTCTGTTTCGGATCGCCTGAGTCGGTTTTCGCATCAGAATCGGGAAACTTACGCAGATGACGACTTCCACTCCAACGAACGCACCTGCCGGCCGTCCGCCTGCTTCGGGATTTGCCCAGTTCGCCACCTTGACGGCTGCCCTGCTGGGCTGGATGTTTGACGGCTTTGAGATGGGCCTGTTTCCGGTGATCGGTAAGCCGGCCCTGAAGGATCTGCTGGGGAGCACGGTATCGACGGCGGAGGTGGATCAGTGGTTTGGAGTGATCATGGCGGTGTTTCTGGTGGGAGCAGCCAGTGGTGGTGTGCTGTTTGGCTGGCTGGGAGACAAGATCGGTCGTGTGCGTGCGATGTCGCTGAGCATTGTGACGTACGCGGTGCTCACCGGAATGTGTGGCTTCGCGACTCAGGCATGGCAGATTGCCGTACTGCGGTTTATTGCCTCGCTGGGCATGGGTGGTGAATGGTCGCTGGGTGTGGCGCTGGTCAATGAAATCTGGCCGGGGAAAAGTCGCGCGTTCATCGCCGGCCTGATCGGCGCTGCGTCCAATGTGGGATTTCTGCTGGTGGCGGTGATCAGCATCTGGCTGACCAGCGTGGTGGGGTCGATTGACGGCCTGTTGAGCGTGCTTGGCTGTTCGGACGAGCTGAAAACGAAACTGCTGGCGAATGATGCGTGGCGATTTCTGATGATCACCGGGTCGCTGCCCGCGCTGCTGATTTTCTTTATTCGGCTGTGTGTGCCGGAGTCATCGAAATGGGAAGAGGAACAGGCGAGTGGGAACACATCGAACTGGAGCAACGCGGATCTGCGAGGCGTACTGCTGGGGTGTCTGTCAGCAATCGGGATTATCGTACTGTGGTCACCGCTGGCCAATGGGCTGCCATGGTTTGTGGCGGCGGTGGGTACGCTGATTGGTCTGGTGGTGACACTGCTGGGGTTTTTGTACCCGGTGCGGCAGTACCTGCAGCGGACCAGGCAGGCGGGTGGGATTTCCGCGGCTGACGAGCGATTGATTCTGAATCGGATGCTGCTGGGGGCGGGACTTGCGGGGGTGGCATTGCTGGGCACGTGGGGTTCGATCCAGTGGGCGCCGAAATGGGCGGCCGAGCTGCGTCCGGATCAGGACGGAGTGAAGTACTTTGCGGCCGCAAAGACTCAGATGGCCACCGCTCTCGGGGCGATTGTGGCCACGATTCTGGCGGCGGTGGCTGCCGGACGCTTTGGCCGACGACCGACATATGCGGTGCTGTGTCTGGGATCGATTGCCAGTGCGGTTTACTTCTACCTCGGGCACAGCAGTTTTGACAGCAGTTTTCTGGCTGCCGCCTTTCTGGCTGGTGGTGTGACAGCGTCATTTTACGGATTTTTTCCGCTGTATTTCCCGGAGCTGTTTCCGACGGCGGTGCGGGCCACGGGGCAGGGATTTGCGTTCAATTTCGGACGTATTCTGGCAGCGATCGGAGGACTGCAGACCGCCAACATCATGGGACTGTTTGGTGGCAGTTTTCCGAAAGCCGGATCGATACTGACGGTGATTTATCTGGTGGGTGTCGGGCTTATCTGGCTGGGGCCGGAAACGAAGCGCGACGGTCTGGGCGAGTGAGTGCGGTTTTGCAGTACAAGTGGGCAGGACTGGGGGCGAGCTGCGCCGCTGGGGCATGCGCATTGACGGCGACGAGCCCGCAACCCTGGGCTTCAGCCCGGGCAGGTGTTGGACGTGCTGAAAACACGTTCTTTTTCGACCTGTGAACCTGTGATACTCGCCCTCGTTGTGGGTGTTTGGCGGGCTTCCTTCCTGCCCCAGATCGGGTACTTGCAGGCCCTTTTCCAGTTGCACAGCATTCAAGCCGGTCGATAGACTTGTACAGGTCCGCGCTGTGTTTCGTCTGATCTGGATGCCCCCGTATGCGTTCGTCTGCTCTGCTGGTGTGTCTGCGGCTGACCGTGGTCCTGCCCTTGCTGCTGTCGCCCGTGTCAGCCCAGGACAGTCGCCGGGAGGGTCTGGATTTTTTCGAAAAACACGTCCGCCCGCTGCTGGCGAAGCACTGTTACGAATGCCATTCTGCTGAATCCTCGGGCATCAAAGGCAATCTCCGGGTTGATACTCGCACCGCGGTCCTGAAGGGTGGCGATTCCGGGCCGGCCATTGTGCCTGGCAAGCCTGAAGACAGCCTGCTGTTGAAATCCGTGATGTACGATCACGCGGATCTGCAGATGCCTCCGAAAGGTAAGCTTTCGGATGCCGAGATCGACGCTTTGCGGCAATGGATTCAGATCGGGGCCCCGGATCCTCGCACCGGCACCAGCGATCAACTCTCAAAGACCACGCGTCTGAAGCAGGGGCGGCAGCACTGGGCGTTTCAGCCGGTCAAACCTGTGTCGGTTCCGGCGGTCAGGGACACTGCCTGGGCTCGGACGGATATCGATCGATTCATTCTGGCGCGTCAGGAGCAGGCCGGTATCAATCCCGCTGCAGATGCCGATCGCCCCACTCTGCTGCGCCGGGTGACTCTGGATTTGACTGGGCTGCCACCGACGCCCCAGGAACTTTCTGAGTTCGTTGCAGATCCGGCCAGCGATGACGAGGCTTTGTCGAAGGTGGTTGAGCGGTTGTTGGCGACGACAGCTTTCGGGGAACGCTGGGGAAGACACTGGCTGGATGTTGTGCGCTACGCAGATTCGGTCGGAAAGACTCGCAACATCCCCTTCCCTTTTGCCTGGCGCTATCGCAACTACGTGATTGACTCCTTCAACGCCGACAAGCCGTATGATCGATTTGTGCAGGAACAGGTGGCAGGTGATCTGCTGCCGTCGCGGGACGTTCGTCAGCGTTCAGAGAACGTGGTGGCGACGGGTTTCCTGGCTCTGGGGTCGATGGACCTGAATGAGCGGGATCTGGATCAGTTTCGGCTGGATCGCATCGACGACCAGATGGATACTCTGGGGCGTTCGATGCTGGGTCTGACCTTTGGCTGTGCACGCTGTCACGATCACAAATTCGATCCGATTTCGCAGCAGGACTATTATGCGCTGGCGGGCATTTTCGCCAGCACTCGGACGCTCAGTGGCAATCGCAGTCGAGCGGGGATGGGGAATACCTATTTCCATCCCGAGCTGCTGGCGGACATCAGTGACAAGGCGGCGAAAGAGGCGATTGCCGGGCGGGATCCGGCGCAGCTCAAGGCCGCCACGCTGGCGAAAGCGGACGAGATCCGTGAGACACTGGCGCCTATGGTGCAGCGTTACAAGGCAATGCCTGATAACGCGCCGGGTAAAGTGGCGCTGAAGCAGCGGATGGCTGCCCTGCGTCGGGAGCTGCAGTCGCTGCAGCCCGCGGAAGCTGCGTCCGGGACGCAGGCCAAAACCAAAATGAAGCAGCCGAAGCAGCAGCGACTGGAGGCCGTGCCGTTTGATCCGGCGGGTGATATCGCCATGGGGGTGTCTGAGGGGCGGATTGAGGATTTGAAGCTGCGGATTCGGGGCGAGCCGGATCTGGAGGGAGATGTCGTGGAACGCGGCTTGCCGACAGTTCTGGAGACTGTGGGGATGTCGCGGATTCGCGAAGGGGCCAGTGGTCGCGAGGAACTGGCGCGGTGGCTGACGTCGTCACGCAACCCTCTGACGGCGCGAGTGCTGGTGAATCGGGTTTGGGGGCATTTATTCGGCCGAGGGCTGGTTGAGACACCTGATAACTTTGGAGTTGCCGGTGCTCTGCCGACGCATCCTGAACTGCTGGATCATCTGGCAGCCGGGTTTGTGCAGGACGACTGGTCCGTGAAGCGACTGATTCGCCGCATGGTGCTCAGTCGTGTGTATCGACTGAGCACGGGCGTGCAGCCGCAGCAGGCGGCGGTGGACGAGGGCAACCAGTTGTACTGGCGTGGCAGTCTGCGGCGACTGGATGTGGAAGCACTTCGGGATTCGCTGTTGCAGACATCCGGCCAGCTCGAACTGCAGCGTCCTGAGGGTGCGCCTTACAAGGCCGAGTTTACCGGTGATCTCAGTCGGGTCGCAGCGCGGGGGAATTTGCCAGGTGAACTGAAGCTGGCCAGTCCCGTTCGCAGCGTGTATCTGCCGGTATTTCGATCCTTGTTATTCGGCATGTATACGGCCTTTGATTTTGCTGAGCCGGATCAGGTCAACGGGCAGCGTGACGTCACGACGGTACCCGGTCAGGCATTGTTTCTGCTGAATAACGGCCTGGTGGCTGATGCGTCCGTCAGAACGGCGAAGCAGTTGCAGCAGCAGTACGGCAGCGATCGGAAAATGCAGTTGGCTGGAGCGTGGCGACTGATTTTGTGTCGTGAGGCGTCAGCGGATGAGCTGCGGATGGCGGGGCGTTTTGTGGAGTCGGCGGACTCGGAAGCATCCGGGCTGGCTCTGCTGGTGCAGGCGTTGTACGCGTCGGCCGAGTTTCGATACACACCGTAGTGGTTGGCAGCGGGAGCAGCAGTGATGGCGGGATTGCAGGGGATGGAATGTGCCGGTTCACGACGCTGGCTGCTGCAGCATGCGGCGGCTGGTTTTGGGTGGCTGGCGTTTCGCGGTCTGAATATGCGGTCGGTGGCTGCCGATCAGTCGGTGGATGGGCCGGCACCGGGCCCGCTGGCTCCGCGGCAGCCTCATTTTGCGGCGCGTGCAAAGCGTGTGATCTTTCTGTTCATGCAGGGAGGTCCCAGTCATGTGGACACGTTTGACTGGAAGCCCGAGCTGCAGAAGCGGGGCGGACAGACCGGTGGCACGGGCGGTCGGGCTGGAAAACTGCTGGCTCCGCAGTTTGAATTTCAGCGACAGGGGGACAGCGGGTTGTGGGTCAGCAGCCTGTTTCCTGAGCTGGCGAAGCATGCGGACAGGTTGTGTCTGTTGAACGGGATGCACACGTCGAATGCGGCTCATCCGCAGGCCACGATTGCTCTGCACACAGGCAGTGTGAATTTTGTCCGTCCATCGCTGGGGGCGTGGGTGACGTACGGTCTGGGCACGATGAATCAGGACCTGCCGGGGTTTGTGACGATCAGTCCTGTACCGTTGGGTGGGGCTCAGAATTACGGCTCATCGTTTCTTCCCGCTTCGTTCCAGGGGACTCGAGTCCAGCCTGAGGAGGGTGGGATCGCGGACATTCGCAACGGCCGACTGTCTCCTTCCATGCAACGTCGGCAGATCGATCTGATTCAGGATCTGAATCGCGGTTTACTGTCGCGGCACACGGGACATCCGGAATTGGAGGGTTTAATTCAGGCGAACGAGCTGGCGTGGCGGATGCAGACGTCGGTGCCGGAAGTCCTGGATCTGTCGCAGGAGACTGCCGAGACTCAGCAGCGTTACGGTTTGCGGGATGGGGCGACGGAGGGATTTGGCCGGCAGTGTCTGATGGCAAGACGACTGGCGGAATCGGGAGTCCGATTTATCCAGGTCAGTCGTGGTGGCTGGGATCAGCATCGGGATCTGAAGGCGTCACTGCAGCGGAACTGCACAGCGATCGATCGACCGATAGCGGCGTTGTTGTCGGATCTTCAGGAGCGGGGGCTGTTGCAGGATACGCTGGTATTGTGGGGTGGTGAGTTTGGTCGCAGTCCGCAGGATCAGGGCAGTGCGGGCGATGGACGTCGTCACAACAATACGGGCTACAGCATGTGGATGGCGGGGGGGGGCGTGCGAGGCGGGATGCAATATGGGAAGACGGACGATCTGGGAGAGAAAGCGGAAACGGGCCGCTTAAGTACTCATGATCTGCACGCGACGATTCTGCATTTGCTTGGCATGGACCATACTCGTCTGACCTACCGTTACGCGGGTCGCGATTTTCGCCTGACGGACGTTTATGGTGAAGTGGCCGAAGGAATTCTGAGCTGACAGTGGTTTACCGGCGATCCGTGCACCTGAGCACCCGTCTGACACCCCGCCCTGTACCCCCTCAGAAAGTTCGGTACAAAGCCCCCTGCCCCCTGCCCTTGTCATTACCCACGAAACCCGTCGGGCGTGGAGGCCGTTGCGGCGTGTGTTTGGTTTGTGCCGTGCGTCTGTTTGCGATTCAGGCCTGAAGGGCCGTTTTCCCGTAGCCCAGGGCGCAGCCCTGGGTCTGGGGCACCC
>CAITYU010000395.1 GCA_903896675.1 uncultured Planctomycetaceae bacterium
ACCCGTACCGATTTCGAACTCAACGGTCACCCCGTCACCGTCATCATCCCCAGACAACCGGCCGCAGGTCGGCCATGGGTCTGGCACGGTGAATTCTTCGGTCATCGCCCCATCCCGGACATCGCTCTCCTCGGACGCGGCTTCCATATCGTGTACACACGCTGTAGTGATCTGTTCGGAGCCCCGATCGCGATCAGCCACTGGAATCAGGTCTACCAGATGCTGACCGGCAATCATGACTTCGGACCTCGACCCGCTCTTGTGGGTACAAGTCGCGGAGGCCTCTACTGCTACAACTGGGCTGCCGCCAATCCCACAAAGGTCTCGTGCATCTTCGGTGATGCACCCGTCTGTGATATCCGCAGCTGGCCCATGGGACGCGGAACAGGCAAACGCAGCGACGCTGAAGTCCGCAAACTGCAGGCCGTATACAACATCACTGACGAACAAACCCTCGCAGAAAAAGCCCTCAGTCCCGTCGATCATCTGCAGCCTCTGGCCGCAGCATCCGTCCCGCTGCTGCACGTCAGCGGAGATGCTGATGACATTGTTCCCATTCAGGAAAATACCCTGCTGCTGCAACAGAGATATCGAGCACTGGGGGGCAACATGGAGGTGATCGTTAAACCCGGAGTCGCTCATGTGCACGGACTGGATGACAGCACACCCATCATCGAGTTCATCGACAAACATGGCAGGTAGAAGGGAAAATGCGAGAGGGGGGAGTTGAACCCCCACGCCCGAAGGCACAGGATCCTAAATCCAGCGCGTCTGCCAGTTTCGCCACTCTCGCAATTTCAACCGCCAACACCATCCTCGCACGGAGACACCGCGTTTTCAATACGACACGGACAGCAAACCACCAGTTCGCGGGAATCTGAACGAATTCAGCGACAAAACCCCGGATTCAGCCACCCTTGTTCGCTCCCCGCCCGGAATCAGCCGACAGGGAATGCTCAAAGAGCCACCAGCGCGCCCCCGAGACCTGCTCACGAAGGCCAAACTGAGCCTTCGCAGTACGACTGAGTACCGCCGCAATCTCCACCGGATCATCACTCACCTGAAACAACTGCAGGTCCGTCGCCGAAATCGTCCCCTCCGAAACCATCACCTCCCGCAGATACCCCAGCAGCGGATTCCAGTACTCCGATCCGGCCAGCACAATCGGAAATTCCTCGACCTTGCGAGTCTGGACCAGAGTCAGAATCTCAAACAACTCGTCAATCGTTCCAAATCCACCCGGTAATGCCACAAATCCATACGAGTACTTTGCCAGCATCAGCTTGCGAATGAAGAAGTAGCGAAAATCAACAAACACATCCAGCCATCGATTCGGCTGCTGCTCAAACGGAAGACGAATGTTACACCCCACGCTGCGACCACCCGCCTCCCTCGCCCCACGATTCGCTGCCTCCATGATTCCAGGACCACCACCCGTCATCACCGTAAATCCCTCGGCCACAATCGCTGCACCAATCTGACGAGCAAGCTGGTAATAACGGTGACTCTCCGGAAACCTGGCCGAACCAAATACCGTGATACACGGGCCCACAAAATGCAGGTGACGAAAACCACGCAGCATCTCTGTGAACGCCCGCACCAGCATCACCAGTTCACGCCAGCGTGACTGAGGCCCCCGCAGAAATTTCTGCGGTCGCACCGTGTTCCATGGAACCTCAGCAGCTGTCCGCTGATCCGATTGTACGCCGTCCCTGTCCATACTTCGCTCAATTCCTGTCCGGACCGCCCACAGCACTGTCCTTCTGCAGCCACTCTGCCATGCTCTCCGCCAGTCGACCAGCCAGACTCAGTCCGGGGGTACGGCGAGTCAGCAACAGCACCCCGTCTATCAACGAAACTTCACGAATGACGGTTACCGGACTTTTCAACTGCAGTTCTTCAGCCAGCTTCGAAATCTCCACACGCTCCGCCTCACGATACAGATACCTGAGCACAGCAGCACATTGGTCTGTACTCACCTGCTGCAGTTCCCGCTGACGCCGATTCGCAAACACCGCCGCAGCCGCCAGCCGCTGCGGCATGCAAAGCATGGCCACCAGTTTCTCCTGCCATGAAAGATCCGTGTCCATACTCCCGAAGGCATATGTCCAGACAGCCGGCAAACCCTGCGCCAGCCGATACTGCACCTCCCCTGAGCTCACATCCACAACCGATACTACGCGATCCCCCAGATTTTCCGACAGACGTCGCAGCGTCAGCCACTGGACCAAACCCAGTACCGCACCCGACAGGACAAACGCCGACAGCCAGCTGCCCACAAAACCCAGCCGCAGAATCACAGTCACAAAACCCAGTTCCAGCACCCACGCAGCCGCAGACAGCCCCGCCAGACCAAGAAACGAGTACTTCGTCACCTGCTGCTGATGCTGTAGCCACTCCTGCAGCCAGCGTTTCGCCTGTTCCTTCTTCATCCGACTCACCTCCTCAGTCCCGACCACCATGCCTCCAGCGATGCACTGCCGACAGCCCCTGCCCCGATCGCACACCGGACCACATTGAACGATCCCATAATCCCGCTGCAGGATCACTGCGCTCACCCGGGTAAATCATCGGTATCCCGTCGTCCTCAGACACACTCACTTCCGCTGCGATCCCCACGCCCAGCATCCGCCGCACAAGCTGCATCAGATGCAGCGTCGCATAAAGCATCACCGTCATTGCTGCACCCATCAACAGCAAAAACGGACCCATGTCAAAAATCCGCTCGGCCATCGGCCAGACACTGTTCCATAACACCAGCAACAGCAACGCCGCCAGACTCAGCCACGGTCCATACGGAATCTCATCCCGACGTCGCAGCACCAGCGAAAGCAGCGCTACTCCAATCGCCAGCATCGGTGCGGCAAAGAACACCACCAGAACCGGCTGCCAGCCAAGCACACTGCCGATCATCGCCATCAGCACAACATCACCAAAGCCCATCGCCTCGCGACGCAGCACAAATGCACCAATCACACGCACAAGCCACACTATACCACCGCCGGCAATAAAGCCCGCAACACTCACCAAAAATCCATGCACATGCGGATACGCTGTCGCAAAGGACAGCCCGTCCCACGAAAACATCAGCCAGCTCACTGACTCCGGAAGGACGGCCCGCAAAGTCGAGGCGACACTCGCATCCTGAAACCACAGTGGAACTATCCAGCACTGTCCGCTCAGAGTATGCACCAGAAGCGAAAACAACATCAGCGGCACTGTACTGCCATCAGGGATGATCCACAGCTCAAGATCGATAAACGTGGCCACAATCAGACAACACAGCATCGCCACATGCAGTCCATATCGCACATGCAGCCACACTTCCACAGAGGACTGTGGAAATGCTGCCTGAGGTCCAACAGACGACTGCAGGCCTCCCGTCGATACGCCACCCCGGAAATCCAATGGCATCTCACACTGATACAACACCACAAACAACACCGCCGTCAGCAACTCCACCAGCGGATACCTCACAGAAATCGACAGACGACAACTGCGACAGCGACCACGCAGAAGCAACCAGCCAAGCAAAGGAACGTTGTCATGCCACCGGATCGAAGATGAACACCGCGGACAACCCGAAGAATGACTGGTCAATGCCCACAACTGATCCCGCAATCGACGCTTCGCAGGAAATCGGTGAATGCAGACATTCAGAAAACTGCCGATGCACAGACCCAGCACAAACAGAAAAAACAGCACAAACTCACGCGGCAGGTCCGACATGTCAATGACTCCGGTCCCTGGGAAGCTCATCAGACAGATGACGACAGATCCGGCGAGCCACCTGATCGGCTGACTCCCCGTCAGAATGCACCGTCAGAGTCGCAGTCAGACGATACAGCGGTTCCCGCACCGCCAACACCTCAGCAACCTCCACGTGCACCGGACGCCCCGTCAGACTGGGACGGCCGGCAGACGCATGCTCGCGACTGAGTCGTTTCGTCAGCGTCGCGGCAGAAGCATGCAGCCAGACAACCGGTCCGGCTGCTCGCAGCCGTTCTCGATTCTCGGCCAGCAGAACAGCTCCACCACCAGTGGCAATAACCGTCTGCGACCCCTGCAGCAGGTCTGCCAGCACTTCCGACTCCAGACGCCGAAACTCAGCCTCCCCGGATGTCTCAAAGATCTGACGCACTGTCAGCCCGGCCCGCTGCTCGATCGCCCGATCACAATCCACCCACGACCACCCCAGCCGACCGGCCAGCCGA
>CAITYU010000396.1 GCA_903896675.1 uncultured Planctomycetaceae bacterium
CTTTCAAGGGGTGACTGCGTCGAAGTTCAGACAGCACCGGAACTCGGTCATCACAGCCCGAACTTCGCATTTTTGTGAACTGTGCGACGAACTTACGCGGAGTCAAATAGGCTGCCGAACCACCGTTTCCGGTGGCCGGTCACCCGGTAAGTGCCCCGGAAAGCACCGGGAAACCGGCTGATTGAGGGGTCTGAGGGCCCCGAGGGCGTCGTTTACACAACGCAAAAAGCTGCGGCATTCGACGGATTTTCGCCCACGGAATTCCCTGTTGATTTTTGACAACGGTTCGTCAGGCTCGATAGATCGCGACCCCGGATCAACATCCACCCCGGAATTCCTCCCCGGAATTCTCACCAGCAGCACTGCCAATCTTCCAGCCGGGGCTGATTTTGAATTTCTGACGCTGCACTCTCTAATACGAAAACAGGCTGTGAACGGGTCCGGGATTCGAGATTTTCGAATCAACATTTTTCAGAAGGCTGTTTTCCCCATGGTGGCTCCCATTCGTGTTGCGGTGACTGGTGCCGCAGGTCAGATCGGCTACGCATCCATTTTCCGAATTGCGTCGGGCGAAGTGTTTGGCCCGAACCAGCCGGTGATCCTGCATCTGGTGGAAGTTCCGCCGGTTCTGAAGGCTCTGGATGGCGTGCACATGGAGCTGGACGACTGTGCATTCCCGACTCTTGCGGGAGTCGTGAAAGCTGACAGTGATCACCTCGAAGACGGCTTCCGCGACTGCAACTGGGTGCTGTGCGTCGGCAGCATTCCGCGCAAGGCGGGCATGGAACGTGGCGACCTGATCCGCGTGAACGGTCCGATCTTCACCAGCACCGGTCGCGCGATCGCTGCCGCTGCTGCTCCGGATGTCCGAGTCGTTGTCGTGGGCAATCCCTGCAACACCAACTGTCTGATTGCGATGAAGAATGCCCCGGGAGTACCCTCGAATCGCTTCTATGCGATGACGATGCTGGACCAGAACCGTGCGGCCTCGCAGTTGGCACAGAAGGCCGGCGTTCCGGTGGGTGCGGTTTCGAATGTGGGCATCTGGGGCAACCATTCCGCCACCCAGTACCCTGACTTCTATCATGCGAAAATCAACGGCCGTCCGGCAGCCGAAGTGATTACCGATCATGCGTGGCTGCAGGGTGACTTCATTTCCACGGTGCAGAAGCGTGGTGCTGCCGTGATCGCAGCTCGCGGGGCCTCCAGCGCTGCCTCCGCCGCCAACGCTCTGCTGGATACCGTCAAGGGCATCATCCGACCGACTCCGGCCGGCAGCTGCTTCAGCGCGGCTGTCTGCAGCGACGGCAGCTATGGCATCGAAGCCGGCCTGATCACCGGGTTCCCGCTGGTCAGCGACGGCCAGCAGGTTTCCATCGTGCAGGGCCAGACCCACAACGAATTTGCTCAGTCAAAAATTGACATCACGCTCAATGAACTGCGTGAAGAGCGTGAGTGTGTGAAGGACCTGCTGGGCTGATCGTTCGCGGTCACTTCAAGGGGATCCTGATCCAACGCCGGCAACACCCCGGCGTTGTTCAGGATCAACCTGAAATCCTGTGCGCCACTGTGTGCGGCCCGCCTTGAGCCTCACCCCCTTTGGGAGGGCGAAGCTCCCGCTGAGCCGCATATCTGCCAGTCCGCTGGAGTCCACGGCTCGTCGTAAGCCTCGCCCCTTTGGGAGGGCGAAGCTCCCGCTGAGCCTCGCCCTCCCGAGGTGAGTGGACTTTGCGATTACTGAACACTGATTACTGAGCACTGACTTACGGCTCGTCATGAGCCTCGCCCTCCCGAGGTGAGTGGACTTTGCGAGTACTGAACACTGATTACTGAGCA
>CAITYU010000397.1 GCA_903896675.1 uncultured Planctomycetaceae bacterium
CGTCAGTGCCCAGTAATCAGTGTTCAGTAATCGCAGAGTCCACTCGGGAGGGCAAGGCTCCCGCCGAGCCGGACGTCAGTGCCCAGAAATCAGTGTTCAGTAATCGCAAAGTCCCCTCGGGAGGGCAAGGCTCCCGCCGAGCCGGACGTCAGTGCCCAGCAATCAGTGTTCAGTAATCGCAAGGTCCCACTCGGGAGGGTAAGGCTCACGACGAACCGCGCGATCCAATAGCCTCGTACAGGATTTCACGTTGATCCAAAACACTCGTGGCACCCCGCGTTGCTTGGGCGAGCTACCACGTACGGAAATCAGAAGTCCAGCCAGATTCCGCCACCGACGAGGTTCTCCCAGCGGTTGACGAACGAATACTGCAGAGATGGACCGTTGTACCAGTTCGCTCCGACTCTTAATCGTCGGCCGGATTTTGGTCCCTGCCAGCCCCAGCCTGCCGTGCTGTTCAGCCCCACATTGCTGCCCTGCTCCTCGCGGAAGATCCCGTTGACTGCCACAAACGGAGCTCCGGTCCACACGTCTTCACCGCGCGGAGTCCACTCGGCGCCCAACTGACCCTCCAGCGGCTCGGCACCACCGGCAACCGCCGCATAGCCGATTTCCCCGTAGATGCGGTGCGCATCCGTAAGGTCGTGGCTGATGCCGGCGACCAGCGAATCTCGAACGTAATTCACATGCACCATGCCCGGATTCATTTCCAGAAACTCATCACCAATGTGGCTGCTGATGTGAGCATACCCCAGCTTAAAGGCTGTGGTGTCCCGTTTCCACGTCCCAAACAGGCCGACTCGATAATCTGAGCCTTCCAGCGCGGTGCTGGGTTCTGATGGCAGAATCCTGGCAAACACCGCTCCGTCGACGTCCAACTGAAATGCATCGCCGGAAGAATCGGTGATGCGAAACAGTCCTGCGCGACCGCCCAGAGTTGCATCCCCCACATTTCGCCCGTTCTTTGTGTCGCGCGAATACACCATCTGCAAACGAGGTTCTTTGGGCCCCGCCAGATAGCTGCGGAACAACAATCCGTTGGGCAGCAACTGCCACGTATCGGCGGATTGAGTGCGGAAGATGCGGGCAGGATCGCCCATGGCCGGAGCCTTCAGCGCGGACTCAGCAGCAGCAGCGGCCTCCGCCGCTGTTGTGGACGTTTCCGCGTGAGCAGCGGGGGGGGGCGACGCATCAGCAGACACGCTGACCCACCGCGACGCTTCCTCGCGGAACAGACGATCAGTTCCAGCTTTGGCGGTCGCCGGAGCTGCGGGGTCTTCCAAATGCCCACCAGACTCCTCCAGCAGGAATCGGTCAGACACTGGCAGCCCATCCTGACGCTGGCGAATCTCGCTCAGGTAGCTGCCCGGAGTCCCCGTAGACTGTTCGTCCTGCCGCATCAGGTTCCACGACTCGGTGAACGAGTCGGTAGCCCGGAGTGGCTGGCTGGCCGCAGTGCTCAGAAGCACCAGCGGCAACAGTTGAGCCACGGTTGTGGCTGACACGGCAGACGCAATCGCCCGCCGAAAAAATTCACCTGTGGACCGTTTCACCGGACCATTCCTGTTGTTTTGGGCGCTGCATGGGAACAGGCCCTGCCCTGAGTGGTCGTGCCGCAGTTCGCCAAAGCGAGCTGCTTCCCCCTGGAACCGTCCGGCTGTATTGCTGGAATCGGCTTCCACGGAAATTCATCGGACAACGGTTTGGCCGGTCATAATGGATGCAGCAGCGTCGCCGGATTTTCCGACCCTGTCGCGCCTGACGAATGTGTCGCGCGGGTCGTATCGCAACTACCGGTCAGGCAAGCCCGGGCGACTTTTCCGCCGGCACCAGGCCATGCGGGGCAGGTCACCGCCAGACAGGCACCGCCTGCATCTCCGTTGGATGGCCCCACAGCCTGCCAACCGTAGCCTCGGCTTCAGCCCTTGTCATTACCCATGAAACCAAGCGGTCCCCCGGAGCGACTGTTTCGTTTTGCTCTGCCCGCGTTTGCGATACAGGCCTGAAGGGCCGATTTCCGAAAGCCCAGGGCGCAGCCCTGGGTCCGGGGCACCCCCAAATTGGTTTCGAGGCCTGAAGGGCCGATTTCAAGACGTCTGCTGTTGTCGCGGTCGGGTACGGCTCTCCGAGGTGCTTACGCACCTCGCTCTGCTGAAACCGGCCCTTCAGGCCTGCGGGGGTGTTTAAGGGTGTCGCGACCAGGTGCTTACGCACCTGGCTTCGCTGAAATCGGCCCTTCAGGCCTGGTGCGGGTCTCGGCGGCC
>CAITYU010000398.1 GCA_903896675.1 uncultured Planctomycetaceae bacterium
CCGGTTTCAAACAACTGGCGGTCGAACGCCTCGCACCGTTCTTCGTCAGACTGCAGAACTCTCTCCGACGACGCACCGCACGTCCCACCGACAGCCCCCGCATCGTGCTGCTGTCCAGCGGTCCCGGTCATCCTTACTACTTCGAAGATGTCTACCTCGCCAGATACCTCGGCTATACTCTCGTCGAAGGCGGCGATCTCGCAGTTCGCAGCGATGTCCTCTGCATGAAAACCCTTTCCGGACTGGTCCCCGTCGACATCGTCATGACCCGCTGCGCCGAAGCCGGACTCGACCCACTCGAGCTCGGTGGCTACTCAGCTCACGGCGTACCCGGAATCCTCAATGCCGTCCGAGCCCGCAATGTGGCCGTCGTCAATACCCCCGGCTGCGGCATCGTCGGCGCTCCCGTCTTCATGCCCTTCCTGCCGGAACTCTGCCAGCACCTGCTCGCAGAACCTCTCCTGCTCCCCTCCATTCCCTCCTGGTGGTGCGGCGATGCCACTGCCCTGACCGAAGTTCTGCATCGCTTCGACGAACTCGTCCTCAAACCCGCCTTCCAGAAAAGCGGCGGCGAGGAAATCATCATCAGTGACCTGACCAGCCAGCAGAAATCCGACTGCCGCGCAAGACTTCAGGCAGAACCCTGGAACTGGGTCGCACAGGAAAAAGTGCGACGCTCCGGCACACCCGTCTGGACTCCGGAAGGTATCCGCACCGGCCACGTCGCTCTGCGAGCCTTTCTTGTTGAAGACGAAAAACAGTGGCACCTGATGCCCGGTGGACTCATTCGCATTGCACCCGACACCGAACCCATGCAATTGTCCGTCTCCGGAGGCGACAGCAGCAAGGACCTGTGGGTGCTCGCCGATCGCCGCGTCGAACCCGTCACACTCCTGACACCCCAGGATCAGCCCGCCGAACTGCAGCGCACCTCCGCACTGTTCCCCAGCCGAGTTGCCGATAACCTGTTCTGGCTCGGACGCTCCATCGATCGCTGCGATCTCCTCGCTCGACTGATCCGCGGACTGGCTGAACGACTGGCCGGTGAAGGCAGCGTCGACGTCCACGAAGTCCGCTTCCTCGCCCGACTGCTCAGCGAACAGGGGCAACTGGAACCCGGCTTCGTCCTCGAAGGCCTTGAATCACAGTTGCCCTCACTCGCGGAAGCACTGCCCGCTGCCATTTTTGATGCACAGGAATACGGAGGCCTCGCCATCAGTGTCCGGGAACTCACACGACTGGCTTCACTCGTTCGCGACTGGATCAGCCCCGACACCTGGCACCGCATTAACGTCACCGCAGACACCTTCCGCTCCGCCAGCGTCCGCGATAATCGTGACCTCACCGATGTCGTCACCGCTTCCAACGCACTGATCGGTGACCTCGCTTCCGTCAGTGGCCTGATCGCCGACGGCATGAATCGCGGTCCGTCATGGCGTTTTCTGGAAATCGGGCGGTCGATCGAACGCGCCGTCTCCACCGCTCAGATGCTGCTCACGGCAGACCTCCGCCGCGGCAACGCCAGCCCGGCAGTGCTGCGAACCCTCATCGAAATCCTCGACGTTCGCATGACCTACCGGTTCCGCTATCGGGATAACCTGCAGCGCAACGCAGTGCTCGATCTCGCGATCTCTGACGAGTCGAACCCACGCTCACTCGCGTTCCAGCTGGAACGACTGATCCAGCACACAGATCGCCTGCCTGGCGTCACCACACAGCCCCTGCGATCCGGCGAAATGCGACTGGTCATGGAAGCCACTCACGCCGTCCGCATGCTGACCGCCACAGACCTTGCAAGCCCAGCCCTGAAAACCGTTACGGCAGCCCTGAAAGCCGTCGAAGAAACCATGCTCAGACTGTCCGATGCCCTCACCGGAAAATACCTCGTGCACTCCGCTGCCCCCAGACCATTCGGAGAAGCGGAGGGACGTTCATGAAATATCGCGTGACTCACAGGACCCGCTACACCGGATCTGACGGTGTTTCCGTCGGACACAATCAGGCGTGGCTGGAATTCCGACCCGTCGATCGACAGCAGGTCGACAACTTCTCTCTGCAGATCACCCCCGAACCCTCCGTCCGCTCCAGACGCATCGACGCATTCGGGAATCCCGTGCACCTGTTCTCGTTCAATGAAGGCTACCAGCAACTGGAAATTACAGCCACCACCACAGTCGCCGTCCGTGAACCCTGCCTGCCCGAGTTCGTTCGTCGGACACGAGTCGCTGAGCTGCGCGAACGGCTGCAGCGAAAAGCCGTCCTCGCCGATCGCGATGCACTTGAATTCCTGTTCCCCTCACCCAAAGTCTCGTGGACACACACCATCCGCCAGTGGGCCGCTGAAACACTCGCTGCCGAACAGACTTTGCCCGCAGCCGTGCTGGCACTCACTGCACGCATTCACCGCGAATTCACGTATGACAGTCGAGCCACCACAGTCAACACTCCCGTCCCCGACGTCTTCCGCATCCGCCGCGGTGTCTGCCAGGACTTCGCTCACCTGCAGATTGCCGCTCTGCGATCCGCCGGACTGCCCGCACGCTACGTCAGCGGTTACCTCCGCACACTTCCCCCACCCGGTCAACCCCGCCTCGTTGGTGCCGACGCCTCACACGCATGGTGTTCCGTCTACGCCGGAAATGGCGAATGGATCGACTGCGACCCTACCAATAACACGCTTTGC
>CAITYU010000399.1 GCA_903896675.1 uncultured Planctomycetaceae bacterium
GCGGTGTTGATCAGATCACCGGCATGGATCATGAAGGCGGCTTTGGGAGCATCCTGCCACGCAGCCCTGATCACTCGTGACCACTTCGAACGAATGTCGTTCTGGGCGTCACCGAAATAGATGAATGAGAACGGTTCGGCCGTGGCTTTGGCGGTGCGAAACTGAAACCATTCGCTCCACAATTGCCCGTCACCGACGCGGTACGCGTACAGCGTTCCGGGTTTCAGGCCTTTGAAGGTGGCGGAGTGGTAGTGAGCGGGGCCGAGGTTTGTGGTGAGTGGTTCAGAGACAGCGACGACCGTCTGAGCTGTTTTTTCCGGATCCGGACCGGAGTCAGCGATGGTGATCTGTGCCGCTGCCGCAGTGATGTCGGTGGCTGTACGCCATGTGACCGACTGAGTCGTTGCCGGGTCGTCACACCACGTCAGCACGACGCGGTCCGGGACCCGGGTCGGCTGCCACGCAGCATCCGGGACAGTGGCGGGTTTGCTGGCATTCTGTGCCGAAGCAGCAGCGCTGCCCAGTACCACTGCGATTCCAAATGCACGAGCGGCAACGGAAATCAATGAAAATCCAGAGCGAAAAGGCATGTATAGAGCATCCTCAGAGTTTGGAAGATGGAAATCAATCCGAGATTTTGTTGACTTGTGTCAATCCAGTTGTAACGGGTTCGTCCCTGCGATGCAGGATTTTCTGCCAGCGATCGGGCAGAGAAATTCGCCTGACCCAGTCACCCGGCGGGTGTCGCCAGAGCAGGTCTGAGGCGGGTGGTTTCGGCAGAATCCAGGTTCCCTTGCTCGCAGACTCCGGTTCGGCTGCCAGATCGACCTCCGGATCAATCAGCAATGCGGGTGGCCTGCCATTCAGGGACGCCAGTGCCAGGGCTCGCACCTCGATCCGTTCACCCGTTCGTTCCTGATGAAGTCCGGCGATAGTGGCGGCGACCTGACGGATCATTTCGGGGTCGATGCTGAACCTGGCCAGTTGTTCCTGGTGCAGCAGTCGGGAGTGGTCTGCCAGCCAACTGTACCCGTCCGCCGGTCTGGTAGCCAGAAAATGCACTTCTCCGGTTTTGCCTCGCAGCATCATCCGCCACGCAAAGAAGTGCCCCTGTTCAGTCCATGATGCATCTCCGGGAATAGCCAGATGTCGCAGGGGCAGCAGCAGTTGCAGCAGACACCAGCAGCAGATTGTCAGCAGCAGAAAATCGCCCGGGGGCGTCGGTTCCTGCCATTCGGCCAGAACCACAGCGCTGCCCGCCTGAGCCTGCGAGTTTTCTCCGGCCACACGTTGCCGCAGAAATCGCGTCGGCCAGTCAGGCGGAAGGAAGACAGTCGAGGCACCGATCATGAACCAGGGAAAGATATGGATTGGGAACAGGCAGGCATTGACCAGATGAAAAATCACGAGAGCCGGAAACGCGAACGGCAAAGTGCGCTTCCAAAGCAGCAGCGGAACAATCGCCACGTCAAAGACCAGTCCCCCCCAGGTCAGAATCAGAGCACCGACTTCTGCCGGAGAGTCGCCGGGCTGAAGATCGAGGCGATCGCACAGCAGCAGAAGCATCGGCCTGCCTGACAGCCACTCCGGATCCAGTTTGGAGATGCCACCGAAAAGGTATGGCAGAGCAATGTGGAAACGCAGCACCTGCAGGACCCAGCAGGGAATCAGTGCCGGCCGTGCAGAGGACTCAGCGTCTACAGACAGTGTTCGGCTCAGTGGCAGCACGCTGCCGATCCCGGTCAGCAGCAGCAGCAGGTAGTAGTGATTCTGGTAACTGGTCTGGTCCGTCAGGAAGAACCACGTAAGTCCCGCGCAGGTGATTGCCGAGGCGGCTCGTGCCGCAGTACCCGCCAGCAGCAACAGTCCCGAAACAAACAGGATTCCAAACAGCAGTGAGGTCCCCACCGTTCCGGGAGCAGGCACCCATTCGAAGCCGGGCCAATTGAAATGCATAACCGCGTCACTGCAGAGCAAATGTGCGCGTCCTGAAAGCAGGTAGTGAGCAGACCACCAGCAGACAGCCGCTCCCAGCACGACACGAAAAAACGCAGCACTTCCCGCGGCTACCGCAGGTCCCCTGAGGGACCACGGGTAGCGAGGACAGCCAGCATCGGCAGGCAGGGCAGTCGGACATGCAGTTGCGACAGACACTGTCAGAAGCCCCGCTTACTCGGGATCCGAGAATGGGTCGGCAGCAGGCTGCTGACCCTTCTGCTTCAACGGAACAACCACTTCAAACGAGTTTTCCTGACCTTCCCTGACTTCCACCTCCATCAATGGAGTGATGTCATCGGAATGGCAGTTGCAGGGGTTTCCCGGGTCCGGTACGGCCGTAACCACATGTTTGCCAACCACGGCTCCA
>CAITYU010000400.1 GCA_903896675.1 uncultured Planctomycetaceae bacterium
CTCGGATTGCGCGGGCCAGAAACCGTAGCGTGGGCTTTAGCCCGGGCAAGTTGCGCATGCACTTGTTCGATAACGGTGTTTTGAACCGGAAACCATGGCTCACCACGGAAGACACGGAAGACACGGAGCAGGAATCGTTGGTGTGGCGGTGTCAGGGGAGGCTTGAAGCGGAGCCGGGAGTGTTGTGAACGGTGGAGGCAGGGCTGGTTGTTTTGCGTGTGTGGTTTTTTTGGGGCTCAACGTCAAATGAAGTGTGCGGTTTGAGGCAGCCAACGAGTGTTGTCCTGTCGTTGTGGGCACCGAACCAATGCTCGGTAGTTCCCTCTGGGAGGGCGAGGCTCCTGCCGAGCCGGACGTCAGTTTTCAGTGTTCAGTAATCGCAAAGCCCGCTCCCGTTGGGGCGGATGCTCCCGCTGTGTCGGGGAGTTCGGCTCTGCGGAAGCTTCGCCCTCCCAGGGTCGCAGTCAACACCTCTGGCAATGCAGTCTGCAGTTGCGCACAGGATTTCGCGTTGATCCTTTTTTGGGCGCCGCGGAAGAACGCGGAAGAACGCGGAAAACACGAAGGTGAATATGCGTTGTAAAGGCCTGCGACGAGCGGTTGCGTGGGAACCGACGGGTGGGGGATGCTGACGGTGTTCTTCCACGACCTGTGCGTGGGATGCGGCTGGATTACTGGCCGCGGAGAAAGTTGCGGAGGGCGTTGTCGTCTTCGTCGAGTATTTCGACTTCGTCAATCAGGTCTTCGTTGGATGCAGCCGAAGCGACGGGGGCCGGTGCAGCGGACGCGTTGCGGAGAGGGCTATTTCCGGGCAGCAAAAAGGTGGAGTCCCCTTCGTTGATGCGGGGAAGTTGAAAGTCGGCTGCGGTTTTTTGTGATGAGAGCGAGTGTGTGCCCTGCAGTCCCTGGATCAGTACATCGGCGTGCAGTACGTCGACACTGTCGGGGCCGGACGGAGTGGAAATTTTCTTTCTGGAGGCGGACTGGACGGTGGTTTGTGCGGGATCAGAGACGTTGCCGAGGTCGATGATTTCAGCGCGGCTGTCGGCGATGGGGCCGGATCCCGGAGCTGTGCCGTCTGAGGTTTCGTCGTCGTCAGTGGTGACACCTGGACCCGCGTCGATCTGCAGTGCACCGGATTGGACGACTTCGTGCAGTGTACCGGAGGTCAGGACGCTGGCGGCGACGGCTTCCTGGCGAAGGTAGACCACGAAGCGAATGGGGCCCAGTGATAACTGCTGGCCGTCACCGACGTCCTGGCGAACGCCGGATGGGATGCGCCGTCCCTGCACCCACGTGCCATTGCTGCTGTCGAGATCTGTGACGGTGACGCCATCGCGACTAACGCGGAGGAAGCAGTGTCGGCGACTGACCTGGGGCGATGAAAGTCGCAGGTTGCAGTCAGAACCGCGGCCGATGACGATATCGTGACGTACGGTGATTTTCCGTACGTTGGCCGATTGATCCTGAAGCTCCAGCACTACCTTCATGAGACTGCCCGAGCGACCTGGTGTAATTGCCTGATCAATTAGGGAAATTCATTTATTGACTTCCCGGAGTTTCTCAGAAACGCAACGACATTTCAAGAATAAAGCATATTGGCGAGCAAATCGGCTGGAATTTGTGAAAAAAGGGTTGCGGGTTGTGTGCGAATAACCGCGTGGCTTTGGGGTGTCTCGAAACGCGATGTCCTGTGTCAATCGGTAAAAATGGGGAGAAGAGGTCAGAAAACTGAGGAAAAAACGGGGGTATGTCCTGTGAATTTCGATATGGGTTGGATTGAGCGGGTGGCTGGATGCAACCGTACAGGGCGGTGGAGTAGACTTGGCGTTGTTGTGCCTGATCTGGGGACGGGGGAGCAATTCTGTGATCATTGATGCTCATCAGCACTTCTGGCAGCTGGACCTGCCTTTTGACTATGGCTGGCTGTCGCAGCCGCAGCATGTGGCGATCAACCGCAGTTATCTGCCTGAGGATTTGCGTCCGCAGCTGCAGTCAGCGGGCGTGGATGCCACTGTTTTCGTGCAGACTCAGCATCATCTGGCGGAGAATCGCTGGGTGCTGGGTCTGGCGGAGCAGCATGATTTCGTGGCGGGTGTGGTGGGTTGGGTGGATTTGGCCAGTGCAGCGTGTGAGCAGCAGTTGCAGGAGTTTTTGTCGCATCCGAAGTTCTGCGGTATCCGCCATGTGACTCAGGATGAGCCGGACGAGGATTTCATCATCCGTGCGGATGTGCTGCGTGGTCTGCGTGTGCTGCAGCGGCATGGTGTTCCGTTTGATCTGTTGTTTTACGTGCAGCATTTGCGGCATGCAGTGACACTGGGTCGTCAGCTTCCGGACCTGCCGATGGTGATCGATCATCTGTCGAAGCCGCAGATTCGTCTGGGGCGGATTGACGACTGGCGTGGTGATCTGCGGCGGGCTGCGGAGTGTGACAACATCTACTGTAAGCTGAGCGGACTGGTGACTGAGGCGGACTGGCAGCGGTGGACAGTTGCGGATCTGCGTCCTTACGTCGAGACGGCGCTGGAGGCATTCGGTGTGGAACGCTGCATGTTTGGAACGGACTGGCCGGTGTGTGAGCTGGCGGCTCGTTACGCGGACGTGGTGGGAGCCTTGCGGGACCTGACGTCCGAGCTGAGTGTTTCGGAACGTGATCGAATTTTTGGTGGCACGGCGATTCAGTTTTACAGGCTGCAGTTGCCTGGCGGGAAAGTGGGTTCAACATGAAGACTCTGATTCGACATGCTCAGGTGGTTCTTCCGGAATCGACTGAGCGAATCAACGTGCTGATTGAGAGCGGCCGAATAGCGGCGCTGGATGTTCCGGACGGTGCAGCGGCGGACGAGGTGATTGATGCATCCGGGCTGCATCTGATTCCGGGAGTGGTGGACGATCAGGTGCATTTCCGTGAGCCGGGTTTGACGCACAAGGAAGACCTGCTCACAGCGACTCGTGCCTGTGCCCGAGGCGGTGTGACATCGTTTCTGGAGATGCCCAACACGAAGCCGACGACGACGTCGGTGTCGGCACTGGAGTCGAAGCTGGCACTGGCGGCCGGTCGATGTGTGGTGAATTATGGATTCTACATCGGGGCGACTCCTGAGAATGTCGCCGAACTGGCGCGGGCGACGAGGACACCGGGGATCAAGATCTTTATCGGGTCCAGCACGGGTGATCTGCTGGTGGACGAGCAGTCGGCGCTGGAGCGGATTTTTGCAGAGACAACGCTGCCCATTTGTGCTCACTGTGAGGACGAATCGACGGTGCGTGCGAATGCTGCGCGGATTGGGGGTGGCAGCAAGATCTCTGATCACAGTCGGATTCGGGACAACGCAGCGGCACTGATTGCGACGAAGCGGGCGGTGGATCTGGCGGAGCGTCACCGGCACAGGTTTCACGTGCTGCACGTCAGCACGGCTGAGGAAGTGCAGTTTCTGCGGGGTACCAGTGATCTGATAACGGCGGAGGCGTGTCCGCATCATCTGTTTTTCACGGTGGATGACTATGAGCGGCTGGGTTCGCTGATTCAGATGAACCCGTCGATCAAGA
Organism: uncultured Planctomycetaceae bacterium; assembly: GCA_903896675.1. Lineage (GTDB taxonomy): Bacteria > Planctomycetota > Planctomycetia > Planctomycetales > Planctomycetaceae > SXXK01. The sequence continues at coordinate 3,553 of CAITYU010000400.1, forward strand.
GTCGGGCGGATGCTGCGGCGGTGTGGCAGGGTTTGCTGGACGGGACTCTGGAGGTGATTGCCACCGACCATGCCCCGCATACGCTGGAAGAAAAGCGTCAGCCGTATCCGAAATCGCCTTCGGGTCTGCCTGCTGTTGAGAATTCTCTGGCGCTGATGCTGAACCAGGTGTCGCTGGGACTGTGCAGTCTGCGACAGGTGGTGTCGTGGATGTGTGAGGCTCCGGCGCGAGTCTGGAATCTGCATCAGAAGGGGGCGATACGAGAGGGTTGGGATGCGGATCTGGTGCTGGTGGATCTGCACCGTACGGCGGTGGTGCGTAACGCGGACCAGCTGACGAAGTGCGGCTGGACTCCGTGGGACGGAGTGTCTCTGACTGGCTGGCCGGTCAGGACATTTGTGCATGGCCGGACAGTGTACTGTGATGGTCGGGTGGTGGCCGAGGGGACCGGCCGTGAGATACTGTACGACCGGGGGTGAAGGGGCCAGTGGCTGGTCAGTCTGTCAGATCATGGTCTCTTCGGTCACTTCGTCGGGATACCGAGCGGGCTGATCGGTGGACTTGACCGGAGCCGGTTCGGGGGCCAGCGGTTTGACTGAGATCGGTTCCGGTGTGAACCCGATGATCAGGAACGCCAGCGTCAGCCAGCCGACGAGGTGTCGGCCGAATCCGAGCGGTTCGGCATCATCTGCTGTGGGAGGGTGCCGAATGCCGGTCAGCAGCAGCAGCAGCAACAGCAGCACGAATGAGGTATTGCCGAGAAAGATGACGGAGGCGACAGCGGACCCGTAGAGCAGGATGGCGATCACGTGTGCGCGGTTGCGGATCAGTGTGTACAGGATATGACCACCGTCCAATTGACCCACGGGCAACAGGTTGAGGGACGTGACAAAAAGTCCGACCCAACCGGCCATGGCTACGGGGTTCATGACGAACACCTGAGCGGGACCGGCTGGACCATGAAGAAGCTCCACCATCCACGTCAGCAGCAGCGGTTCGCCGAACGAAAGTCCGACTCCTGCTCCGGGAGCAACTTCCATGTAGCCGGAATTCGACAATCCGAACCACAGTACGGGGATCGTGGCGACGAGGCCGGCGAGGGGGCCGGAGACGGCGATGTCGAACATCTGCTTTCTTGTGGCTGCTCCGGGAGACTGGAAGATGACAGCACCCATAGTTCCCAGGGGTGCGACCGGCAGAGGTATGAAATAGGGAAGGGACGCAGGAACTCCGTAACGTACGGCCTGCAGGTAGTGCCCCATTTCGTGACATACAAGAATCAGCATCACCGGACCGGCGTAGAGAAATCCCATCCAGAGCGATTCGCGGAACAACTGTTCGAGATTTGGAAGCCTGGCGGACATGTACTGGCGATAGCCGGGTGACATCAGTCCCAGCAGGTAATCGAAGGGGAAAAAATTGGCGCCGACCAGCAGAGTACTGGCGAAGGTGAGCAGGAACAGAATTCCCGCCCGTCGCACTTCCCGGCGACGAAGTGGCTGTCGCCGTCGCTGAGGTTTTCCGAGGATGGTGGGTTGCCCCGGAGGCACTGAAACGCCCCAGAGACCTGTTGCGGATCTGACAGGGCCGGACAGTCTGGCATCCTGACCGGGAATGCCGACGGTGAGGGAGATCTCGGCGGGGGTGGGCTGGGCTGTGGATGCCACAAGCGAGCCGAAGTGATCGCCGTGGGCCGGAGTCTCTGTGTTCGCGGTGAGTGGTTCGCTATCCGCGTCCTGTCGAAATTCCTGGTTGCCCGTTGACATAACACCGCGCCGCAAAAGGTAAGGCTTCGCAATCAGCCAATCCTAGCACTCGCGGCGGCAGCGGACCACAATTCCTGCGGCAATTCGGGCTGACCTCGGACATCCGCCCGGCGAAACCGCGAAAAACTGCATTTTACGCTTCCGTATGCCGAGTGATTTGTCGCCAGAATCCCTGGAATCGTGAAAATCGGCGCGGCTGGAAACTGTGGGGTTGGGAGTCCGGCGACGGCCACTGTTATTCGGGATGCAGTTTGCGACGGCCCTGTTTGTGGGCCGAGCGGGTGCGTTTTTGTTCCAGGCGTCGCCGCTGTGACCCGCGAGTTTTTTCTGTGGGGCGCCGTTCGACCGGTGCTTCGACAATCGCCAGTATCATCGCACTCAGTTTAACGCGACATTCTTCGGCATTCCGCGACTGCTCACGATACTTCTGACTGCTGATAACAACACAGCCTTCGCGAGTGATCCGGCGTGCGTACCGAGTTTCAAATCGCGACCGAACTGCCCCGACAAGTGCCATCGACTGTGCAAACTGCCATGTCAGCACAGCCTTTGAGCTGACTTTGTTGACATTCTGACCGCCCGGACCACTGCTGCGGATGTAGGCAAACTCCAGCTCCTGTTCCGGAATCCTGATCGTCCTTGTGACCGTCAACACGCGATTTGCCCTCCTGCCCTGCCCTGCGGTCAACCGTGCACCGGAAACAGTTCCCACTGCGACCCCAGTCCATCCCCATCACTGGCACCAACATCCTCAAGCTGGTGCACCAGTTGTTGCCAGTCACCGCCTGCGTCTTCGTCACCGGCAGTCTGCGGGATCTGCAGGATTCCGGCA
>CAITYU010000401.1 GCA_903896675.1 uncultured Planctomycetaceae bacterium
CTTCAGGAATCGTTCAAACAGTCGGAATGTGCCGCCGTACAGGTCGGCAGGAGCGATGATATGGTCGCCTGGGGAAAACAGGGCCATGGCACAATGCACGGCAGACATGCCCGTGGATGTGGCTACGCAGCCAGCGCCGCCTTCCAGTGCGGCAATGTTTTCTTCGAGTGCCCTGCGAGTGGGATTGCCGCTGCGTGTGTAATCGTAACCGGAATGGGATTCGAGCGAATTCCAGTAGAACGTGGATGTCGGATAGATCGGCGTGGTGACGCTGTTGTATTGCTGGTCCTTGTGGACACCACCGTGCACGCACTGGGTCGAGAACTGCAGATGTGACAGATCGGAAAGGTGCTTCTGAGACATGATTGGAGAGGGTCCTGCAGGGGTTGCCCGGGCAGTGAGGAATGGCTGGCTGGCGGAAACTGCTGGCCAGCCTGATCGAACCTCCGCATTCTCACTCGGCATTGCAGGATTACAAGGAACGCCGGCACTCCCTGCCGATCCATGGAATGAAAGTGATGTCAGTGTGTTGTCGTTGTGATGGCGCTGCGGGGTGGTGGTCAAGCGTGGGGACGAACGCATTTGATTTGATGTAAGATTATGCTTCGTAATGCGTTGCGTTCAGATCGGAAGTGTTGAACAGGGTTTTGGTACGCAGTTGGCATCTGCAGGAGATTGGATCAGGGAGGCCATTGATGGACCTGTCTGGATCTGCTTCACAATTCCCTCGGGTGATGAACATCAAGGAGATCAGTCATGGCGATGAAACGAGTGCTGGCGGCGGTGTTACTGATGGGCAGTCTGCTGGTGGTTTCCGGTCGAGCTCAGGCGGATGATGACCATCATCATTCCCGTTCTCGCAGTCGATCGGGTTTTGGAATCAGTTTCAGCTTTGGCAATGGCCCGAGCAGTTTCAGTGGATCGTATGGCCGCGGCTCGTTGGGGGGCTTTGGGCGTCCGATCTATGGGAGTCCGCTGTACGGTGTGCCGGTGTATTCGTACCCTGTCTATGAGCCGGGCTTTTATTCGGTGCCGGTCTATGGTGGCGGGTACGGTGGTGGCTATGGTGGTGGCTACGGTGGTGGTCGTTCACGGCATCGTCATTGCCGCTGAATGACACTTCGACAGATCCCTCGGGCAGTTGTGTCCGGGGGATTTTTCGATTTGCGATCTGCCGCTGTTTCGTGTGTGAGTGCGTGGGGTGCGGGGGGGGCGGGGGTCAGGGTTTCATAAGCATTTCGTCGAGGTTGAGGATGATCCCGGCGACGACGGTCATGGCCGCAGCATCTGTGGGGTTCAGATCCGGGGGCAGGGGGCCCAGCGGGTCTGTGGCAAACGTCATGGCTGCGGCGGAATCCTGAGCGTAGCTGTTGCGAGCATCGAGGAACAGGGCTTTGAGTTCCTGAACTTCTGCGGGGGAGGCTGGACGGATGAGTGCGGTCTGGAGGCCGCTGGCCAGTTGTTCTTCAAGCGTACCGGCAGTTGCCAGCATCCTGCGGGCCAGTGCCTGTGAGGCTTCGACATACACTGGGTCATTCAGTGTCACGAGTGCCTGCAGGGGGGTATTGGTGCGATTTCTGCGGAGGGTGCAGACTTCGCGGTTGGGGGCGTCGAAGGTGGCCATGGAGGGATAAGGGTTGGAGCGTCGCCACGTGGTGTAGATGGCTCGGCGATAGCGGTCTTCTCCCGTGCTTGTCTGCCAGTCTGTGGAACTGCCGAAGGCTGCAGACAGTCCGAGGCTGGGTTGGGGTGGCTTTACGGGAGGTCCGTACATTTTGTGACTGAGCAGTCCTGCGACAGCCAGAGCCTGATCGCGGACGGTTTCTGAGCGCAGGCGGACTCGCGGCCCGCGCGCCAGCCAGCGATTATCGGCATCAGCTTTGGCGGATTCCGATGTGACCTGCGAGGACTGTCTCCAGACGGCCGAGCTGACGATCAGTCGCTGCAGTGCACGCAGATTCCAGCCGGATTCGAGGAATTCGACAGCCAGCCAGTCGAGCAGTTCGGGGTGAGTCGGCAATTCTCCCTGAGATCCGAATTCTTCGGAGGTCAGAACGATACCGCGTCCGAACAGTTCCTCCCACATGCGATTCACCTGGACTCGTGCCGTGAGTGGGTTGTCGCTGCTGACGAGCCAGCGGGCGAACTGCAGTCGTGGCGGTTGTTCTGCGAGTTTCAGGGGATGGAAGACGGCGGGAACGCCGGGGTCGACATCCGGTCCTTTGTCGAGGTAGTTTCCGCGGTATTGCAGTTGGGTGCGTCGGCGTTTGTCGGCCTGCAGCTCGCGCATGACAAGGACTGAGCCTTCCGGTTTCATGACGACGAGTTCTTTCTGCAGTTGGGTAAGTTCTGAGCGTTCAGCGGCGAATTCCGGGGCCGCGTTACTGCGGTACCACAGTGAAAGCTGATCAGTCTGTTCGGCTGTGCGTTGTGTGGAGGGAATTTCCAGCAGTGCCAGAATACCGGCGGGTACCTGACTGCGAGCAACGGCGGCCGGGTTGGCGGTGGCCTGCACGCGGAAGCTGCCCAGCAGATGTCCGGCATAGGGGGCGTTCTGTTCGATGCTGAGTCGCAGGAGACCGCCTTCGCTTAACGGCAGGGGTTCAGCCAGTGCCAGCACAAGTTCATGGCTGACATTGGTCACGCCGCCGACTGCCCAGCCATTTTCGGGTTCCGTTTTTCCGTCAAGCACTTCTGCGGGCAGGAAGCCATCCTGAGAGAAGTCTGCTGCTGCAGCGGCAAGGCGGATGACGCGGCCGTTTCCGGGAGTGAATTCCGAGGAGGGGCGGGGAGGTTCAGCCACAGTGCGGGTGGAGACTTCCTGGCGCTGTTCGTTCAGCAGGGTGATGGTGAAGTCTGCCAGTCGGGTCTGCGTATTTCCGTCGGTGCGATTCCAGAGCACAATTTTTTCGATGGGTATGGCAGACTGCAGATCAATTTCCCACCACGGCGAGTCGGAGATGGCGGTATGGGTGACGGATTTTTTCAGATAATTGCCATCGGTATTTCCGTCGATGGCGAGCATTGCGGGGCCGTCAAAGTCTGTGGAGCTCTGGGAGGCGAGGCCTTTGGGAGCGACGTTGAGACCCTGAGAAAACACCTGCACTTCGGCCAGCGAGAGGATTTTTGAGGCGCCGGGAATGGTGATGCGAAGGAATCGGGCGGTCGGTGCAGCATTGTCAGCGGGCAGCCATTCCGCGCGGATTTCAGTGATGACGAAGTTGCCACCACCGTGACCGGCGCCGCCCCCGGGCAGCGATGCTGAAGGAATTGTCTGCAGTCGGACAGCGGCCAGTGATTGTTCATTGAAATCCGGGGGCAGACTGTTCAGGGGCAGGTCTGCAACATACACGTCCTTGTCTGCTGCTGTGGGCACGAGCACGCTGCCGTCCGACTGAATCTGCACCGCGCCACCGCTGGCGCGTACCAATTGCAGGGGTGTCAGACCGGACCATTCAATGGGCTTCCGGAGCGAGCTTTCCCATGTCTGCTGCGAGGCGGTGAGGGCATCGGTGGTGGTTGTGAAGAGTTGTCTGATGGCAGCCTGACGCTGTTCGATTTCGCTGCGTCGCTGCTTTTGCTGCTGGGTGAAGAACTGCAGTCTGGGCGAGTCATCACCGCGGTCGGCGTCTTCCGTGTTGTTCAGCAGTGCAAAGACCCGGAAGTATTCTTCCTGTGACAGCGGATCGTATTTGTGGTTATGGCACTGTGCGCAGCTGATGGTGGAGCCCATCCAGACGGCCATTGTTGTGTTGACCCGATCGACGACAGCCACGTTGCGAAATTCTTCGTCCTGCGTCCCGCCTTCATTGTTGGTCATGGTATTGCGGTGGAAGGCGGTCGCGATCAACTGATCTTCGCTGGGATCGGGCAGCTGGTCACCGGCAATCTGTTCGATTGTAAACTGATCGAAAGGCATCCCGCTGTTGAAGGCGTGGATGACCCAGTCACGATAGGGCCACATCGTGCGGGCTGGGTCATCAGCGTACCCGGAGGAGTCTGCGTAGCGGGCGAGGTCGAGCCATTTGCAGGCCCAGTATTCGCCGTATTCCGGTCGCTGCAGCAGGTGGTCAATCAGTTGCTGCCATGCAGTTTCGTTTACCCCCTGAGCACTGCCGGATGCGGTCAGCTTTGTCAGCCATTCTGAGGCTTCTGCGGGTGTGGGGGGCAGACCGATCAGATCGAGGAAGATGCGTCTGAGCAGTATGGGAGCAGGGGCCTGGGCCTGGGGTGTGAGTTCGTGAGCCAGCATGGACTGGAGTGCGAAGTTGTCGATGGGATTGCGAACCCATTCGGCGTGGCCGGGAGCGGGCGGTGGCACTGTCGGGCGAGTGGGCGGTGTATAGGACCAGTGGCGTGCGAACTGAGCACCCTGTGCGATCCATTTCTGCAGTATGGACTGTTCTGCAGGAGTGAGTGGTTTTCCGAATTCCGGAGGCGGCATGCGGATATCATCGTCGCTGCTGTGAATTCGCTGCAGCAGTTCACTGTCCTGCGGTTTTCCGGGAACAATTGCGATCTTACCGGATTCCAGTCTGCCGGTGGCGGAAGTGGCATCATCCAGCCGCAGTCCGGCTTCGCGCTGACCATCGTCGGGACCGTGACAGGCAAGACAGCGGTTGGAGAGAATGGGCCGGACATCCCGGTTGAAGTCCACCGGATTGTCTGCCGCGGATTGCGGGGTCTGTGCGAACAGAGGAACAGTGGGCAGAAGCAGGCAGAACGCCGTGAAGACGCGGGTTATTTTCATGCAGCACCGGGTGGGATGGCTGAGCGGCAGTTGCGAATCAAGGCCGGATTGGCCTGGGAGCAGGAACGTTGGAATGAGTATATCGCAGAATGCCGTGGCATTCACCTGGAATCCGACTGAATTCGTGCCGGTCGAACTTCGGCAGGCTGGATTTTCCTGTTATGTTCGGCAGTGAAATCCGGGGTTACCGACAGAGTGCAGGATCTGATGGCTGAGGGAAACGGGCAGATGTTAACGGAACTGGGTTGTCGGCAGCGGCGCGTTCGATTGTGGGATCGCATTCCGGAGGAGATCGAGTGGCTGCTGGTCGGGGATTCCCGGCATGTGCAGTATCTGAGCGGTTTTCGGGTGAATCCGTTCAGTTTTTCTGCTGATCAGAAGGGCTTGCTGCTGCTGAAACGCGGCGGCAAAACGCTGTTGCTGGCAGACAATTTCACCAAACGTTCAGCCAGTAGTCCTTATTTTGTGGACGATGAGATCATCATTCCGTGGTATTCGCATCGGCGATCCGTGGTCAGTCGGCATGCAGCGCTGGCACAGGCGATCGCCGAGGCTAAAGCCCACTGGGCCGGCAGCACCGGCCTGATTGAACCGGAGGGTTTGACGGAAATGTCGGCTGCGATGGTGGCCGAGGATGCGGCGTGGCAGTTTGCGGCTGACGAAGACGCGGAACCCCAGACGCTTGGCGAGGTCCTGCGGGACCTGCGACGCAGCAAGGACGCGGATGAAGTGACTTTGCTGCGGCGGTGTATGGACGCCTGTGCGGCCGGGCATCGGCGGGCAGTGGAAGTGATCCAGCCGGGCATGAGTGAGCTGGAGCTGTATCTGGAGGTGCAGCGGGCAGCCCAGCTGGCGGCCGGCGAGCCGTGCGTGGTCTACGGGGATTTTCGAGCGACCCATGCGGGTCTGCCGAAAGCCGGGGGTCTGCCGACCGATTATCGCCTGCGAGACGGCGATTTGTTCATTCTGGACTACAGTGTGATCCTGCATGGTTACCGCAGTGACTTCACGAATACGCTGCCGGTCGGAGCGCCTTCGGCGGCGGCTGTGGAGCAGATACAGGCCTGCCGGGAAGCGCTGGCAGGGACGGCGAAACTGCTGCGGCCTGGGGCATCCTGCCGCGAACTGTGGCAGACTGCCTCAGGCCTGCTTGAGCAGTTTGGCATGGGAGCGTTGTCGCATCATGCCGGCCACGGACTGGGGCTGGAGCATCCGGAGCCACCGATCATGGTTTCAGAAAGCACGGATGAGCTGCGGGCTGGGGATGTTGTCACGCTGGAACCTGGCTGTTATCGGGAAGGTACAGGCGGGGTTCGTCTGGAGAACAATTATCTGATTACGGCGACAGGCTGCGAACAACTGAATGAGACTCCGTGGATATAATGGCTCCGCTACGCCGGTGCATTCACCGGTACCGAAAGTTCACTGATCCTGAGGACTTCGGTGGAGTATCCGGCTGGTGTCAGATCAATGATCCGCAAGCCGGGCCGTCCGGGCACAAATTTCGGCTGATCACTGTCGGGGTCAAACTGAATCCCGGTGGAAGGAGTTGTGTGAACTGCGGCGTGCCCGAGGTGGCCACGTGATTCGTGGTGTACGTGTCCGCAGCAGATGAGGTGGATGCGAGGTTCGGTGCTGCACAAATCCGCCAGCAGTTCGCGTCCATGCAGTCCGATGGCGTCCATCCAGATACTGTTCAGCAGCACCGGGGGATGGTGCATGAAAAGCGCACAGCGGACATCCGGGCTGGCGTGGAGCTGCGTGCTGATCCACGCTGTCTGCTGGGCGTCAATCCGGCCGGCCACAGAACCGGGAACATGAGTATCAATACCAAGGCACAGCCAGCCGGGTGGGGAAAAGCCAAAGCGAATGGGGTCATCCGCAGTGCCGGCAATGCGGTCACTGAAGGCCCTGCGTAATTCCCTGCGGTCGTCGTGATTTCCTGGAACCTGCCAGAGTCGATCAATCCATGGGTGCAGCAGTTCTCTGATGGCGCGGTATGTTTCCGGGAGTTCGTCGTGAGTGTGGTCACCGGTAATGACGACGGCGTCGGGTTGGGGATCAAGACTGTGCAGGAGTGCGACAACCTGCCTGAGGAAGTGCCACGTGGCAACTTCCTTCAGCAGAGTCTGCTGGTCGCGGAAAACATGCAGGTCGGTCAGCTGAACGATTCGAAATGTCATGATGATGTCTGTGTCCTGCGGGAGGATACCGGATCAGTGGCCCGTCTGCACCCGGCGGGGATCTGTCCGCTGGATGATCTCGGTGATACCCGTCTGGTTGAAGCCGCGATAACCGTCGTTGCGTTCAAGTATTTCGAGGTGTGAGCCCGGAGCGCCTGTTGTGCGAAATGCGAGTGCCTGTGCAGGGGAAATCAATCCCTCTGCCAACAGATTCTGCAGGCGTGATTCGCGTACGGGCCAGCGTTCGGGTTCGGTGAAGCACTGCCTGAGAAAGGAAAAGTCGGTGAAGGGTTTCATGCTGCCGATTCCGAGGTCTGCCAGTTGCTGTCGAGCGGCAGCGAAGCTGAACTGACATTCGAGGTGATGCATGCCGGCTGAGAACAGAGCTTCTCCGTGCAGGCCGCACCACAGGCCGATGGTTCCCAGGGTCCCGGAGGGGGCCAATGGCTGATGGGCAAAGTCCCCGGCCAGTTCGTCGGCTGTGAGGTCCACGTCAGCAAAGATCACCACCGGGCAGATCGGGTGTTCCATGACCTGTGCGCCCCAACCCGCATTGTGTCCGGGATAAAATCGTTCCCGGCAGGCGAATCCCAGTTGTTCGAACAGTGCGATCATGGGAGCGAAGCAGACGCGGCTGCTGCGATAGGTGTGATGGTCGTGATTTCCCCAGCCCAGTCCGAGTGCAGAC
>CAITYU010000402.1 GCA_903896675.1 uncultured Planctomycetaceae bacterium
GCGCTGCGGCGATGGCGTCTGCCGTCTGATCATGGCTGGCAGAGGAAATTTTTCCGATGATTTCGGAAGTTTTTGAGGGATTGCGCGAGATCAGTGTGGCTCGGGTGTCGCACAGTTTTCCGTCGATGACGAGTGGATAGGTTGCACCGAGGTGGTCGCGGACCCATGCAAGTGCCTCCTGCATCGCTTCGCGGACTTCGGGTCTGGAGAAATCGCTGAGCGACTCGTTGACAAATCCAGCCTGCGGCGGATCGACGACTGGAGGTTCGGCAGCGGCGTGGCTTGATGGCTTCATGAGCAGACTCTCGACGGAAATACTGTCGGTGAAACTCTGGCGGAGAAAAGATTCATTGGAGGTGTTCTCAAGGAGCCTGCGAACCAGGTAGGCCATGCCCGGGATGAGTTCTCCGAAGGGGGTGTAAATTCGGACGCGATGTCCGCGTTTTCGGAACAGCTGCGCCTGCTGGTCGCACATGCCATACAGCATCTGAATTTCAAGTCCCTGCGGAGGAACCTGCAACTGTTCGGCCAGCGCCAGTCCATGAGCAAGACTGCGCAGATTGTGGCTGGCGAGGGCTGGTCGCAGCCACTGTCGATTCTGCAGCAGTACCGCCGTCAGGCGTTCAAAGCAGTCGTCCGACTGCCACTTACGGCGATACACGGGAACAGGCCAGCCACGATACTGAGCCACAATGTTTTCAAAATCCCAGTAGGCTCCCTTGACCAGTCGGATGGTGATCGGAGTTCCGCGTTTGCGGGCCCATTCGAGCAGGTTCTGCAGATCGTCATCAGCAGACTGCAGGTAGGCCTGCACCACGATGCCACAGTCTGCGAAATCCCGGAATTCCGGTTCCATCAGAACTCGCTGAAAGATTTCACGAGTCAGGAGGCGGTAGTCGTTCTGCTCCATGTCGAAGTGCACGAAAGCATGACGTTCCCTTGCCATGCGAAGGATGGGGCGCAGTCGTGCTGCGACACGACGGAACGAACCTTCGGTGTCGACAGGTGCAAACTGGCTGTCGAGAGCTGATAACTTCAGGCTGACATTCAGACGCGGGATGTGGCCGTGTTCGTCACAGTCGAGTTGAGGATCGTCGGGCAGGGCATTCACTTCGGTGGACAGACCCTCAATCAACTGCAGATAGGCCTGCTGATAGCGGTCAGCATCCGCATTGCTGATGGTGGCTTCGCCCAGCAGATCGAGGGTGAAGGCCATGCCGGCCCTGCGCATGCTTCGCACGGACCGCAGTACCTCGGAGACATTGCTGCCGGCAATGAAGCGTCGGGCCATGCGAGCGGCGTTGATGCGGGCGTTGTACGCGAGAGCGCGACTGAGAATAGTGTTTCCCGAGGAGAGGTCCAGACCGAGGCGCACCGCCCAGGGCAGCCGGTCTCGAACTTCTTCGAAATACTCTTCCAGATGGCGAGCAATGGAGAGGTGGTCATGCAGCATTGGCAGGACGTCGACGAAGCGGAACATCTGCAGTTTTACGGCTTCGTCACCCATCGCCCAGTTCATCAGGCGATCTTCCCACCAGCGGGTCTGAAACACCGATGTGGACTGTCGACTGACCTCGGCGAACAACTGGCCGCCGATTTCCTGCGTCCGCTGCTCGAGCCAATCCTCAGAGCCGGCAGTGGTAGTCTTCTTTTTGGAGGACTTTTTCGCCATAAGTGAGTGGATTCGGGGTTGGCTGGCAGGATCCATCGACTTGCGGAGGACTGCCTGGGAAAAGGGGGCAAAAACACCGTTGACAGTTGCCCGAGACAGGGTGCGAGGACTGGTGATTCCCGCTCCGCCGGATTGCGGCGGAATCAACCCGGATTGTATGCTGTGCGAGGCGGAATGACAAAGAACGCTGTCTGCGTTTCTCAGTGGGCGCCTCGTCTGCCCGGCGGGAATCTGCAGAAACCCGTGAAAAATCGGATTTCAGCATTCCGAATGAGAGGCGTGCCGGACTGTTGAAATTGCTCGTGACCGCCATTCCTGCCTCCCACACCCATGCGAATCGGAGACTTTCATGACCCTGAACTCCCCAACCGCTGTTTCTGCCATGTCCATGACTCGCCGTTCACTCGTGGCGAAGGGCCTGGCATACGGGTGTGTCCCCGGACTGGTTGCGGGGTTGTCGGCAGAAGTTTCCGCAGCGTCGCCACCGGCCGCTCGCACTCGATTTGCCGTGTCGACCTACTCCTTCTGGCAGTTCAATCGTGACGAACTGCGGGACATCTTTCTGTGTCTGGATCTGGCGGCCGAGTGGGGCTTTGACGGTGTTGAGATTCTGCATCGCCAGATGACAGACGAAAGCAATTCCACGCTGCAGAAGATCAAGCAGCGGGCTTTTGTCAATGGGCTGGATTTGTGTGGATTTTCGACACATCAGGGATGGGTTTCGCCCGATGCCGATGTTCGCCGCATGAATACCGAGCACACAATTCGCTGCATTGAGCTCTCATACGCACTGGGTATCCCCACCATGCGCGTCAATACCGGTCGCTGGGGAACCAGTGGCAGTTTTGACGAACTGATGAAGAATCGGGGGATTGAGCCGGTGCTGCCGGGATATACCGAGGAGCAGGGTTTTGCGTGGGTGATTGAGGGGCTGACGCAGTGCCTGCCGGTGGCTGAACGCTGCGGCGTAACGCTGGGGCTGGAGAATCACTGGGGACTGGGACGCACGCCGGAGGGAGTGATGAGAATTGTCAGAGCGATCAATTCGCCGTGGCTTGGGACGACACTGGATACGGGCAATTTTCTGGAAGATCCATACGATCGTCTGGAGCAGATGGCGGATCAGGCAGTGCTGGTACAGGCCAAGACGTATTATGGTGGCGGTCTGTGGTATTCCCTCGAACTTGATTATCGTCGGATTGCGGAACTGCTGAAGAAGCACAGATTCGGGGGCTATGTGTCACTGGAATTTGAGGGGAAGGATGATCCGCGAACAGCGATTCCGCGCAGCCTGCAGATGCTGCGGGAGGCGTTCAGCGTATAGATCGTCTGTCCAGCCTGTGTTTCAGGCGAAGCGCATTTCCGACAACAGCCAGATCGCTGAGCGCCATGGCCACCGCAGCAATCAATGGCCCGCGCTGTCCCAGCATTCCCAGAGCAGCCAGCGGGATTGCGAGGCCATTGTAGAAAAAGGCCAGAAAGAGATTCTGGCGAATGACACGGAGGGTATCACGAGCGATCTGCAGGAACTCGGGGATGGCCAGCAGCCGGTTTCCTGGGACAATGACAGATGCCGCCTCCATTGCTGCGCCCGTGCCACAGCCGATGGCGATTCCCACAGGAGCGGCGGTGAGTGCTGCCGCATCATTCAGGCCATCGCCCACCATGATGGTACAGGCTGGGCTGGCGCGGAGGATTTCCAGTTTCTGCTCTGGTGACGCATCTGCAGTCACATCGGCAGGGGCAATTCCTGCCGCCTCGGCAATTGCCGCTGCAGCGCGAGGCCTGTCGCCGGAGAGCATGCGGACGTGGACTCCCATTTTCTGCAGTGCTGTCACGGCAGCCGTGGCATCGGGGCGCAGAGTGTCCTGCAGTTCCATGAGTGCGGCCGGAACGTTGTCGATGAGGATGCGTGAGGAAGCGTGTGCATCCCGTTCAATACGAACACTTTTTCCGTTCACGAGGGCCTCCACGCCGATTCCCGGAAACGCACGAAACTGCGTGGCCTGGGCCCATGTCAGTTCCTGTCTGCGGGCGGCCTCCACAACGGCATGGGCGGCGGGATGTTCGCTGAGTGTTTCCACAGCAGCTGCCAGTCGAAGCACATCGTGTGAATCAAATCCCGGCAGGACCTGCAACCGGATCAGTTCAGGATGTCCGCCGGTCAGAGTACCGGTTTTGTCGAAGATAATTTCGCGGGCTCTGCCGGCTCTTTCCAGGGCCTCTGCAGAGCGGATCAGAATTCCGCGCTGGCTGGCAGCTCCGGTACCCGCCATAACGGCCATGGGTGTGGCAAGTCCGAGTGCGCAGGGGCAGGAAATGATGAGTACGGAAACGGCTGCAGCGATTCCGCCGGATAAGTCTCCGGCCAGAACCCAGCCGACCAGAGTCAGCAGGGCAATTGCCAGCACTGTCGGTACGAAGACGGCAGCGATCAGGTCTGCCAGTCGCTGAACAGGTGCACGACTGGACTGTGCCTGTTCTACCAATCCAGCAATGCGGTCGACCGTGGTGTCGGTTCCGGGAACAGTTGCTGCGACCAGTAACTGACCGGTGGTATTGATGGAACCGGCAACGACATGGTCGCCCGGGCCACGCATCACTGGCAATGATTCACCGGTGATGATGGACTCATCGAGATCTGAAAGGCCCTCGAGAACCGTGCCATCGACCGGCACACGATCGCCCGGGCGAATGCGGATTCGACTGCCGGGCTGCACGTCCTCCAGCCGAGCAGTGACCTCTGTACCGTCGGATGCAACAACGCTGACGGTTTCGGGCTGCATGCTGAGCAGATCTCGGACAGCGGAGCCGGCTCGGCTGCTGACTTTGGCTTCCAGCCAGTGTCCAAGGCTGACGATGGCCAGCAGTCCGGCAGCTTCGCCAAACCAGGTGGGCTGGTTCAGATTCAGTGCCAGAATCAGGGCTGAAGAGAGCCACGCTGTACCGGCACCGAGTGCAATGAGCGTATCCATGTTGGCGGTGCGATTCAGGAGTGCCTGCCATGCTGATTTCAGAAAGCCGGGTCCGGTGATGAGCAGGACAAGTCCGGAACCAGCAGCCATCAGGAGTGGCATCCAGTCAGGATGCCAGTGCAGACCGGCAGCAGACCAGTGCAGCAGTTCCAGAGGCAGCCAGAGCGTCAGCCCGGCAATGGCTCGGCGCTTCCACCGTGTTTCGGCCGAATGCTGCTGCTGTTCGGTGGCTGAGACCGCAGCCCCGCTGAGTTCCTGCGTGCCGTCGAAGCCACGTTGACGAATTCGGGCGATGACTTCGTCCGCTGACAGTGTGGTGCTGACGCGTGCGAGTCCGGAAACAATACTGACAGTGGCACTGTGGATCCCTGGGTCAGCCTCGAGGGTGCGTTGCAGACCAGCCGCACAACCGGCACATGTCATTCCCGTGATGCGAAAACTGCTTGTTGGCGGGGGCGGGGCAGCGGACAGTATCGGAGCGGACTTCGACTGGCTGAGCATGGGTGACACTCCGCGACAGGCAGTTGCTGCGTGGACAAGGCAGCTTTTGCACGTCTGCTCTGAATTCTGCCTGCGCCAGTCGGAGTTTGAAAGCGGGTTGAGCTGAGGAGGTGGGAATTTCTGAGGTCTTTCACCTCAGCACTGACGTGGAAGGCCGTGGCAGAGCCGAGGGAACTGCGCGAAATGCCGGGGTGCTGGCTGGTACGGGTAGGTTGGAGCGGTCGGTGGAAGGGTTGGAATTGGGCTGCGGAAACGCTGCGGGTGCTGTTTCGCTTTCGTAGTTGGCAGTCTCCGGCTGCAATTGGTTTGTTTCGGGAATGCTCTGATTGCGGCGTTGAACGGGTGTGGTGGCTGGCTGAGCCAGAGCTGCGAGGTCTGCGGGCAGTACTGATGGCGTGACGATGGAGTCACCGAGCGGAACGATTCGGGGATCGGCACAGTATTCAACGATCACCATGTCGTCACGGACGTCGAGGATTGGCAGCGGCAGGTCGGGAATTGCGAGCAATTGGTTGCGTCCGGCCCAGTAGATATCTCCGCTGCGCAGATCGACAAACCATGCCCGTCGACTTTTGCCGCTGAGGACGGATCCCGTAAAGCGGCAGGCTTCAGCTGCAGTCATCCCGAGTGGCTGTGGTTCGGGAGTGGATTCCGGGGGGGCAGGTGTTTCAGCATTCGGATGATCGACACTGGCGATTGGGTCGACGGGAGTCAGGGGTTCGGTCGTGATGGGCGGATCCGGAATGAGCTCTGCCATTTGTCCGGTGAAGATATTGTTTTCTGTGAGTGTGGCGAGCAGTGTGGAATCGGGATCCGTCGTTTCCGGGTTTGTCGGGATGCTGTCAATTGCCGGTGCATCGGGCAGTGCAATTGCTTCGATGCTGACAGCCAGCTGCAGCGAATCGTCAACTCCCATGCTGATGCTGGTAATCTGCAGGCTGGTCATGCGGTGCAGCAGTTGAGTGCCGGAGAAGCGATCGATGAAGTCAGCGATGGCGGCAGCAGAGCCTGTGCACTCGACAGAGAACGGCAGGCGATGTCCGAGGGCATCGTCGGGAATGGCCTGAACGGGGCTGACGGATGGCGTCTGCAGTCCGGCAGCCTCAAGTTGCTGTATCAGCCATGCCTGGTAGACAGCGGTGGCCTGTCCTGGATCGGCTGGCAGGCTGACGGCGCGTAACTGTTTCAGTTGCCGCACTGCATGCATCAGTCGCAATTCCTCAATGCTGCCGTTTTCGACGGCTTTGGCGGCGCTTTGCAGTTCCTGTTCCAGTCCGGCCAGCGGCTGGAGCAGTAGGGTGCTGCAGGATTCCCAGCCGACGGCGGAAGTCAGGCAGACAGCGGCGATGACAGCGAGGTATTTTTCGCGGGGTGAGTTCAGCATGTTATTGCTCCTGTGCCGCGGTGGTGTCAGCGGTATTTTCGTCAATGGCCGTATCTTCCGACTGCTGCAGGATCTGAGATTCGATAGTGAACTGGACCGGCAGCAGGCTGCCGGCGGGTGCCGGTCCGATACCGCTGGGGTGCAGGGCATAGTGTCCTGCATCGGCAAGGATTGAGGTGTTCAACTGCTGGACGACCTGCGGGTTGCGGGCCAGCCCCTCCACTCTCAGGACGCGTTCGGACGCATCGGAAATGTTCTCAAGCTGCAGTCGTGTGAGCAGCATCTGATCTCGCTCCGGAACCATCAGGGCGACATTTCGAATTTCGTCGGCGGCGTGCAGCGACTGCTGTTTCCATGCGTCGAGTCTTTCAAACTGCTGCAGAACAGGCTGGCCGCGACTGATCAGTTCCTGCTGTGCTCGCAGGCGTTCCTGTTGTTTGGCCAGTTGTCGGTGCAGATCCGTGCTGCGGTTCCAAAGCAACCATCCGGCAACGAGCAGCAGGCAGGCTGCAGCGACTGCCATGCGAATGCTGATTCTGTGGCGAACGGCAAAGGCTGGAGGGGCGGATCGGGACTGCTGCAGATTGCAGTGACGCTGCGGAAGGTACAGGGAATCGGCCAGTGCAAAAGCCCGTGGGCTGCGTTCATCGAACGGGCCGGGCAGGACGGTGACACCATGAGACTGCAGCAGTCCGGCGAGTGGACCGGCGTGTGAGCCGGATACAGCGAGGGGTATTTCGCCGCTGCCGCTGCGCCATGATTCCGGAAGTGTTTCCACCACTCGCTGCATCAGTGACAGGACAATCGATCCCATGCTGTCCGGGTCGCGGGCGAACTGTGCTCCTGTGGCCATGGATGCTACCGGCAGTCCGCCGCGGAAGACCACGACTTCAAGTTTTGAGCGGTTCATCTGCAGCGAAATACGGAATTCTCCGGGTGCCATGGAGGCTCCGCCGACAAACAGATCAGCAGGCGTCAGTACCGGTTTTTTCCAGCCAGCGAGAGCAGCAGTTTCAGCGATCACGGTGGCGATGCGGGCGGGAACCTGCAGCACAGTGACGTACAGAGTGTCGGTGACAATGTCGGGGTGCTGCAGAAAATCCCACTGTTGTGGTTCGGCTGACTGCTGTCGTGTTTCCAGTTGCAGTGAAATGGCTCCAGCCAGATCAGCGGATGCCGCAGCGGGAACCTGCAGAAGTCTCATTGTTGTCAGTTGTCGTGGCACCGACATCGCAGCGGGCCGACCAATCCACGAGTGCTGCTGCTGCAGGCTTCGCAGAAAAGTGGCTGTTTCCTGAGCCGAGGCCAAAGGGTCAAAATCTGCCGGCCACGGTTCAAAATGGGACTGCAGCAGCAGATTCCTGTCCGCATTTCGCTGAATGGCCGAAAAGATGATACCGGA
Organism: uncultured Planctomycetaceae bacterium; assembly: GCA_903896675.1. Classification (GTDB taxonomy): domain Bacteria; phylum Planctomycetota; class Planctomycetia; order Planctomycetales; family Planctomycetaceae; genus SXXK01. The sequence continues at coordinate 7,935 of CAITYU010000402.1, forward strand.
GGTCGTCCAGTCTGCGACCGTGCAGGTGGTGATCGTCCCGGTGCGGCGATCGAGACTGAGTTTTTTCAGAAGGGCAGGGAGATTCATAGCGAGATTCCTGTCTGACTGTGACCTGCGGACATTCAGGCTTTGCTGAGTCCGGGGGTACTGATGCGAACCGATCCCGTCAGACGGTCAAGTGAGAGGGACAGGGAATTGCCGCGTGTATCGCTGAGCCTTATCGCTGTGGCGGAACATGTGCCATCGGGTCGGAAGATAATTCGCAGCACCTGACCATCGTCTGGTGGCTGACCTTTTTCAGGTTCTGGTTTCAGCCGAATGTCGTGTGGCAGTCGCAGGATTTCCGGGCGGTTCAATGGACGGTCGGGGCGAATCTGCAGGCTGGTTTTGTCCGACAATGACAGCACAAGCATCCAGCGTTCTCCGGACTGGATGCTGCGGAGCCGGGTTTCCGAGATCTGGTGTTGCAGGGCTGTGGCCGCGCGCTCAAGTGTCAGTCTCTGCTGCCAGCCACGCAAAGACGGCACCGTGATGGCAGCCAGAACTGTCAGCAGCGCAAGGACCAGCAGCAGTTCCATCAGGCTGAAACCGGAACGTGATGTGATTGAAGGATGTTTCCGTAGTCGATTCATTTCTGCCAGTTTCCGATGTCATCCTGATTTCCGTGAATCCGATCGGGGCCGGCAGAACTGACGTCAAAGGAATCGGTATTTCGAGTTCCCGGGAAACGATAGGCGATGGCGGTGCCCCACGGATCCAATGGTTCTTTTTCCAGGTAGGGGCCTTTCCATGCGGGATCTTTTCCGGACGGTCTGCGCATCAGGATCTGCAGTCCCTGGGCCGTTGTGGGAAAGTCACCGGCGTGATCCAGAGCGTACAATTTCAGAGCGTCGGCCAGTCCGCTGAGACTTGCGCGAGCCACATCTTCGTAGGCCCCTTTCTGCCGCCCAAGAATTCGTGGCACGACCATCGCCATAATGATTCCGAGGATACCCAGTACCAACAGGACTTCCATCAGGGTGAAGCCGAGGCGGGCGTTGTCTTTGGGTTTGTGCTGTGGCTTACGCGGGTGTCGAATGAGCATAGGAAGATTCCGTGTTGACAAACAGAAGCTGAAAGGGTCAGGTGAGGCCACTGCCCTCGAAGACAGGCATCAGCAGAGCAATGACCATAAAACCGACAATGACGGCCATGACCAGCATCAATGCCGGTTCCAGAAGTCTTAAGAGAACGTCCAGACGCTGTTGAGCTCTGGCTTCAAGTTTATCGGCCAGTTTGAGCAGCACTGCGGGAAGCCGATTGGACTGTTCGCCGACCGACAGCATTTCCAGAACATCGGGGGGGAAGCATCCGCTGGCAGCCAGCGGGCCTGACAGATTGCGGCCGGAACAGATACTTTCGGAGGCGGCCGAGATGGATTCTCTGAGGATCTGATTTCCGGCTGCCTGTCCGGCGATGGCCAGCGAGCGAATCATGGGTACGCCGTTCTGCAGCAGTGATCCGAGTACGCGGCAGAATCGAGCGATCGCAACGGAGCGGACCACTGGTCCGACAGCCTTCAGGTTCATCAGCAGACGGTCACGCGGGCGGGCCAGCCTGCTGAGCAGACCGCGGGAACGCAGGGTCATTGCGGTTGCTGCGAACAGCAGTGCGAGGGGTAAGGCCCATGTTTTCAGGAGATCACTGAGTTTCAGCAGTACCGTTGTGGGCCACGGCAGGCGTCCGGCTTCGCGCAATGAGGCGAACAGAGGTTCGAATTGTGGAACAAAAAAGATCAGCATTCCGGTGACAACGAGAGTTGCGACGGTGGCTAGCAGCAGGGGGTAGGCAGAAGCGCTGATGATGCGGCTGCGAATTTCTTCCTGTCGTTCGCGAACGGCGGCCAGTCGACGCAGCGATTCTTCGAGGAATCCGCCCTCTTCGCCGGCCTGAATCATGCTGATATCGAGTTGGGAAAACAGTTCGGGGCGAGCAGCGAGGGCTGTTGCCAGTGAGGAACCGTCTGCGATTTCCGCAGCGATGGCCACAAGAGTACTGCGGAGTAAGCGATCTGCAGACTGCTGGGAAAGCACCTGGAGTGCTTTGAGCAACGGGACGCCGGTTTCCAACTGGTCTGAGAGCAGTCCGAAAGAAGCTGCGAGTGCCGATGGGGAGATCCGCTGTTTTCTGAACTGGAGCGATCGCTGCTCGGAGAGCGACAGGGGAGTCAGATTGCGACCCGCAAGCGATTGCAGAGCTTCAGCGCGGCTGGGTGCCTGCACGGTGCCTGGCAGGCGAGCACCGGCGGAGTTGACCGCGAGATAACGAAACTGAGGCATAGCACAACCGCCGAACAACCGACCCTGATGCAGCAGAACGTCTCAATCTTCACCGTGGATGGAGGAAGACAAAGTGAAAATCGGGGTTTCCGGGGGCGGAAATGCGGGATGCCGGGAAATGAAGCGAGATGCTGCATTTCTGCAGCATCTCGCGGGGGGAGAGAGTTGTTTTCGGGCAACAGCGAGGATGCCAAATCACAACATGTCGGTGGATGGCCCGTGGACAAATCGCGGCAGCTGTCCGGGTCAGGGTACCATTTTTTCGGAGCAGCAGGCTCCCTCCACGGCCTTGTCTTTGCAGCAGGCATCGGCGGAGTCTTTTTTGCTGCAGCATGAACCCTCGGAAGCAGCAGCAGCGGCAGTGGAGAACCCCATTGGAGCATCTTCGATGTCCGCCAGAGCATCGTCCTTGAAGCCACTGTCCAGAGCCAGTCGCAAACCGAACCGCTGTCGTTCGGTTGTGCCGGCGATCCGCAGGCAGGTTTCGTGGATTTCTTCAACCGGCAGGCCGGAAGGAGCGGACGCCCAGCGATTGTAGCGATCGTTACCAATCACGATCATGGCAGCGTGCTGTGATCTGTCGGCATCCACTTCCGGATCAAGGTCATACATGCCCAGTGCACGTCGCACCAACTCCAGATCTTCAGGGGCTCCGGTGCAGAAGTGAATGTCGGCGAGTTCGGGCTGACCAAGAGCATCCACGGATTCTGCGTACTGTCTGAGCGTCTCCGGAGAATCGTGCTCCGGATCGAGGGTGATACAGACGAATTGGATGTTGTCCCGACCAAACTGGCTGGTCAGCGACTCGCGGATTTTCAGCATTTTGGAAATGGTGCCGGGACAGGAACCGGTGCAGCGAGTGTAGAACATCGCGAAACACGTCGTCCGATTACTCACAAGATCGGTCTTGAAGTTCAGTGATTGTCCATCCTGATTCACCAGCAGAACTTCGGGGAACCTGTCAGACGCTTTGACGCCCTTGAATTCCGGAATTGCCTCAGTGCCCAATTCCGTCGCTCGCTCCCGCAGGTGCTGGTACTGCAGTTTTGCAGTGGCGGGGCTGCGATCCAGCAGTGAAGTCAGACGTGCGGCGCTGGCCTTTGGAGTTGACGTCCCGAGCGAGGCGACAATCAGTCCTGTCAGCAGGATGGATGAGATAACGCAGAGTTCAAGCCTGAGTTTCATCATGATGCTCGTGTTGATAGGTTAAGCCCCGCAGTGGAGCGATGTTTGGCAGGGGACAGCGGATGGTTTCACAAGTGTTGGCAGGTCGCGATACACAACGCGACCTGCACACTGCTGATCAGGGGAAGCTGGCCTGGATCTGTACCGGTGCCTGTGTCGGCGTAACCCGCGGATCAAGATTGCACATCATCCGCATGTCCTCGTGAGCATTGTTGTGGCAATGAAACACGAACGGCCCCTTGAATGTGCGGAATCGCATCAGCAGTTCCACAACACCGTTTCCGGTCAGGTAGGTAGTGTCATTCTTGTATGCAAATGCGGCCGGCGGTGGACCACCGTTGAAACTGATCAGCTGGTGCGATTCCAGATGGATATGAATTGGATGCCACCAGCCACCACTGTTGTTCCGGAGGATCCACTTTTCGGTGGTGCCGATGGTGGGAGTAGCATCGGCTCGGTTTGGGTCATAGAACTGCTGGTTGATCTGCCAGGCACCATTTCTGCGGTGAAAGTCAAAGGTCCGTACAGTGGCAACATCGGCCGGGTTGATCTTTTCATGGTGCCGCAGTGTCGTTGCTGAGTTGACGGTGGCGCTGTTGGCCTGCGGCTCTCCCTCAACGATGAATTTCATGAAAGGCACTGGCGTTGCGAGATGTGCGCGTTGAGTGAAACTGCCGTTGGGCCCGCGACCGTTGTCCTGAGAAAGGATGTTCTGAAGGTAAAGTTCGGGAGGTGCGTCAGTGAAGTCAATGATCACATCAGCACGATTGGCAGGACTCATCAGCATCGTGGACTCTTCGACAGGCTGCGGCAGGAGCCATGTATCCTTCCCGATACGCATGAACGGCTTGCCGTCACTGAGTTTCAATTCCAGAAACCGAGCGTTGCAACCGTTCAGTATGCGGAGCCTGTATTTACGACGTTCAACTTTGAGGAATGGCTGGGCGATACCATTTACGAGCCAGAGGTTGCCCAGATGCCCATTATTGTCGAGGGGATTGAAAGCAAGTGTACCATCCGGGTTCAGCGTTCGGTCCTGGACGCACAGCGGAATGTCAAACTGCTGGGCGGGAAGGACATTGCTGTCAATCAAAGCCTGCTCAACGTCGTCGATTGTGATGCAGAACCCGCACATGGCGCGCCAGACATTGTGGTCTGTGATGTCCAGTCCGTGGTCGTGATACCACATGGTGGAGGGGCTCTCTGAGAAGTCCGGCTGACCATTGAGCATGGGGACTGAGAGCGGATAGAAGTAGTCGCGAGCACGACCTGGAAGTACGAAGAAGTGTGGTGAGCCATCCGAGTGTGATGGCGTGTGAGCACCATGCAGGTGAATTGAGGTTTCGACAGGGAGATCATTCCAGTAGCGCACGACAATGGGTTGTCCCACTCGGGATCTGATTGTCCGGCCTGGATAAAAGCCGTCGTATGAGAAGATCGGAGTCTTCACTCCAGGGATGAATTCGTGAACAGACTGCTGCATGCGCACTTCATAAAACTTTTCCGGACCGCGTTCATACCAGTGCTGGTGCGGGGCTTCGGCCGTCCGGCGATCGAAATACTCGGGAGCGATCCCGTGGAAACAGTCGCCCGGCTTGTAGGGTGAACTGCCAATGCCAACAGGTTGCAATTCAACCGGAATCGGCAGGGGTACCTGAAATGGCATGTACCTGAATGATCCGGCCACAGTCTGGCCGGGGGCTGGAGCAGGTGCCGGCTGCGGAGTGGGATTGACTGGCCGCGGGCTGGGTGCCGGCTTGGGCACGGAGCTGCCGGTGGGGCGGGCCGGCTTGGGAACGGAGGGTGGGGCCGGTGTGGGTTTGGGGGGGGCGGACAATGCGAAGGCAGCGGTGCCGGCTGCCAGCACAGCGGTGGATTTCTGCAGGGCTGAACGGCGAGATGTGGACGACTTCGCACTCATGCTGTCATGGCTCCGATGGTGAGCTTTGTGGCACAATTCAGGGGATCGCTGCGACACAAGGATCTGTGGGTGATTGAGAACTGATGTGCAGCAGAAGGGCGAGAAATGTGCCGAAACCGGACACCGACATCATTAATGAAAAGAAAGATGCAGGTGGCAGAAGCTGGTTGCAAATGCAGCGTTTGTAGCGATTGTAATGGCATCTGCAGTCCGTTGGATTCGTCACAACATGGATGTCCAGTACAGGCGAGGCACACCGTTCAACCAGAAGCCGGGACCTCCTTCAGAGTCTGTCAAGTTGTGTGAACGTTGTGTTCAGCCAAAATGCAAACGCAGACAAACAGGAGTCGCCCGGGTTACTTCGCAGTAAGCAACCCGGGCGTTGGGGGCGAACGGACTCTCGGTTGAGAATCACGGATAGCTGGCCTGAATCGGCTGCGGCGAGACGGTTTTTGTCAGTCGTGGGTCGAATGTAAACATCATCCGCATATCTTCATGTTCCACATTGTGGCAATGGAACACAAAGGGGCCTTTGAATGTGCGGAATCGCATCAGCAACTGGACTTCACTGTTGCCATCGAGAATGTGCAGATCGCTTTTGAAGCGGTCGTGCAGCGGTGGTTGTCGGCCGTTGTAACTGATGATCTGGTGCGACTCGAGGTGCATGTGGATGGGGTGCCACCAGCCACCACTGCCATTGCGGCAGATCCAGCGTTCAACTGTACCCAGTTGTGGAGTCGCGTTGGCAAGGTGCGGATCGTAAAACTGCTGGTTGATCTGCCACGCACCGTTTCGCCGATGGAATTCGAACGTGCGTGTGATGACTGCCTCGCTGGGCTGGATCACGTGATGCGGTCGGAGTGCAGTTCCGACTGCAGCAGTGGCGCTGTCCGGTTGGCGTTCTCCCTCGACGATGAATTTCAGGAACGGCACCGGAACGTCCAACCGACCTGGGTTGTCGAGTGATCCTTCAGGCTTTCGCCCGTCGTTCTGAGCCAGAATGTTCTGCAGGAACACTTCGTTGGGAGCATCTGTAAAGTCCACAATCACGTCTGCTCGCTGGCCGGAACTGAGCAGCATCGTGGACTGCTCAATCGCCTGAGGATAGAGCCACGAATCCTTTCCAAGGCGAATAAACGGTTGGCTGGTACTGAGTTTGAGTTCGAGGAATCGGGCGTTGCAGCCATTCAGGATGCGAAAGCGATACTTTCGTCGCTGCACTTTAAGGAAAGGTTGGGCGTGTCCGTTAACAACCCAGATATTTCCGAGCGCACCGTTGTGGTCGAAATGGTCGAAGAAGAGCGTGCCGTCGGGGTTCAGCCGTCGGTCCTGCAGGCAGAGCGGGATGTCGTAAGATGTTGCTGGCAAAACGTTTCTGGCGACGAGGTCAGCTTCCAGTGCGTCGGATGTGGGAGCAAATCCGCAAAGCCCTTTCCAGACGCTGCCGGCCGTAATGTCCATGGCATGGTCGTGGTACCAAGTCGTGGATGGACTTTCGGAGAAGTCAGGTTCTCCGTTCAGAAAGGGTACAGTGTTCGGGTAAAAGTAGTCGCGTGCTCGGCCGGGCAGTACGTAGAAGGCCGGATGCCCGTCTGAGTGTGCCGGGGTGTGTCCGCCGTGCAGGTGGAGCGACGTTTCGATTGGCAGATCATTTGTCACGCGGACAACGGCTGGTTCGCCGATGCGAAACCGGAGAGTTGGGCCGGGATACGTGCCGTTGTATCCATAAATCGGCGTTTTTACACCGGGGATCAATTCGTGCACTGACTTCTGAAGTCGCAGTTCGTAGAACTTTGTCGGGCGATTTTCAAAAAACTTCAGATCGGGGCGCTCGGCTATGCGACGGTCGAAGTATTCCGGAGCAATTCCATGAAAGACTGCGCCCGGTTCCCACGGTGCCGTGCCGACAGAGACTGGTTGCAGATCTGCCGGTATCGTCAGCGGTACAGTGAATGGTGTGAAGGCAAAAGGTGGAACGTCGGCGGGTGGCCGGGGCGGCACGGGATTGCGGGGTGCCGGCACGGGCCGAAGAGGTGTGGCAGGGGTGCGCGGAGCGGGAACTGGCTTGGGCACCGAAGCGGTCGGGCGGGGTGGCTTGGGTACAGATGGCGTTGGCCGCGGGGGGGCCTGCTGTACAGCGGAGGCGGCGCCTGAGGCCGTCGCGGCGATCAATCCAAGGGTTTTCAAAGATTTTCGACGGTTGGTAAATGACTGCTTAGGAGGGGACATCTGGGTGCCTGCATTTTTGTAAAGTGTGGAAAGTTCCGGGTGCTTGCTGGACCAGAGCAGGCAGTCTTTGTGCCAAACAATGCGGGCTTTTGTATGCTGTGTTTAAACCGATGATTAGTATTGGTTTTATCTATTTGTCGGGCCGAATGTTCCGGTTTTTCCCAAAATTCGCCTGATTCGTGGCGGGTGATTCTTGTGAACGGTTTTGTTCGGGATGAACGTTTTTGCGTTTATTCGGTCACTGTTTCATATTTTTCACAGTCGGCGGTAGCGCAGTGTCAAGTGTGTTTCGCGCGTGGCTGGAATTCAGGGCTTATCTATCCTGTTTGCTGTGAGAGTCCGATTTTTTCGGTTTGTTGCTTTTTGTCACCATGTTTCCAGACGTGATTGGTGAGCGCAGCCGCGTTTTGTCCCTTAGGAAAGCTAGAGTTTCTACAGCGTATTTCAGCATCTGTCGGGGTATGCATATTCGCTGAAGATCCATGCGGTATCGTTTAGCAAAGTCTGACGTTGAGCTGGTACCACTGCGATTCTGCTGTGGTGTTCCATCACGGGCTGGGCTATCCCTGCTGGAGGTGGTTCTGGGTACCGCGATCCTTTCAATGGCATTGGCTGTGCTGGCACAGCAGTCGGCAGTGGGAGTACAGGCTGCCTTGCGATGTCAACTGCAGTCTGAGGCGGCGATTCACTGTCAGACGCAGATGGACCGTCTGCTTGCAGGGCGACTGGCTCTGCGGACCGTTCGTGACCAGCAGATTGAGGGTGTGGCTGGCTGGCGATGGTCTGTCACTGTTCGCAGTTCAGCGGTTCCGCATCTGCTGGAAATCAGGTTGGAGGTTTATCGTGAGTCGCAACCGTTGCTGAGTCGCTGCCATCTGCTCAGGCTGTCAGCGATTTCTGCGGAAGGGGCGGCCGGTCTGTCTGTGACCTCTTTTGACGGTGCCGGGCTGGCGGGGGGTTGACGATGAGAACCCGGTGGCAACCGTACCGACATGACAGTGCCGGTTTCACACTGCTGGAACTGCTGGTGTCGCTGGCGCTGACTGTGATTCTGCTGGGTGCAGTGGGTACTTCGCTGTCGATGTTTTATCGCTATCGCGGGCTGTCGCAGCAGAATGCTCTGGAGTCGACTAAGCGGCGTGGCGTGCTGGAGGACCTGTCGTCGGACCTGCGGCGTGTGCTGCGTCCGACGGAGGCTCCGCGTAAGCCGTCGGGCGGTCAGTCCTTTCTGGCTCGCAGCCTGATGGTGGATGAAACGGAGATTTCTGAGCAGGTGCTGGATTTTTCGCGATCGCTGTTGATTCCGGATGATGCGGTTGCGAGGCATCCGGCCAGTCTGGTGGGCGAGCGGGAGTGGTTGGCGGTGCTGGTTCGTGGTCGCAGTGAGCGATTTGGTGACGGTATTTCCTCCGGGGAGTGGCTGCATCACGCCATCTGGTGGAATGGTCGCGCATTTTCGGCGTTGCTGGCGACTCGGAACGGGCAGCCGCAGCCGGTGGCGGTTTCTGATGCGGGTGCCCTGTCAGGTTTGATTCGCTGCGAGAGGATATTTTTCGAGCGTGGCAGCGGGACGACGGAAACTCTGAGACCGGTTCAGGTAAGTGCAGACATCGAGCGGTTTTCATTTCGTTATTTTGATGGTGCGCGGTGGTATGACCGCTGGAACAGTGAGACGGGGCAGGGACTGCCGACGCTGGTGGAATGTCGTCTGAAGTGGCGTCAGTCTGCCGTGGATGAGTTGCTGGAGATTCGTCTGCCGGCGGGGGATAACTGAGATGCGAGTGTACGTGGGAGGACGAGAGGCAGATTGTTCGCGGCGGGGTTTTATTCTGCTGCTGGTACTGGTTGTGACAGCTTTGTTGTCATTTGCGGTCTATTCGTTTTCGCATTTGATGGTGCTGGAAGCGACAGCAGCCAGTGAAAACCTGCAGCAGTTACGTCGCCGTCGGCTGGCGGAGTCAGCGATTGAGCTGGCGACGGCGGGAATACTCCAGCGATCGGCCGGTCGACTTTCGCCGGAGCTGGAACTGCTGCTGGACGACGGACAGCGTGCTCGACTGCTGCTGTTGCAGGCTCTGCCGATGGCTGGAGCTGAGCTTCGCCCTGGTCTGGTGAATGAATCATCACGACTGAATCTGGGCACTCTGCCGCTGCAACTGTCCCGTCGTCAGCAGTCTCGCAACCGTCTGCTGGCTCTGCCGGGGGTGACTCCACCGCTGGCTGACGCGATTCTGGACTGGATGGATGAGGACAACGATCCATCGGAGTATGGTGCCGAGGCGGCGTGGTATCTGGCGCAGTCACCGCCACGTCTGCCCAGAAACGGCATCTTTCAGGATCTGCGTGAGCTGTTGCAGGTGCGCGGGATGACTGCCGAGCTGCTGTTTGGTGAGGATCAGAACGCGAATGGTGTGCTGGATCCGGAGGAGAATGATGGTTCGCTGACGGCTCCTGCTGACAATCGTGACGGAGTTCTGCAAACTGGTCTGTCGACACTGCTGACACTGGTCAGTGCTGAGTCATCCGGTGCGGATCGGTCCGGCTGCATTCTGATCAATGACAGCGATCTGGCGGGATTGTATGACCGGTTGCAGACGCGTTTCGGGTCTGAGGCTGCCTTATTTGTGGTGGCCGGTCGTTTGAACGGGATCAACTGGCTGGATGATCTGCGTCCGGACGAGGGCGAGGACATGGAGACTCGGCGGCTGGAGCGTCTTGAGCAGGCGGAGGCTCGTTTGAACGCTCAGTTGGGTCTGAACAAGGCTGAGGGGGGCCAGGATTCCAGTACCAGTCGTGGTGGTCTGCTGCTGACGGGGCAACCGGTTTTCAAATTTCGATCGCTGGTTGATTTGTTTGGTGGTGAGGTACGAGCGACGGTGAGCGGGGAAGATCGGCTGCTGCGTTCTCCGTGGTCTTCGGATCCTGCCACTGTCAGCAGAATGCTGCCGGAGTTTGAGCGGGCTTTTGCGCTGACGGCTGACCCGGTAATTCGCGGTCGGATCAATGTGAACTGTGCGGCAGCGGAGGTACTGGCGACCATTCCGGGTATTTCGGAATCAGCAGCGAGGTCGATTCGTTCGCTGCAGCCGCGTTCCCTGCAGGGACTGACGCCGGAGGATGGTTCGGTGGCGTGGCTGCTGAATCGCGGGTTGGTAACGATGGGTGAATTCCGTGCCATCGCCCCCATGATTACCTCCGGGGGTGATGTGTTCAGCGGCTTTGCAGTGGGTCAGATTGTGGGGCGTCCGCCGCTGGCAGTAATTCGCTTTGTGCTGGATGCTTCCCGGAAATCGCCTCAGGTGCAGCAGTTGGAAGATCTGCCGGTGATGTCAGCGGAAGTTCTGGGGCTGCGTTGATTCAGTCGTCAGCGGTTTCCAGCGGGCAGACACGGATCAGTTCATCCAGCGAGGTTTCTCCGACCAGTACTCGCTGCCAGCCATTCTGTCGCAGGGACTGCATGCCCTGCCTGATGGCTTCGTTCTGGATTTCCACAGCGTCAGCGCGCTGCATGCACAGACTGCGAATGCGACTTCCGGTCGTCAGCAGTTCGAAGATGGCGATTCGTCCGTTGTACCCGGAGCCGCGACATTCGCGGCAGCCACCGGCTTTCCAGAGTTGTTGTGGTGCGGTCAGGCGACAGTCTTCCGGGATGTGTTCAGCTTCCGGGGTGTACGGAATGCGGCAGTGCGGGCAGAGTCTGCGAACCAGCCGCTGCGCCAGGACTCCCTGCAGTGTACTGGCTACGAGGTAGGGTTCAATGCCCATGTCCACGAGCCGTGTAAAGGTACTGGCGGCATCGTTGGTGTGAATGGTGCTGAACACGAGATGTCCGGTCATCGATGCCTGAATGGCGCTGGTGGCAGTTTCCGGATCGCGGATTTCTCCGATGAGTACGACGTCCGGGTCATGTCTGAGGATACTGCGGAGGCCGGCGGCGAAGTTCAGTCCGATCTGTGACTGAACCTGAATCTGGCTGATCTGCTGCAGGTTGTATTCGACGGGATCTTCGATGGTGATGATTTTCAGATCGGGTCTGCGGATTTCGCAGAGGGAACTGTACAGCGTTGTTGTTTTGCCGCTGCCTGTGGGTCCGGTCACGAGGATCAGTCCGTGTGGGCGATGAATCAGTTTCTGCCAGTTCTGCTGCAGTTCGGGTGGAAAGCGAACGGCCTGCAGGCTGAGGGAGTTGCGGGATTTGTCAAGCAGTCGCATGACAACACCTTCGCCATGCAGCATGGGAATCACGGAGACACGAATGTCGACCTCGCGGCCGCGGACGGTCAGTCGGATGCGTCCGTCCTGCGGCAGGCGTTTTTCGGCGATGTTCATGCGGGCCATGATTTTGAGTCGGCTGACGATCGCTGCGCGAAATCTTTGAATTTCGGCTGGCATGGGCTGGATCTGCAGCATGCCATCGACGCGAAAGCGAATCTGCAGATCGCCCTCTTCAGGTTCGATATGGATATCGCTGGCTTTTTGTTCGATCGCTTCCAGCAGCAGTTCATTGACCAGTTTGACGACGGACGAAGCCTGGGAAGCATCGCCGATTTCGTCACCGGCAACGGCCTGCAGTGTGTCGATTTCCTCCTTCGACATCGCCATCAGTTCCTGAACGGTGCCACCACCGAGGCCCAGTGCATTCTTCAGCAGTCGCTGAATCTGTTCGGGAGCAGCGACAACCGGATCCAGATACAGGCCGGTGCGGACCGTGATTTCCTGCAATGCGGTAAGATTCAGCGGGTCGGCGACTGCGACGACGGCGCGGTTTCCGTTGCGACTGAGTGGCAGGACACTTTCGCGGAACAGATCCTGCACGGGGAACTGCTGCAGCAGCTGCAGGTCCACGGTGTGCTGTTCGAGATCGATGCAGAGCATGCCAAATCGCGCTGCCAGTTGCCTGACGGACTGCAGGTTATCGGTGTTGGAAACTGGAGCGATCACGGGCAGGAATTCCAGGCTGGCGGATCTGTCTGGTTATGTGCAATGCAGGCCGGAATGCACGGGGTGCGGGGTCCTGCGATTGGCGGGAGCTGTCCCGCAGTGACCTTTGCTGCAGATTGTGTGCCCGAAATACAGCGAAACCGGTGGGTAGGCTGCAAATCGGCTTGTTTGCAGCGTTTCATCTGTTGTGCAGCTGGCACACACGGGCTGGGGGGCTGTCATTGTGCTGCTGTGCGCAGGCAACAGGTGGGGTTTTATGGCAACAGTGCGTTGTGCGAATTCAACAGACGGAAAGGTTCGAGACCGCCGGGTTTCAGCGGTTTTGCTGCAGTGAAACCCGTCGCGCCAGCTCCTGATTGACCTGTCGCTGCTGTTCCATGTTCGTGGCCGGTTTCCCGGTTACGGCAGGTTTGCGCTGTGTGCGCTGGAACCGCAGGGGCGGAGAGGATCCGCTGGTGGGTTCGGGCGGGAAACTGCCATCCATCTGATTTCGGGGTGGTCGGTAGTTGACGGATTGGTCCCAGCGTGAGCGTGGCGTGGGGGCGGCAACATCTGTGGCAGCCGCCGACTGGTCCGCCTGAGCCGGATTCCGAGCGGGCTGCTGCAGGGTGGCCTGTGAAGCGGTCAGTGGTCGATTCTGCTGAGGCCAGACGGCAGTGCTGCCTGCCAGCCGGACAGCAGATTCCTGGCTGCCGACGGAGGACTGGGGAGGGGGCAGGATTTCGGTCTCTGTCGGAATGGGCGGTGGCACAATGTCGCCACCGTCCGAGGGGCTGGCGAGGGGATTGTAGATATTCCAGGCCTCCGCCGGCAGGCGAATCTTGTCAAGTTCCAGCTGCCGCAGCTGGTCGGCATGTCGATCATCTTCAAGTACCGTTGGGGTGAGGAAAACCAGCAGTTCCTTGCGTTTGAGCTTATTGTAGTCGTAACGGAACAGTCGTCCGATCACGGGCAGGTCCCCCAGCCAGGGCAGTTTGCGGGTGGCCATACTCTGATCATTGGTGATCATGCCACCGAGGACGATGGTATTTCCGGACTGCACGCTGACGGTTGTGGTTGCGGTCGTGATGTCCTTGATGGGAGCTTCGATGACGTTGCCATTTGTGGCATCCGTGAAGATCGGTACTCCGGAACCGGGTGTCAGGTTGAAGGCACTTTTTTCGGCTTCCACGTCCAGCTGAACCCGACCATCCGGGCTGATGCGCGGGATGACCTTCAGAATAATCCCCGCTTTGTCCTGGCGAATATTGGGGTTAGCGCTGCCAACAGGAGTGAGTGACACTCCGTCGACAATCGGTACCTGCTGACCGATCTGAATGAGTGCTTCGTGGTTCTCGACCGAGCGAACCTGGGGTCTGCTGAGAACTTCGATGTTGAAATTCGCATCGAGTGCTCGCAGCAGAATATTCACGGATTCGGATCCTGCGGAGAGTACCAGTCCACCGAAGCCCAGATCGCCATTGACGCGACCGAGGCCAAAGGTCGAAAGTCCCTGGGGAGCAATTCGCCCTGGCTGGGCCGCCACGTTATTGCCCGGGGGCTGACTCATGAAGTTGAACCCCGGGGCAGCGGTCTGGGAAATGATCTGTTGGTTGGTGGTCTGTGTACCGTTGGGGGCTGTGGTGGTTTGATTGATGGTGACCAGTTTGTCAACGACGCTGCGGTCGAACAGAACGGAGTCCTGGAAGCCCAGTTCCACACCCAGTTCATTGATGTTACCCAGCTCGACTTCGACCAGCAGTGCCTGCACGAGAACTTCGCGGGGCGCGCGGTCCAGTTCGGCGACCAGCCGCTCGATGGTTGAAAGTTCCTCACTGGTGCCGCGAACCAGCAGGCTGTTTGTGGTTTTTTCCGCGACAACGCGCTGACCCGCCGGGGTACCTCCGGCAACCATGGCACCGGCTGCGTCAGCAGTACCTCCGGAAGAACTGGACAGAAAATCGGTAATGGCTTTTGCAACATCTTCTGCGCGGGCATGCCGCAGCTGATAGACGTGCGCCTGCTGATCGCCGGCGGCAATTCCCGAGCCCAGCAGCAGATCGCGCATCCGGCGCAGGTAGCTGCCCGTATCGGTCACCACGACTCGGCCCGAGCTGGTCAGTACCCGTACCTGTCCCAGGGTGCTCTGCAACTGGGCGATTTCTTCGAGTGCCTGAGCGGAGTCCGGTCCGCGGAGTGGAATGGCAACTGTGGCCAGTTCGTTGCGTCCAAGTGAATCGAGGTGATGGATGGAAACGAACGGGATCATGTTGCCCGGGATCTCGGCTGTAGCGCTGACAAGTGTGAGCCGCTGCTGATCGCGGATCAGGATTCGTCCGGTGGCGAGCAGGGCATCATTCAGGATATCGAGGGATTCCGTAGCATCCAGGAGCCGCTCTTCGTAGAACGAGAACAGGCCGTCTGTGGGGGCAGAGAGGTGGAGTGTGAAACCAAATTCCTGAGCGTAGGCTCGCAGCACGGCCAGCCATGGGGAATTCTGGAAGTTGAATTCCCAGCGATGTGCGTCGATGGCTCGTGGCTGGGGCAGGCCGTTCAGGCCCGGATCAACTCGCGGGGGGTCTTCACTGTAACGTGCTGTTCCACTGCGAACGGCCACGGGGCCACCCAATGGCGTGACAGGCTCCATCAAGTCACCTGATTGACTGACCAGACGTTCATATCCAGCGGTGCGAACCGGAAATCGCGCGGTGGTTTGCCGGGCGGAGGCTGGCAGCAGGCTGTGTCCGGCTCGCTGTGGTGTGCGGACGTGGACAGGTTGCCGTACGCCTTCCTGTGCTGCGAGAGTCTGTGTGAACAGCAGAACCAGAATCAGCGGCACTTGAAGTTGTGGTAGTCTTGGTGTCACTGGCCCGGCCTGAAGGTGTCTACTGTTTATGCGATTGTTTCCGGGGACCGGCAGATTCTGCCGTATCCCGCTGAAACCGACCGCTCAGGGAAAACCCACTCAGTTTCGCTGATCGTCACAATCAGACCATTGATTTAAACAAAATGGAAAGAGTCGGGGTTTTTCACTGAAGTTCGCTGGATTGAGGGATGGCTGGTGTGTGGCGTTGCCGGGGTGCAGCGTGTGAGGGTATTGAGTATTCACAGTTGCGGTCGTACGAGTTGACAGAATGTTCAGAGTTCCTGGCGGGTTGACGCTGTGAGTGTTGCCTGAACTCAACACGACCCTGTTTCTGAAAAAAATCTGTTTCGTTTTTGTAATTGGGTTGGCGCCTGTTGTCAGGATTTGTTCGCGGGTCTTGACGTTTCATTGTGTGTGCCCCGCGGCATTGTAAAGCATTTGTAAAGGATGGTTTTGTTTCCGCTGGTCCTCTGGATTTGCTGAGAATTTCTGAGTGATTGTGGTGTTGCGCGAAGACTGGGTCCGGGTTGGCGGCTGTGGTCGGGGTGACCATCTTGAGATCGTGGATGTGCTGAATTTGCGGGTTCTGTAGATCTGTGCGGTCTCTGCAGTGCTCGTGTTGTGGGGGGGAACAGCGTCCTGTTGGGACCACATTTCGCTGTAGGGAAGCCTCAGAGGGGCGTTTCCATTTGGCATCCGACAGTGAGGTGACGACGTGAATAATTTGTTGGCGAGGACTGTTCTGAAGCGACTGCTGGGTTGTGGACTTGGTGTGCTGGCGGTTGGATTTCGGGGCGTGTCGGCTCAGGAGCCGATTAGCCTGACGGAGTTTCCGGCGGAGGTGCAGCCTGCTGTTGCGGAGCCGGTTGGGGCGGAGCAGTTGGATCTGGCGCGTGATGGTGCGTTTTCGGCTCCGGGGTATGCTCAGACCACGCTCGTGCGGACTCAGAGGAAGGTTGGCGACTGGCAGGTGGATCTGGGGGATGTGGATGTCCTGGTGGGCGAGTATCGACCGCCGGGCTACCGCGGAAATGTGATTGACCTGAATGGGACACGATCAGGATCGATTTATCAGGCGGTGACTGTGCAGCCGGGTCTGCGGTATACCGTGAAATTCCTTGCTGCCGGGAAGTGGGGAGCGAGTGACAGTCGTCCGCGTGTGGTGACTGTGCGACTGGGCAAGCAGAAGATGACATTTTCCATGGCGAAACCCGCGGACTGGTCTCCGTCGACTGTGGGCTGGAAGTGGTATACGGCTGATCTGCTGGCCCAGGGGACGCAGGCCGCGCTGCGATTTACGTCGGAAACTTCCCGCACGGCAGATGGCCCGATGATAGCCGCTGTGTCGTTGTATGCTCCGGCGGGGCCTCCGAAGCCGCTGAGCAGTATTCCCGTACCGCTGCCGGCTGATCTGGACAAGTACATTGCCAGTCGTGAGCGAGCAATTGCGTTAGGGAAGGCTTTGTTCTGGGACATGCAGGTGGGATCGGATGGTCGCACGGCCTGTGCGACCTGCCACTGGCATGCGGGGGCTGACCTGCGCCTGAAAAACTCGGTGCATCCGGGTGCTCCGGGCAGCAATTTCGGGCCGCAGTATCCGCAGAGTGCCTCGTTGTTTGCGGCTGCACAGGGCAAGTTTCGCGGAGTGAACAAGGCATTGAAGGCGGAGGATTTTCCGTTTCACAAGGTACTGCAGCCGCTGGCTCCGGCGGATCGCCACGGGCAGTTGTCGAAGGGGAATCCTGTGCTCCGCGACACGCGTGAGATTGTTGGGTCGCAGGGAGTGCTGAGTGAGGACTTTATTGCCCATGTTCGAGGTCGTTCAGCGGATCTCGGAAAACCGGTGCTTAATCCGGTATTCAGCATGCATGGAGTGAATGTGCGGCAGGTGACCAGCCGGAATTCACCGACAACGATCAATGCGGTGTTTTTCGATCGATTGTTCTGGGATGGCAGAGCTGACCGATATTTCAACGGGGTCAACCCGTTTGGGGACCTCGATCCGGATGCTCGCGTGTACTATGCGGAAGCGGATGGATCGATGAGCAGGGTCGCGATTCGTATCGACAATGCGGCATTGGCATCGCAGGCGACTGGTCCGGCGATCAGTCCGGTGGAGATGTCGTGGGACGGTCGGCGGTTTTCAGAATTGGCGCGGAAACTGCTGCCGCTGAGACCATTGGCGCTGCAGAAGGTGTCTCCTGACGACAGTGTGCTGGGTTGTTTCTGTGATGAATCGGGTCATGGGTTGTGCAGTAAAAAGACCAGCTATTCGCAGTTGATTCGCGAAGCTTTCAAGCCGGAGTGGTGGTCAGGCCGCCGGCTGACTGCGGAGGGTTTTACGCACATGGAAGCCAATTTCTCCCTGTACTGGGGACTGGCGATCATGATGTACGAGTCGACTCTGGTGTCTGATCAGGCGCCTTATGATCGCTGGGCAGCGGGGGATCGTGCGGCGCTGTCGCCGCTGGCAAAGGAGGGTCTGAAGATCTTTATGAACGAGGGGCGTTGTATCAACTGTCACAGTGGTCCGGAGTTCGCGGGGGCGACGGTGAGTGAACTGCGGGGTGTGTTGTCCAATGATGGCGGTATTGAGCGGATGCAGATGTCCACTGGAATCGCCGTTTATGATGGTGGATTCTACAATATTGGGGTGCGCCCGACATTTGAGGACATTGGTGTGGGTGCGGCACATCCATTGTTCGGGCCGTTGTCGTACAGTCGGCAGGAACAACTGGGCAGAAATCCGGAACCGAAAGTGGTTGTGCCGCAGGACCAGCGTCTGGCGGTGAATGGTGCGTTCAAGACCCCAACGCTGCGCAATGTTTCTCTGACCGGCCCCTACATGCACAATGGAGGTATGAAATCACTGCGGGAAGTCGTGGAATTCTACGTGCGTGGGGGAGATTTTCCGGATCAGAATCGGCAGGATCTGGCGGCCGACATTCGTCCTATAGAGGGCATGTACGGTAGTGAATTCAAAGTGGACGCGCTGGTGGAGTTTCTGGAGCATCTGACGGATGAGCGTGTGCGGAGGCAGAAAGCCCCGTTTGACCATCCTGAACTGGTGATCCCGAATGGTCATGCGGACGAGTGTTACGACGAGGCCATGGACCAATTGCTGGTGATACCGGCAATTGGTCGGGACGGCGGTGAGGGGCTGTGGACCTTTGAGCAGACTCTTGAGCGAGGTATGCAGTGGCGTTCCGGATCGGGAAGGTATCCTGAATTCAGGTATCCGTCCGGCCCGGTGAACGACATTCCTCCGGCTGAGCTGATACCCGGCGATCCTCTGCCCATTCCGAAGTCTCCGGGAGTTGGTGCGGTGAAGCAGCCGCAATACTGGCAGGATTGAGGACCAATTTCGCAGGAAATGAGCAAGCGAAGCCGCTGGCAATGTCAGCGGCTTTTTTTGGGGTATGCCGAGCATGTTCAGCAGCTTGAGGGTCTGAGTTCCTTATGCAGCCTGTCTGAAAGCAGCGTGGAGCAAACGCGTGAGCCGACGCACAGAAATCGGATACGAGGCGTGAGTGTCGGACGAACTGGCCCATGACGGCGAAGTGCCTGTCCATCAAAGACACGGAGCGTAAATCCGGCGGTTGTGCGCGGGAGGCGGTGAAGTTTACCCTGGGAGGTCCGCCGTCTGTTCCCGGAATCGGAACTGAGCAGGTCGCAAGGCCTGTGATCGTGCGTCAGAAGTCAGCAGAGGGCGTAGTCTCCGGCGTCGGAATCAGAGGCGAGACACTCGTTGGAAAGGACAAGCACCAGCCAGTGTCTCTGAAATCCGTGACAACCGGGAAGGCCCGACCGGTCCCCGAAAAGGGTTGAATGGAGCGGCCAGGACGACCCGAATCTCATGAAAGACAGGCGGCGGAGAATCCATTTGCATCTGGACTTTCCGGAAGAAGAACGGAGTGAAACTCCGAGGGCTGTCGGGGAAGGGACCGAATCGTTTGCGGCGACGAGGAGTTCCGAACACCCGGCATTCCCGGAGCGATTGATGGAGATGCTGTGCGAAACGAATAATCTGGTGACAGCACTTCGGCGCATGAAGTCAATTCGAGGCTTACCTGGGGCAGACGGAATGACCGTCCGTGGAATCGGAAGCTGCTCGGTTACAGTATTACGAATCACCGGGCTCCCAGGCATCGCATTGCCCTCAGGGCGATTCAGCGTTTCAAAGGCCGGATTCGTGAGCTGACTCGTTGAACTCGCGGGATTGCTTTGGAACAGATGACCGTGCCAGTTGAGCAGCTGTCTGCGAGGCTGGCGTGGCTATGTTCGAGGCCTCGAAACCCCGAGCGTGCTTCGCGACCTGAACTTCTGGCTCCACCGTCGCCTGCGTGCGGTCTTGTGGAAACAATGGAAGACCAGTCGCCGTCGATCCTCGGAACATCGTCGTCTGGGGGTGTCTCATGACCTCGCCGTGAAAACGGCGGGTTCCTGCCGCGGTCCCTGGCGTCTGTACAAAAGCCCGGCTCGTCACAAGGCTCTTTCCACTCAATGCTTCCAGACGCTCGCCCTCGTTGCACGCCGCCCTGCCGCGCGGTCGCTTAACCAACGGAATCGCCGTGTACCGCCGACCCGTACGCACGTTGATTTGGGAGGGGCAAAGCCGAGAAGTTTTCCCCTATCCAGATTGTGCTCCGGGATGTCTGGCAAGTTGGGCAGTGGCTTGTCCTGGTACGGCGCTGCGTGCCTCCTTGGGTGCCCGAGACCGTAATTCCCATCAAAGTCGCTGAACATTGGGCGCAAACCATTTTGAACAGCCTGATCGTCAAGATCGTGCCAGACTGCATCGTGGCTCAGTCACCGGCAGAAATTCAGGCAATGTTTGAATCGATTAAAACGATTGTACCGGTTGCAGGGCCCGGATAATCGCTGCAGTTCGTACAGCTGTCACATGAGACAGGTCTGCGGTGTTATTTCTGCTTTACGGCTCACCGTTTGCTTCTCCGGAGTTCACGGACATGTTGTGCGCATCGCGGAGCGCGATTGTGCAGGAGAACTTCGTGTCATGAAGAAAGCTTGCGTTCGTGGGTACCCGGGTCGTTGTCTCGGTCAGGCATTTCTGCATCAGGACTGATGCAGAAGGGAGATGTCCTGGCAGTGTGCTGACGTGAAGGGTCGTAACCGGAGAACGAAATCCGGTATGTGTCGATTTTTTGTCTGATGGTGAGTTGTTCCCCTTGGCACCAGAGACGGTAAAAGCATGGTTTCAGAATTTGGTAAAAAGTTCGTGCCACAGGAAGGCATGGGCAGGCTGCATGGAGGGTACAGCTCAGCGCTGGCAGATACAAACTGCCTCGCTGTGCGAGTAACGCGGTGGCGGTCGTGGCTGTCTCGCGTGAGTTCCCCTTTGGCTCTTGCTGCGGCAATGCTGGCTTCGTCCAGTGATGTTGCTGCTCAGGATTCGCCTAAGGGTGCGGTAGAGCCCGTCGATGGGTTGGTTGTTGCGTTGGAGGAACCGGCGGTGGCAGAGGTTGAGCCTCTGACGCCTGATGTTGGTGTAGACGCGAAGGCTGCTCGTCTGGGTCTTCCCCGAATGGCTCCGGTAGCAGAGCCATTTGCTGAGCCGGAGCCTGATCCGGTTTGGCTTCGTAACGTTCTGGTGGATGGATTCTTTGATGAATCTGATCTGACAGATCCTGTCAATCCTGTGGCGGCTCCCGGTAAAGTGGGTCGCTGGACTGTGGACGTTGGCAATGTGGCTCTGCATGTCAACGACTTCAAGGTGCCGTACGATCGCGGCAATGCAGTGGACCTGAACGGTAACCGTTCCGGCTCGCTGTTCCAGGCGATCGAGACTGTGCCTGGATTCCGCTATCACGTTCGCTTCCTGATGTCCGGCAACTGGTCGACCTTCCCCTCGAAGGCTCGCACATTGGCCGTTTACTTCGGCAGCGAAAAGAAGTTGTTCACCGTCAAGCGACCCAGTCGCTGGTCGAAGAGCAACATGCGGTGGGAAGAGCATGAACTGGTCTTCACTGCAGTGAAGCCTCTGACCGGCATCCGTTTTGCCTCAGAAACGGCCGGTATTCCGGACGGTCCTGTGGTGGCGAATGTTCGCGTTCTGAAGGAAGCACTGGCTCCGGGACCACTGGAGTCGATTAATGTTCCGCTGCCGGAAAACCTGGCAGACTTCATTAAAGACAAAGAGAAAGCGATAGCACTCGGAAAGGCCCTGTACTGGGACATGCAGGCGGGCAGCGATGGTCGCACCGCGTGTGCGTCCTGCCACTATAATGCGGGTGCTGACATTCGCACGAAGAACCAGCTGCATCCGGGTGCACCGGGCAGCACCTTCGGGCATCAGTCAGCTGCCAGCCTGAAATTGGGTGTTGCTGCAGTGCAGTCGTTCAAGGGAGCGAATCAGGAACTGAAGCCTTCGGACTTCCCGTTCCATCGCTTCAAGGATCCGACCCGTCCCGGCAGCAGCTCAACTGATGGTGACAGCAAGAACCCGGTCATCAGCGACTCCATGCAGATCTTTGGATCTCAGGGCGTTGTGACCGAGACTTTTGTTTCGATCGTCATTGGCAATCCGGTTGACAAGTGCAAGCACGTAGCAGACCTGGTTTTCAACATTCAGGGCAGCAATGCTCGTCAGGCGACCGGCCGCAATGCTCCGTCGACGATCAACGCAGTGTTTCATGACCGTCTGTTCTGGGACGGCCGTGCCAATCGCTACTTCAACGGTGTCAATCCGTTTGGCGATCTGGACAAGGACGCGCGGGTTTATCAACTGGCTGAGAGCGGACACCTGCAGAAGGTGAAGATCAGTCTGGACAATGCGGCATTGGCATCCCAGGCTGTTGGTCCGGTACTGAGCGCTGTTGAAATGAGTGCTGACGGTCGCGATTTCAAGGAACTGGGTCGCAAGCTGATGTCTCTGCAGCCACTGGGTCTGCAGAAAGTTCACGAAGACGACAGCGTACTGGGAATCTACTGCGATTCTGATGGCCGTGGTCTTGATGAAGAGACGGCGGGCTATGCTCAGTTGATCCGTGATGCGTTCCACCGACAGTGGTGGGGTGGCAAGCAGATTACTGAAGGCGGTTACACACACATGGAAGCCAACTTCTCCCTGTTCTGGGGACTGGCCATCATGATGTATGAATCGACTCTGGTATCTGACCAGACGCCATTCGATGCATTCGCCAAGGGTGACAAGAGTGCCCTGTCCGAGAACGCAAAGAAGGGCTTCCGCATCTTCATGAACGAAGGCAAGTGTATTACCTGCCATCACGGTCCTGAGTTTGCGGGTGCAACTGTCAGCATGATTCGTGGCCAGTTGTCAACCGACGGTGGCATTCACTACATGCCGATGGCTCGCGGTCTGGCGTTTTATGACGAAGGGTTCTACAACATTGGAGTGCGTCCGACCACTGAGGATCTCGGTGTCGGTGCTGCTCATCCACTGTTTGGGCCTCTGTCATACAGTCGTCAGGAGCAGGCCGGAGCAGACCCCGATCCGAAGCATGTTGTGACCTCCAGTGACCGAGTGGCTGTGGACGGTGCCTTCAAGACTCCGACTCTCCGCAACGTTGAACTGACCGGTCCGTACATGCACACGGGCAGCATGAAGAATCTGACAGAAGTTGTTCAGTTCTACGTCCGCGGTTCAGATTTTGAACATGCGAACCTGAAGGATCTGGACACTGATGTCAGCGGTATCCCGTCGCTGCATGGCCACCACCTGGGGATTGCGAATCTGGTCGAGTTTCTCGAGCATCTGACAGACCCCCGTGTGAAGTACCAGAAGGCGCCATTTGACCATCCTGAACTGATTCTGGTGAATGGCCATGAAAGCGTGCAGTGGGATAACGCCCTCGACTCGCTGGTTATTCTGCCGGAAACGGGACGTGATGGCGGTGCTCCGCTGCAGACCTTCGAAGAAGCTCTGACGGACGGATTGGATCTTGAAAAGATTCCGGTCGTCGACCCTTCTGACGAAGAAGAACAGTCGGACAACGATGGCGATGATGCTGACGATGCCGACGAGGAGACTGACGCCGAAGATGCAGACGAGATTGTTCCGCGGGACTCAGCAGCTGCTGACGCCGATGGAAAGAGTGTCGTTCGCAAGGCTAAGGAACCTCTGAACAAGGGATCGAAGGAATCTGTTGCGAAGGGCCCGAAGATTCCGCTGTACCTGACGCCGGAAGACCTCGAAGCAGAAGCCGCCGCCGCTGAAGAAATTGCCGCCGAAGAGGCAATGACTGCCGAAGAGGCAGCCGCCGAAGAGGCTGTAGTGGAGGAGGCTGTACTGGAGGAGACGGTGAACGAAGGTGAGGAAGCTGACGCGGCAGCGGAAGCTGACGCGGCAGCGGAAGTTGACGCGGCAGCGGAAGTTGACGCGGCAGCGGAAGTTGACGCGGTGAATGGTAACTCGGGCAAGGGTTCGCCTAATTCGGGTAAACCAGTTGCTGAGGAACCAGTTGCTGAGGAACCGGCTGCTGAGGAACCAGCTGCTGAGGAACCGGCTGCTGAGGAACCAGCTGCTGAGGAACCGGCTGCTGAGGAACCGGCTGCTGAGGAACCGGCTGCTGAGGAACCAGCTGCTGAGGAACCGGCTGCTGAGGAACC
>CAITYU010000403.1 GCA_903896675.1 uncultured Planctomycetaceae bacterium
CAGCTCCTGAATCGCCCGCGGATCCTTCTGCATGTTCTGAAATCGATACAGCACGAGGCGAAATCGAAAACCCTCCAGCACACGCCGCTGCAACTCCGCATCCGCTGACTCCGCACCCGCACGCACCCTCAGCCCATACTGCCCGCCTCGCGCATTGCGAATCTCCTGCGATAACAAACATCGTGACCCCGCGGGCAGCAGTCCACCCCCTGATTCTCCTCCCGCCACCAACACAAACTCACACCAACCGGCACCTTTCACCACCGACAGACCCGACTGCGACCACGCACGCCAGCCCTTCGCGCGACTCGTCGGCTCCACAGACACCAGTGGCAACGACTCTCGAAAATCCGCGTCAAACAGCAGACGCGTGTCAAACCGAGGCACAAAAGCTGGATCACCCTCCGCAACCTGCAGCGATACCGTCTCACACTCTCCCAGCATCCCCGCAATCGGTTCCCCCTTCGTCAGCGGATGCGGACGACCCTCCCGGTCATGAAATACACCCGTCCAATCAATCCCCAGCAGATGAAACAGCGTCGCGGTAAAGTCACCGCCTGTCACAGGAGTCGTTGCGGGATACGCCCCGTTCCGATCACTGGCACCGATCACCTGACCACCACGAATCCCGGCACCCGCCATCGCAAAACTGAACACATGCCCCCAGTGATCACGACCACCGTTCGCGTTAATCTTCGGAGTCCTTCCGAATTCGCCCATCACCACCACCAGCGTCTCATCCAGCAGCCCCCGCTCCGTCAGGTCATCCATCAGCGCCGCAAACGTCGGATCAAACTGCGGACACAGATTGTCCTGCAAACGATCCGCGTTCAGTGAATGAGTATCCCAGAGCGGATTGTCCACCGCGTTGTCACCTGGATCACGAGCCCAGTTGACATGCACCAGCCGCACTCCCGCCTCAATCAGTCGCCGCGCCAGCAATACTGACTGACCCCACGTATATCGCCCATACCGATCACGCACACTGTCCGGCTCCTGACTCAGATCAAACGCTGCACGCGCTGCACCGGATGTGATCAGATCAAATGCCTGCTGATTCAGACGGTCCCACGCACCCACACGACCAGTACTCTCCAGCCGACCCAGCTGTGACTCAAACTGCTGCAACAGATCCCGACGACGATCCATCCGCAGACGATCCAGACCGTCCCGCGCTGTCAACCCCTCAATCTCATAGGCCGGCAAGGCCGGATCACCCACAAAACGCTCAGGCTCCCACTGCGGACCCAGAAATCCGGCCGTCTGCCCCGCCGGAGTCACATTGTCATTCAATCGCATCAAATCCGGCAGCCACACCGATGTCAGCGCCGGAAGCCGCTCGCTCGGCTTCAGCATCTTGATGATCGAACCAAAATACGGCCAGTCCGCAGGCTTGATCTGCCGCGCACTGCCCGTCAAATACGGATATCCCGTCAGCAGCCAGTATCCACTGACATCGTGATTGTCATCCTTCGTCGACATCGAACGCACAACCGCCAGACGATCCGCATAACGCGATGTCCGCGGCAGCAACTCACTGAAATGCACCCCGGATACGTTTGTGCTGATCGGCCGAAACGGACCACGAATCTCCAGCGGAGCCTCCGGCTTCGGATCGAATGTCTCATGCTGCGGCGGACCTCCCTGCAGCCACAGAAAAATCACACTCTTCGCCCGACCAAATGACGCACCCAGCTCCCCGCCAAATGCTGACACCGCACCCGACGCACCGGTCACACCACCCGCTGTACACCGCGAACCCAGCAGCGCCGGCAGCGATAAGCCCACCGCACTCAAACCACCAACCCGCAACCACTCCCGCCGCCCCGAAATTCCATCATACAAAGACAGCATCACTCACCCCCTCCACACCCGATCCAACTGCAGCACTGTTTACACTCCAAACGCCAGCTCCTGAAATCGACCCAACTCACCCCGCCACTGCCCCCGTCAACTGCCGCTGCAGCAGCCCGCGACCACTGATCGCTCCCGTCATGTCAGATCAGCTCCCGTATCGGGTCCCGCTGATCCAGCAAATACTGCGGCCGACCAGCCTGATCCGGAATCGTCGCCGTACCCGCATCAATCCCCAAACGCTGATACAGCGTCGCAAACACCTCCTGATAATGCACCGGCCGATCCTGAGGCACCTCGCCCAGACGATTCGTCGAACCAATCACCTGACCAGTACGCATTCCACCACCAGCCAGCAGACAACACGACACCTGAGGCCAGTGATCCCGGCCACCGTCCTTGTTGATTCGCGGAGTCCTCCCGAATTCACCCCACGCCACCACACTGACATCATCCTGCAGATCACGCCGATGCAGGTCCTCAATCAATGCCGTAATCCCCTGATCAAATCGCGCCAACTGCACCGGCAATCGCTCAAAATTTGCCCCATGACGGTCCCAACTGCCAAATGACAGCGTCACACAACGCACACCCGCCTCCACCAGCCGACGAGCCATCAGAAACTGATCCATCCAGTGCGGTCCCGCGTCCTCACCAAACGCCGGATCAGCACTGCCACGACCATAACGGTCCCGCACCGCTGCATCCTCTCGCTCCAGATCCAATGCCTCCACCAGCCGACTGGATGTCAGCACATCAAAC
>CAITYU010000404.1 GCA_903896675.1 uncultured Planctomycetaceae bacterium
CAGATCGACTGCCGGCAGGCTGTAACCAGGACGCTCTGTTTTTGCATTTCCGGCAACCGGAGCTTTCACAGCCGCCGGTGCATTGATCCGGATGTTGCGACTGGAAGCCGGCAGCACGGCGACTTTGGGCAGCGGCAGATCGTCATTGCTGTCCAGATCAGCGTCCGCCTGCTGGTCCGGCTCTGCGACGGCTGTCAGCGGACGCCGGAACGGCAGAGTCGCCGGTTCCTCTTCAGCGGTCACGGGGCTGTCACCCCCAGCAGGCAACCTGGCGGTTTTCTCAGTTTTCTCGGACGCCCGACGACCGCGAACTTTGACCGGGGTGGCAGCCACGGCCGTCGCAACCGCGGGTACTTCAGCAGCGGCAGCGTCCGGGACAATTGCGGACGACAGTGGCACAGTGATCGGCGCGTCCGTGGACGCACGGCGTACCACCGGAACAGCAGGAGTCCTGCCGAGGCCCCGAGTCATCCGCCGCAAAGATGAACCGGCCAGTGTCGCCGGCAACAGGCTCACTTTCAGAAACGGCAGCAGCAGATCGGACAGCGGTGTCAGGACCAGTCCCGCCGCAAACAGGCTGGCACAGAGAATCAGAATGCCAACCGGGGAAAACAGTTGAGTCAGCAGCAGGCCCAGAATCGCGCCCACCTGACCGCCACTGCCATACAGCGAACCCGTGGACATTTCCGGCATGATCAGTTGCAGCAGTACGCAGCCGGAAGCCACAAGCATCACAAGGCCGGTCAGGGTGGGAGTCGTGCCGCGGGATGGTTCGCGGGCAAACAGCTTCAGGTCCCACGCTGCCAGCGTCAGCAGCACAATCCAGATCCCGGCCCCCAGCAACTGACCACCGTGAAACGCGAAGGCTGCCCCCGCATTGCCGCAGATATTGACCGGCGTGGCGCGGACCGGAAACACGATCGTCGACGGAGGATCCGCCGGATCAAAACTCAGCAGACTGAGTCCGGAGAACACAACCAGAGCCAGCAGGCCGAGCGCCAGCAGGTCGGTTTTCAGTCGATCGGAATCAAACATGGCAGGACCGTCGGAAGCGAGCAGGAAGACAGAAGTCGTGAGCGTCATCCGTGCTGACGGAAGCTGAAGGCCTTCCGCATGGAATAACCCGTGTGAAACCCTAGCACTGCAGGCCCCTGCAGACGTTTGAAAACAGCAGCAGTTGCTGCAATCGAGCAACGTTCAGCCAGGCTTTGCCGATTGTTCCGATTCACCTGTTGATTCCGTCAGGAACGGCCTGCAGGGCTGTTCCGGCGGATGGTTTTCCGGACGGCAGGCCGGAGGAAACCCGCTCAATCCGGTTTTTTTTGCTTGACATTCAAGTCAGGGAATACCGGCGAAAACTGCCGCAGCTCCGACGCGGGAAATGGCTGAGACTCCGTCGCGAGGCAACCCGGGAAGTTCGGGGCAGATGCGCAGCCCGGGAGCTTCGGCCAATGCGGGGAATTCTGCTGTCGAAATCTGTCCGCTCGTTAGAATTCAGCCGGGTTCGGGAGACCCGGTCATGGCCAGTTATCGTGAACATATTACTGTCAGCGGACTGCTGGGGATCGGCTGCGGAGCAGCCGCATTTCTGTCAGCGGGCTACAGTTTCGTGCAGTCTGCGATAGCCGCCGCACTGACGTGGGTGGCAGGCATGCTGCCGGACCTGGATGCGGAGGGTGGGCGACCGATCCGCGAACTGATGACGCTGCTGGCCGCACTCACTCCGCTGCTGCTGATGCAGCAGGTGCATTCACTGGGAATGAGCAGTGATCATACGCTGTTTTTTGCGTTGCTGACGTATGGCACTGTGCGTTACGGTGGAGCCTTTCTACTGGCACGCCTGACCGTGCATCGGGGGATGTTTCACAGCATTCCGGCTCTGCTGATTTTTTCCGAGCTGACATTTCTGACGTACCACAGCGAAGATCTCCGCGTACGAACTCTGATGGCCGTCAGTGTGGGGCTGGGATTTCTTTCGCACCTCGTGCTGGATGAAATGTACAGCGTGCAGTGGGACGGTTCGCGGGTGCGATTTGCCAAGTCCGCCGGCAGTGCTCTGAAGTTCTGGGGCGACGCAGCTTTGCCCAACGGCGTGGCCCTCGGGCTGCTGATTTTTCTGACGTATGCGGTGCTGGTGGAACTGAATTACATCCGTGATCCATCGAAGGTCCCGGCGCCGGAGGTGCTGGAAGTGACCAGTGAGCTGCCGGACGCACCGCTGTACAGGTGAAGCGGGAAACGCCGCAGTTCAGGGCCGGCGCCCCGGAGATCGCGACGCGAGGAAAGACTCGGGCGGCTGCTGTTGAGCAATCCACGCCCGCGCAGGAAAACTTCGCTGCAATAACGACTGCAGCATGAAACGCCCAATCGACAGACATTTTTTGAATACCCCAGTCTGTAGCCACCCGCTGAAAAATATAAAAAAAGACGCAAGGTGATAATCAAAAACCACTTGCGACACGCGTTTTTTTTGGCACAGAAACTGCATATCAACATGGCATCGCCTCGCGATGAGGTGACAACCTGCAAACAGATGCAAGTGGAGAGCCCAGCGATGCGTGGATCAGAACTCGAGTTTTTCAGCTTTGTCTTCGGTCTGTTCGGAATTCTCGCCGTGCTGCTGATTCTGGCGGTGGTTATTCCGGTGGTGCTTGCGGCAGTAGTCGCTGTGATGCATTTTCGATTGCGGGCTGACCGTGAGCAGGTGGAGGGCATCCATACGGTGGCTGCTTACGGTTCGCGTGCCGGAGCGAAGCTGGGATTGATTGCCGGGATTGTCGTGTCCGGTGCTGGGATGCTGATGTCACTGTCGACCATGACCGGCAGCGAGTCGCTGGGTGGGTTGCTGTCGCTGTTCGGATTGATCGGGGTCCTTCCCAGTGCCGCGTGGGGTATGCTGGCAGGGTCGATTGCCGGCAATCGATCGAACGAGCGCACCGCAGGGCTGGTGGGTGGCTTGATGTTCCTGCTGATGGCCGATCCAGCCGGCAGTCTGATGTTGATCAGCCAGTTGGTTCTGCGTCCAGAGAACTCCTTTGAGCAGTTTCCGCTGCTGCTGGGACCGGCGGCGGGCCAGTTGCTGTATGTGGTGGCGGGAGCTGTCACGGGAGTGCTGGCGGTGCGGATTGGACGCGAACGACTGGCTGAACACCTCAGGCCGATGGCTGCACGGACGGTAAACCCGTGGGACGTTGATGGCAGGATTTGAGTGACTGCAGCAAGTGCTGGATCTTAGTGTGCACTGACCGATTTGAACCTGAGAGTCTGCTTACCGGAGAACGACAATGGGAATCATGCTGGACAATGAGTTCATGGGATTCGTGTGGGCAATGGCGGTGATAGTGTTGGTTGTGATTGCCTTGATTTTGTTCGCCTCAACCGGTCTTGGCCTGCTCTTCACGGGCATTCATTGGCGCCTGCGGAAGACTCGAGAACAGGTGCAGGGGCAGAATTCTGCGGCGGTTTTGGCATCACGTGCGGGTTCGTGGCTGGGTTTGGGTGCGGGACTGGGACTCTGGCTGATCTCGACTTTGCTGTCACGTTTTACCGATGCGACAGGGCCATTTCACGACCTGCTGCGGTATTTCAGCGTGATTCCCATGGCGACCTGGGGCATGCTGGCTGGTTCGATTGCTGGAAATCGAACGGATGTTCGCAGGGCCAGTCAGATTGGGGCGTTGATGTTTTTGCTGGTTGCCAATCCCATCGCGTGGATGTGGGCGGTTGCTGATACGGTGGTGTTGCCTGAGCACTTTGAGCAGCATGCGGCATTGCTGGTGACAGGCGTGGTCAGGCTGTTGTTGGCGGCCGCCGCGGGAGCATTCATCGGTCGAGCAGCAGTCCGAGCCGGTCATCGCAACGCCGAATTCGCTGCGGTCGAATGAACAGTGCGAGGGCATCCGGGCACGAATGACGCGGGGGACAAGAACCGTAGCCTCGGCTTCAGCCCGGGCAGGTTACACCCCCAGCACCGCAAACCGACTTTTGTCCAAAAACCGCCCGGGCTGGGTTTTGGGGCCCACGGATTCATTCTCGCCAGAGTCCTCCCACTCAAGATTCGTACTCGTACTCGAAAAAACGGGCTCAACGTAAAAAGAAGTGCGCGGTGTGAAGAAGCATTCTGACCGCCCAAGGCACCAATAGCCGAGGCATTCCGAGGGCGAGCCGTTGGCGGAAGCCATCGGATTTTGTCTTGAAAGTGGGCACCGAACTGGTGCTCGTTGGTTCCACCAGCGAGAGCGAGGCTCCTGCCGAGCCGGACGCCAGTGCCCAGTAATCAGTGTTCAGTAATCGCAAAGTCCCCTCGGGCGGTTCGGCTCAGCAGGAGCTTCGCCCTCCCGAAGGGTCAACACCCGTGGCCGGGCAGGAATGACGCCGAAGACAAAAGTCGGCTGGAGGCGTGAGGCCGACTTGCTCCGGTTGAAAAATGCAGTGTTTTTCGGGGTGCTGGGGGCGTAAGTTGCCCGGGTTAAAGCAGGCTGCGGTTTTTGTCCTCGACGTAATTTCCTGAGCGTCGGGTGGCGGGTCCGGTGCCTGTGGCAAGCATCGCCACTGCAGTCCCCGCGACCGAAATTCGGAATCTTGCCGAAATCTTTTCGAATTCTGCCAGGGATTCCCTTTGGCCGGCGAATGACATCCCCATTCCGCGAGCCCGGGTTCGCAGGTTGCAGCCCTCCGGAATCAGAATGTGTTTCAAACTCCGAGGAATCGAATCATGCTCAAAAGACTCATCACCGGAACCGCCGCCGCTGCACTCGCCGGAACCATGCTGCTGGGCAGCGATGCCTCCAGCTATGTCAAAACCATGAGCCACAATGTGCGGGATGCCGTCCGCCAGGAAATCTCCGTCGAATTCGAACTGGATCGCATTCGTACGGAAGTGGATGACCTGCTGCCTGAAATCAAAAAACATCTGAAAACCGTCGCCAGCCAGTCAGTCGACGTGAAGGATCTTGAACGCAGCATCGCTTCCCGCGAAGCCAGCCTCGCTCAGCAGAAGGAAGCCATCCTGACGCTGCGGAAGGATCTGGAGGCTGGACATTCCACCTACACCTATCGCACGGTGTCGTATTCGCGAGCCGAGGTGGAGGCTGATCTGGCGCACCGCTTTGCTTCCTTCTGCACCGCGGAAGACTGCGTCAAACGTGATCACCAGATCCTGACAGCTCAGAGGGACACGCTGCGAGCGAATCAGCGGAAGCTGGATACAATGCTGTCCCGCAAGCAGGATCTGGCCGTCAAGATCGCTCAGTTGGAGGCTCGGCTGCGGCAGGTGCAGGCGGCAGAGGCCATCAATTCGATGCAGGTTGATGATTCTCAGTTGGCACGCGTTGAGCAGTTGATTCGGGACGTCGGGCATGCTCTGGACGTCCGGGAATCGATGCTGGAGACCGAAGGTCAGGTGCTGGGTCGGATTCCGGTGGAGGAAGCCAGTCAGCCGACGGAACCGACGGACCTGCTGGGCGATATCGACCGACACTTTCGTGGCGTTCCCGCGGGTCCTGCAGTGTCGACTGAATCCGGCAGCAGCTCGGGGCCGCAACTGTGAGGCCAGGTCCGGCAAATTCTCAATCGGCCCCCGGACACAGCCTGCTGAATTGAGTTTCCCCGGGCTTCGGTAGAAGATGCAGTCCATGGCAAGCGTGTGCAGCAACCGTCCCTGGCAGGAGACCGCCATCGTGTCAGCAGGTCAGTCCGATAACTTTTTCCTGTGGGTGGACGCGATCGGCGTCTGGCAGGTGTTCTGTCGGGAAGATCTGCTGATAGGGGCGGCGGCGGCGACGGACGAAGTGGCCGACATCCCGCTGCTGGCTCCGTTATCCCGCCGGCATGCTCGATTCCTGCGTCAGGATGACTCGTGGTTTCTGCTGCCGCTGCAGTCATGTGCGGTGGGTGGGCGAGCGGTGACGGGGCAAACACTGCTGAGGAATGGCAGTGAAATTCAGTTGGGGGATCGGGTGCGGCTGCGATTTCGGATTCCCAGTGTGCTGTCGGCTTCAGCTCGCCTCGATTTCCTCAGTGGGCACCAGCCGCGGCTGAGTCTCAGCGGAGTCCTGCTGATGGCTGACACGCTGCTGCTGGGTCCGCGGCCGGACAATCACGTGTGCTGTCCCGGCTGGCCGGATTCCGTGGTGTTGTATCGTCGCCAGCAGCAGTTGCTGTGCCGTTCCCGCATGCCATTGACACTCGCTGATGCACCGCTCCCTGATCAGCAGGATTTGTCTCAGGGAGCCATTCTTTCCGGGCCTGAGCTGCGGTTCAGGCTGGAACCCGGTCGCACGAACTCTGCCGTCTGAAACCGGTCAGGACTGAAGACTCATGAAGTTCACATTCGCACCAGACACCAGACCTCTGGAAGGCATCACGATCAAGCGTGCGATTCATCGCGGCGGGTTCGGCGAGGTCTACTATGCGGTCACCGATGCGGGCAAGGAAGTCGCGCTCAAACTGCTGCACAACAATCTGGAGGTGGAGCTGCGTGGAGTTTCGCAGTGTCTGAATCTGAAGCACCCCAATCTGGTGACGATCTTCGACATCCGTCAGGATGCGGAGCGGGATCACTGGATTGTGATGGAGTATGTGGGCGGGCAAAGCCTGCATGATGCGCTGCAGCAGCATGCCGACGGCATGCCGCTGCAGCAGGTACTGAACTGGCTGACGGGCATGACCGCGGGGCTCAGTTTTCTGCATGACCGGGGCCTCGTGCATCGCGACCTGAAGCCTGCCAACATTTTCAGTGATGGTGGTGTCGTCAAGGTGGGCGACGTGGGCCTCAGCAAGTTCATTTCCGAAAGTCGCCGCAGTGCTCAGACGCAAAGCGTGGGCACGGTGTATTACATGGCCCCCGAGGTGGCTCGTGGCCGCTATGGCCTCGAGGTCGACGTGTACTCGCTGGGGATTATGCTGTATGAAATGATGACGGGGCGGGTGCCGTTTGAGGGTGAGAGTGCCGGTGAGATTCTGATGAAGCATCTGACGGCGGAGCCCGATCTGCGGCTGCTGCCGACGCCGCTGCGAACGGTGCTGGCAGCGGCACTGGAGAAGGATCCGGAGCGACGGATTCACGACGTGGAGACGCTGCAGCAGCGATTTCGGGAGGCCGTGGCGGCGACGGGACTGCCGTTGCAGCAACCGGCTGTATTTCATTCGCTGCAGTCGGACGAGCTGTTTCCGGGCAGTCCGCAGGCGGTCCGTCCGCAGGGCGTGGCCGGTGCTGCAGCGGCAGCAGTGGGGGCCGGGATGGCCGCAGCGGCGGCCGCCACAGTGAACACAGCCCCCGCCGCGGCGGGGACAGCGGCACCGCAGGCTGCGATGGCCAGAGCAACCGGTTTCGCATTCGGTTCGCTGCGGCAGTTCTGGAATGAGGATTTGCCGGCCCCGGTGCGGTGGATGCTGACGGGCGCGTTTCTGCTGGCCGGGCTGCGTTCGGGGCTGTTGACCAGTCCAGTTGCGCAGGGTCTGGCGATTGGCTGGCTGGCGTGGTGGATGTTCGGTCGTCGCGGGCAAACGG
>CAITYU010000405.1 GCA_903896675.1 uncultured Planctomycetaceae bacterium
GTCCGACAAATCAGAAGGGCCGGTAATCCCCGCCCGCTGACCACTGACCACTGACCACTGCCCACCGACCACCGACCACTGACCACTGACCACTGACCACTGACCACTGACCACTGACCAACTGAAAACTTACCGCCCGATCCATTGCAGCAATTCCCGCGCCTGATTGCGGACATCGGCCGCAAACAGATCCGCCCCGCCGATCGCCTCGACAGATTGCTTCAACTGAGCCTGCTGTTCCGCAGTCGCCACCAACCAGAGATCCCTTACTGCTCGCAGGCAGTTGCGAGCCATGATGGGCTGCTCGGCCTGCCACATCCGCTGCTGCAGGACTCGCTCCGTCTGGTCCTCCGACGCCACAGACTCGGACGATATCGTCGGCTGCAACACTTCCTGCAACAGTTTCTGCAGTTCCGGCAGGGCCGCGGCCACGCCATTGCGAGCCAGTCCCATCACGGCATTGGCCCGCGTTCGACGGTCACCGTCCAGCAGCAGCACCTGCAGTTGCTCGATACTGCTCGGGCCACTCACGTTGGCAAGCGCATAGGCTGCCAGATGCCGCACCACAGGTTCGGAATCCTGGGCGGCCACGCGCAACTGCTCAAGCACCGCAGCATCCCCCAGACACGGCTCAGCCAGTGGTTTCCGCTGCAGATTGTCGTCCGCATCGGAACCATCCCCCGCAAAACCCATCGCTTTGTCAAACTTTTCACCGGCGATCGTCGTCACCGCCATCAAAGCACTCTTACGCACTTCCACGTCACGTCCCGGCTGCATCGCCAGCGCCAGCACCGGCAAGGTCTGCGAACTGTCCTGCAGCGACCCCATGCAGCGCGCCAGAAATTCCTGGTGCAGAATGTCCTCCTGCGCCGTTGTTGTCTGATTGAGCGATTCGTTGAGCAGTTTCACCAGGGCCTGGCAAACCTGCGGATTTCCGGACAGTGGCTGGCGATCAATCGGCGGCTGCAGCTGGTCATTGCGAATCAACTGAGCCAGCTCCTGGGCCGCCCGCCACCGACGATGCTCGTTCCCACTGCCCAGCTCGGCCACCAACTGACCCCAGTCCGTGCCGGAATCCGCCAGTCGGCCGAACAATGCCCAGACAGCCACGACCGCCATCACAATCAGTGCCGGTATCAGAAACAGTTGCACAATGAACCCGGCAGACGGTGGCTTCACCGGCGGCAATTCCTCCGGACGACCATACGCGGGACTGCCCTGACTGGAAGGCACGCTTCGAGATTCCGACGAGTCTGCGGACATCGCTGGCAGATCCTGTTTCAGCAGTAAAATCACAAAAATCACCCCGCCCGCCGATGCCACACCGGCACGACACGAAGTCCACACCGGATTTTCCGGCGCGTCTCTCCGCAAATTTTACGCAGCAGCGGTGAATTTGCAGCCAGCGAGTAAAAACTGCCGAGCACGGGAATCGGCAGACCATGTCGCACTACGCCAATTCCGAAAAAACCGTCAGGCACGGCATTCCAGAGCCTTTCGGGGTATTGCGGGAACCCCGGGGTCCTCTATCATCCCGCGCGACACCGGATTCAAAGCCCCGGATTTTCAGCAACAGCCCAACACTCACTGAATTCAGCAGGAGCACCTCGAGGAATGACCGAACAGAAAGCCACCAATGTCACCTGGCACGCCCATCGCATCACTCGCGAAGACCGTCAGAAACTGAACGGCCACCGCGGTGCTGTGCTGTGGTTCACCGGACTGAGCGGTTGCGGCAAAAGCACCATCGCCAATGCCGTCGACCAGCTCCTGCACGAACGCGGGATCCACACCTACGTGCTGGACGGTGACAATATCCGCATGGGACTCAACAAAAACCTTGGTTTTTCACCTGCTGACCGCACGGAAAACATCCGTCGCATCGGTGAAGTGGCCAAGCTGTTTTCCGACGCCGCCCACGTGGTGTCCACCGCGTTCATCTCGCCCTACAAGGCCGACCGTGATATGTGTCGCGCCCTGTTGCCCGCAGGTGAATTCATCGAAATCCTCGTGCAGGCCAGCCTGGAAACCTGCGAATCCCGCGACCCCAAAGGACTCTACAAAAAGGCACGCGCCGGAGAAATCAAGGAATTCACCGGCATCAGTGCTCCCTACGAAGCCCCCGAAAACCCGGAACTCGTGCTCGATTCCGACAACAAAGGCATCGAAGCACTGGCTCGCGAAGTCATCGCCTACCTGGAAGCCAAAGGCATCCTGTCCACCTGAGTCGCTGCGGAATGCCGGCCGACCAACTTAACCTGCGGGGGCTGACAAAGCCCCCGCTTTTCGTTTGCAGGGCTGAAGTTGCAGGGCAGGGGACACGCAATCCGTTCAGGGGGCCTTCGGAGCCGCCGGGGGCGCTTCGCTGGTGGCAGCACCGGGTGACGCTGCCGGCTGGAGACTGGCTTTAATCGCCTTGATTACCGCTTCCGTCTGGTCTTCAGCCGGAGTCTTTTCCGGAGGAGTATAGGTGAACAGCGCCGCGTCCACCGGTTCGTTCACCTTCAGATTCCGCAGATCCAGAGTCAGCAGGGGACGCGCCATCTTCTGAGTGGCATCCAGACTGTGCTTCAGAAACTGAATACGCCGCAACAGCATCGTCTCCTGATCCACATACACCCGCACATACTCCGGCACATGCGGACGACTGTCCACAAAAGACCCCTCAGGGAGCTGAAAAATCTCCTTTCGCACCCGGTCGCTCCAACGCCCCGTAACTTCCAGCAGCGACCGATCACCAGCTTTGACCTGCTTGACCGGGACAAACGTCATCGAAGCCTGCAGCCGCGACAGCAGCGATCGCATGCCTCCAACCCCCAGATCC
This sequence comes from uncultured Planctomycetaceae bacterium, assembly GCA_903896675.1. Classification (GTDB taxonomy): domain Bacteria; phylum Planctomycetota; class Planctomycetia; order Planctomycetales; family Planctomycetaceae; genus SXXK01. The sequence continues at coordinate 2,825 of CAITYU010000405.1, forward strand.
ATCGCCACACTGTTGGCCTCGTAGCCCGGTACTGCCGCCGCAGCATCCTGAATGTCTCGCAGGTTGCGACGATTCACCCGCAC
>CAITYU010000406.1 GCA_903896675.1 uncultured Planctomycetaceae bacterium
GGATGGCAATCACAACGCGGACATCCGCCAGATTGTTGTCACGCTGCCAGCGCAACTTCTGAAGCACCACGTCTTCCGCTGTGGGAATCACCACTTCGGCCTGCAACTCTGCGAGATACAGTCGCCGCCGACGGGCAAAACCCTGCTGGTCATGGGGATCTGTCCCAAGCCGAAACAGTTCGACCTCGAACTTTGTCGGTAAATGCACCAGCAGGTTTCGGATGGTTCCGGTCTTCAGTTCGAAGCCTGGCTGGGGATCGATTTGAAAATCCTGTCCGAGCGTTTCACGAAGTCGGCGGAGCACACCCTCGCTGTACTCGATGACGATATCCGCGTCCTGTGTGGCGCGTGGATAGCCGTACGCATTGCTGGCAAACGCTCCGGTGAGCATATAAGGGATCTGCTGTGCGTGAATTGCACGCAGGACTTCGGCAAGGCAGTCAAAGCTGGTCATCGTCACCAGCGGCCTTTGGAGGGCATGGTTGCACAAGGCCGGCATCCCTGAGCTTCCGCCGAATTACCCGCCGGCGGTCCAGTTCAGAGTCCACCTGCACGGGATCGAACTCCGGGTGTTCCGCCTGAATGATGTGCCTCTGCCAGCGAATGCACTCGTCGTACAGATCCGCTCCCATACGCAGCTTTTCAGCAATCGACATCGACGCTGCACGACGCAGTTTTGCCTGATCAAGACTGGCTTGAAGTTCCCGGAGCGACGAGTCAATCTGAGGCTGTCGCATACCTGTAGCAGTCATTGAGATGCAGAAAGGGGCAGTTCAGAGACGAATTGAACCTCTCCGAAAGGCTAGCAACCCGGGGCTGGTATTTCAAGTTTCAACACTGTGAAACTGGTGTTCGGACAGCGTACGCATGGTGCGATCTGCCCGCTCATCGAGGAACTTGCCCGCCCATGCCGGAGAGCAGTATTCCCGGAATCGCTGGAAGGCGTCCCGAGACAGCCATGCGCGCACTGTCTCCGTTGAGCTTCAGAATTTCTCGAAGTGACGTCGTGTGACGAGCAGCGATCAAGCCCCCGTGTACAGCGTTCGTTATGAACTCGAATCACCGAGCTTTCGGAAGATGGTCACACACGGGGCCTTTGCGGCCGCAGTCGCAACAGATTGGGCAGAAACCCTCGCGCGGACGAATGTGGACCCCAGGACACTTGCCATCCTGACACAACATCACGTTTTGGTGCATGTATTCCCTGAATTTCCGGACCTTCCATGAAGGTCCGGCCCATCATTCGCTGAAACCGAGCGGAGCTTGCAGATACGCCCAGACATCAAGGTCGTGCCTCAGAGCTGTGCTGATCAAGGTGTGCAGCGTGTCCGGTTCAATGCCCGGTAACAGAGGTGCAGACACCATTCGTGAGTCGGATTTCGATCCGGGCTGGCAGCGCCGGGACAGTGTCTGCGCCCGCCGTTTGACGAGGTGACGAGCTGACGAGGTGGGGGCCTGGACTGTGGTCCCCGGCACGGCAGCAGTCACTGAAAAACGTTCTGCGACACGGACCGGCAGGAAGGGCTTCCGGCTCCGTGGGCCACTTGATTGCGAAACGACTTCCGTGGCCACCGGACTCCCCGTCGTTCGCCACCTCGGCTGGCCACTGGCCAGCTTCTTCCGCCAGTAGTAGAACGCAGCGACGGATACGCCCTCCCAGACACAAACCGCACCCACGGTCAACTGTTTCGATTGAAGAAAACACAAACCGAGTCAGTGTGAGGGCTGTGAATACAATGGATGGGGGGTAGGGTTACAGAGGCGGGGATTGCCTGGAGCCTCGATTGCAGTCAGGCGGGCGATCAGTTGCTGGTCGCACTTCCCGAGTGGATTCAGCGACTTCCGGTCGACTGCCAATGATCTCAATGGTATCATTTTCAGAGAGAGACTGGCTGGTGTGACAAAGAGGATCGCTGGAAATGAAGAAAACGCAATTGGAACAGGTTGTTTCCGGCCTTCCCGAGGTCGTTGACGTTGATTCCCTGATCGAACAACTGCACCTGCTGGACAAGATCGAGCAGGCAGAGAAGCAGTTATCTCAGGGTCAGGGCATCCCGCATGAAGCTGCAAAGCAAAGGCTCAGCCAGTGGCTTCAATAGTCTGGGCACCCCGCGCTCTCGAAGATATCGAGGCCCTCATTCTTTACATCAGTCGGGATTCAGCATCAGAGCCCGACGCTTTGCGTCCCGCATGATTTCTCGAATTGACTCCCTTGCATCTCAGCCGGAATCAGGGTCGTGGCTGCCAGAAGACGACAGTCATCAATATCGACAGATTTTCCACGGGACGTATCGTGTGATCTATCGCTTTGCCGACGATACCGTATTGATTGTCACCGTTCATCATGCGGACCGCGATTTTAATATCGAGGCTCTCTGATCGGTTCTTCTGGGATTTTCGTGGCTAAGTTTCACCGGGTTTCAGGCTGAGTTTACCGCAGTAAAACAGAATTCGAATTCTGTAGTGTTCAAAGATACGGAAGCCACACGCCGCGGATTCGATCGACTGAATCCGGCTGTTGAATCCTTCAGCGACTCCGTTACTGATTGGCGAAGCAAACCACGTCAGGATTCTGTCGAGGCGGGTCTTCAGCATCCGCGCGACCTCCCTGACGGGATCGAACCGGCCGCGAATCGCCGAGGCATACCATGATTGAAAAAAAGCTCGACCACCAACCGCGTCGGTTTCCTGCCAGAAGAAACGGAACATCTCCTTCAGGCTCCATGCTCGGCCAGTCGCCAGTGTGCTTTTCCGCAATGCAGCGAGCTCCTCATCCTTTTCCCCACCCACGTTTTCCGGATTGAACAGCAGGATCTGTCGAACGCCCTTGAGCCGATCATCACCGTCCCGCTGAAGTTCGCGGTGTTCCGTACGACGGACCTTGTCAACAGCTTCGTTCAGAGACTTTGCGACATGCAAGCGATCATGCACGATGCGGGCCTGCGGGACGTTTCGCTCTGTGCTTGTCTCATAGGCTTGCCACTTATCCATGCAGACTGGCTTCACCTTGCTCCGTTGCTCCTCCGACAGCGTTTTCCAGAGGGTATCGGAAGCGTCCGTCGTGCGATCCGCAGTCACTTCCAGAACACGAGATTGATCGATGTCTGTCATCACACTCACGTAGCCCTGACCTGCGCCGAAGCGATTCCCATCGATCATGGCGCAGGCCTCGAACAACAGAGTGAAGCGGCTATGCTTCTCCGTCCACGGAACTGAAATTGTCTTGACGCCACACCGGTCGCATGAGCAGCGAGGAATCCGTGCGATCAACGTCGTCTGAAATTGCATTGCATCGAGGTGACGCCACTTTCGTTCAGCTGCATGATCCCTCATGGAACACTCAGCCCCACATTCCGGGCACACCACACGAGTGCCAACGAACTCCAGAGACAACGTCAGCGTCTGGCTCTGCACATCCAACTGCACATGCGAGATTGCCCAGTCCGAATTCAAGCCCGCTAGCTGATGATAGTGACGAGACAACATGTCCATAGATCCGACTCCAAAAACACGGATCGTTGCATTTTGAAAACACCAATCAATTCAACGTGTTGCCACGAAGTTGCCAGAAGAACCAGGTCAGATGCTGAAGACTCGAATCGCTGGAAACCTGACATGGTTTTCTTCGCCGATCAGCAATGGAGCAGCCGACGGATTGAAAAGCCGGATTCAGGCGATCAAGTCTGCGGCAAGACGCCTTCGCAACTTTGAGTGCGATCGAATTCGGATTTTGTTGTTCTGTGGAGCACTGAGCCTGAAAGTTAGGGAAAGTTAGCCACGAAAATCCCGGAAGAACCCCTTTCTTCGCAAATCCAGTTTTTAACTTACCTAAGACGATTTCCTCACTTTCCAGGTTCGGGCTAGCGTTGCACACATTGGGTCGTTGCGTTAAATTAACAGCGATTTACCATCGCGATAGCGATGACTGTACGCATCGGGCTCAGCGGCGTTCGTACAAGGTCCTGGATCCATCACGTTCTCTCCCACGGATTACCATATGGCCAGAATATTTCTCGTGGCGGGTGTCGTGTCAACAGCACTCTTTTCATTTACGTTTGACGAGGCCACCACGAAGCAGGTGGAAACTGTCGCTGAACGTCGTGCTAAGCTGACAGGCCAGTATCTCGAGCAACTTGCTTCGCTTCGCCAGACATATGAAACTCAATTTGAGGCCCTCAAAAACGAGGAGATCTCAGAAGTTCGCAGTCGACTTGAGGCAGCAATGAAGGCGCTCAGTCTTGAAGAAGCAAATAGGTTGAATGCCGAGGTGAGGCGACTGGGGTCTGAACTGGCTACCACAAAGCTGCGTTCGGTCTTCGTTAGAAACTCTGCAAGGGGTGAGCGAGCCTACTTTATCAGGGGGACGGGCGGGGAATGGATCGAGCGTTTTGTTTCTCGTCGGGGAGAGTCCACTGTTGTCTATAAAAATGTGGTGGAAACGCCGGAATATGTAGAACTCAGCCAGGAGGCTGGCGGTTCTGTGCATAGACTGTACGAACAACTGGATATGCACATGGACCCCCGAAATGGAAAGAATGAATTCGTTGAAGTCGGCGGTGGGCGTTGGATCTATGCTGACACTGCTGCTCGCGTCGCTGATGCCGTCCCCTCGGCGACAGGAGGCACGCGGTTGGTGGACGCAGAACTGGGCGCCTTTTGTGACGCACTTACCAGGATCACGTGGAAGGGAATCCGACGTGGGTGGCAACACGACTTCTACTTTGCGTCCGGCGGACGTGTCATGACGCTTGACGGTAAAGAGATGCCGCAGCAGTGGTTCCCAGTGGCTCCCGGGCATATTATTACCGTACATGCCGGAGTTATTGATTCCCTCTCGATAGACATCCACGCCGGAACTCTTGAAAGCCGCGCTTTTTCTGAGACCGAACCATTGGCCACATGGAAGACGACGCGTTTTCCCGAAGGCAATGAACAATAGGCGGATGTCAGATCCCTGGAAAACGGCCTCAGGATGCGCGATTCCCGAGTGTGCGGAACCGGATACTGGCATTGGGTCTGCAAACCACAGAATGGTGGTCATCAAGTTCGACAAGACCTGCAACAGGGCCCGTGTCGGCGACGTCGATATGGCGCCGAGCACAAACGTCTGAGTTGGGTGGGTGGGGTGGGAGCGCGGGTGGGGTGGGTGGGGTGGAGGCTTGCCCGGGCTAAAGCCCAGGCTACGGTTTTTGTCGTGTTCTGCGTGGTCAGGCTGGTTGCAGTGCGGGCTGCTGCGATTCGGGGCGGCGGAGCAGGGCGGCTATTGCTTCAACCAGCATCGCTGCCGCAAGGGCCAGTAACAGCATCGCAATCCAGACGACCGGGTCAGAGCCGCGATTGTCCCAGCCGGCGTGGATCATCGTGAACAGGGCCCACGAACTCATGACGTACATCAGTACGGCCCCAACGCCGGTGACAAGGAAGACCCAGGCAGCTCGACGAGTTCTCCAGAGCCACACAGTCACAGATAACAGTGTGAGCGCTGCCAGCAGTTGATTGCTGGCTCCAAACAGGCCCCAGAACTGTTTCCACAGGGGAACTCCGGGTGCCGACTGACGCGTGACGAAAAATACCGGTGCGCCTGCCGTGATCAGGGTGCCCAGCCAGCGACCGGCTGTGCCGGGCATCCGGAACAGCTCCTGCAGAATAAATCGCCCCAGACGGGTGCAGACATCAAGCGTGTCATAGACAAACGTGTTGAAGGCCATCAGGGCAAACGTCAGGCCCAGCGCGCGTGGCAGTCCCATAAACCCGAGAAACTCGCTGATGCCGTTCGCATAGATGAAATTCGGGCTGGCATTGGTCAGTGGTGAATCCGGCGCCAGCAGCATCAGGCAGCACAGCGAGACAATCGCGACCATGGCTTCCAGCAGCATGGCGCCATAGCCGATGGGTTTGGCGCTGGCTTCGCGACTGAGTTGTTTGGATGTGGTGCCGGAGGCGATCAGTGCGTGAAAGCCGGAACAGGCACCGCAGGCGATTGTGATGAACAGGAATGGCGCAAGTGAGTTGCCCTTCAGGTCAACCCAGCCTTTGAAGGCGGGCTGGCGGATTTCCTGCATGCCCGTCAAGCCGCCGATGATCAATCCCAGGGCTCCGGCGCCTAACGCAGCGTACAGAAAAATGCCGCCCAGTTGTCCGCGCGGCTGCAGCAGCAGCCACATTGGTGTCAGCGAGGCAATGGCGCAGTACAGCAGCAGGAACACGTCCCAGCACCGCACCGCCAGCCCGGCGGCTTCCTGCGGAGTCAGGCTGGGGCGGAATGAACGCACCACATCGTCCAGATTCAGTGGCAGCAGCGGACCGGCAAGGATGGCGAGGATTACCAGGGGCACAAATACCAGCGTGGCCTGCGACATGGTCAGCCGGCCGGACCTGACCAGCAGGCCCATGACGATCGGCAGCAGCAGATACAGCAGCGAGGAAGTGGCTACGCTGCCGGCCTGTACGAGAATCGCCCCTTCCCCGGCTGCGCGGGCCTGGGCCATGGATGCATAGGACTTGCCGGACTGCAGGTCCAGCGCCCCGACAAACATATTGGCGGTGATATCGGTGAAGGCGACTACGATATAGATCAGCGCCATCCAGACGAACACCAGAAACAGCAGGTAAGCGCGGCGACTGATATGGACTCGCACGACATCAATAATGGAATTGGCGCGATGTCGGACGGAGGCAACCAGAGCGGCAAAATCGTGGACTCCGCCGATGAAAATGGATCCGCCCAGGATCCACAGCAGTGCCGGCAGCCAGCCGAACATGTTCCCGGCGAGGATCGGCCCGACAATTGGCCCGGCAGCCGCAATGGCGGAAAAATGCTGGCTCAGCAGCGGGCCGGTGTCGCAGGGTTCGTAATCGACACCGTCGCGCTGGGACACGGCCGGGGTCGGTGTGCGGTCATTCAGCAGGAACAGACGTGTCAGCAGCCGTCCGTAAGTGGCGTAGGCGATGGCCAGCAGAACGGCGGAAGTGAGGACAATCGCGAGCATTTCCATGGAGGGAGAACCCGGTGGGCGAGGAGGTACAGGTCAGGGCTTGGGTGAGGTCCGCTGCAGCGGGCCGATATTCGGCAGGACACCATTCTGAACGCCGCAGCGCTGGATTTCCAGTCGATTTCCCGATTCCAGCCGTCTGACTGGTCGCAGGGGCCTGAGGCGCCGACGGCGGGAACCTCCAGGGAAATGGCGTGCATCCTGGCAAAAAAGCCGATAAACTCCCCGCAAACTTCGTTTATGCCGTCCGTGAATACGACAAAGAATCGCCATGAAGACTGACGAACTGCGTGAAAA
>CAITYU010000407.1 GCA_903896675.1 uncultured Planctomycetaceae bacterium
GGCTCCCTTGTTCGTGTTGGGTGGCCCCCGCGCCTGCCGGTCCTTCTGGTCGGTGTGGGTTGGCCCCATCAGCGAGTCCGGCATCTCCTCTGTTTATGTTGGGTGGCCCCAGCGTCTGCCGCAAATGGCGGTTCGCCACGCGTTCCCAAGAGCAACCTTGCGAGCCGGGCAGGGCAGTGATCGGGTGTTCAGATATGGCTCCGTCGCCCCGGCCGCGGCCTGAATCACGCCCGTCGGCTGCGACCAAAGGCCCTCGTTGGGTGGCCCCACCAACCTGCCTTCCACCAACCTGCCACTGACCTGCGTTTACATCCGCCATCGGCTAAAAATTCTCCGGGAACCAACGCATAAACTTCGGAATTTGGTTGAATTGCGGCAATCTGCTGTTCTCAGGATGACCCACGACACGGGACACTTTCGCCAGACCGTCGTTTCCGAACCTGCCTCAGGAACCGCTGCCGATGAACGCCACAGATCAACAACGCAGTGCCACTCCCCTGCAACGCGGGCTGCTCCTGTTGCTGCTGCTGCCCAGTCTGGGCTCAGCCCTCACGACACTGATCCCCGCCCCCGCACCGGCTCTGCAGGTTGTGACCGAGCGACCGGCACTTGTCTTCGAAACATACCTCGCAGATTCCAGCCAGTACGAAGCTGAATCACGCCCCGTCATCACCGAAGAATTTCACTTTCGCAACCTGGGACAGAATCCCGTCGAGATTGTCGAGCTGAAACCCAGCTGTGGCTGCCTCGCACCCACGTCCTCGGCACGCATCATTGCCCCCGGTGCGACCGGGCGGATTACCCTGCCCGTACGCACTGCCAATGAGCCGGCCGGCATCCGTGAATACGTGGTCAACGTGCGCTATCAGGATCCCAAACCCCGCGAAGTCACCCTGACCTGCCGTATGCTGCTGCCGGAAAAGAAACTGCTGATCGAACCCCGCGTGGTGATGGTGATGGGACAACCAGCCGCAGATGCTCGCTACGAGGTCAGCATTTCTGACTTTCGCGAGGGACGTGCTCAGCAACCCCTGCAGATTGCTCAGGTCGAAGCCACACCCTTCTTCGTCAAAGCCAGCATCGCCGGTCAATCCACCGGCGAAGAACTCAGCCAGACTCGTCTCAACATCCAGTTCACTGCTGACCAGCCGCCGGGCCAGCATCGCGGTCTGGTCTCGGTCTTCACCAGTGACCCGGATTATCCCGTCATTCAGATTCCGGTCGTTGTGGGCAGTCGCGGCACTGCCGCAGGTGGCAGCGACAGCACTCAGCCAACGGAAATACCCCGCGCACGGTCCGCCCCGGAAATGGGTCGAGTCGTCGTGAACAGAAACGACATCAGCCAGTCGGCAGGATCCGATCTGCAGATCACTGCTCCCGCCGACTGGATGCTCAGCACCATCGACTGCTGGCCGGCACAGTTGTACGCCAACCGCAGCACACCATCGTCAGAGAACTCCGGAAATCCCACGGACTCCACCGAACAGAAATTCCAGATCACAATCGGACTGAAGGATCTGCCCGTTACCGGGATACAGCAGGGAGTCCTGACGCTGAACTTCACAACACCGGACGGCCCGCGAATCCTGACAGTGCCCCTGTCATTTGTCTGGCTGTGAAACGTTTGACCAGATCCAGCGGTACAGATTACGACTGTCAGTATACCGAGATTCGGAAGCGGCTGAACCCAGTACCACGACGATCACTTGCCGACCGTCGCGTTCACCCACCGACACGAGGCAGGCTCCCGCCTTATCCGTGGTGCCGGTTTTGACGCCCGCATACCCGGCCATGCCCAGCAGTTCATTCGTGTTTTTCCACAGCACATTGCGCTGATACCCGCCCGGACCGGACAGGACAGCGCCGCGCTGCCGAGTCGTGATGATCCGGTTCAGCAGCGGATCCTGCAGCATGTGTCGCGCCAGTTTGGCAAGATCAGTGGCCGAGGCATAGTGAGTGGGACCGGTCATCCCATGCGGGTTCTCGAAATGCGTGTTCGTCAGGCCCAGCCTGACAGCTTCAGCATTCATCGACTGCACAAAACGCAACAGCGGATCCTGTGACGGTTGTTCACCGTCCGGCAGCCCCAGTTCCAGCAGTTGCAGTACCCTGCCTCCGAAGTGCTCGGCTAGGGCCACCGCCATGTCGTTGCCGGAAGGCAGCATCAGGCCGAACAGGGCTTCCTCTATCGACAGCGATTCTCCGCTGCGAACTCCGGATGTGGAACCGATTGTGTTGTCGCCGCGAGTCGACATAGTGAGCGTTTCATGTGCCAGTTCCGGTGCTTTTTGCAGCAGTCTGGCGACCAGCCACGCGGTCATCATCTTCGTGGTGCTGGCCATATCCTTTCCTGTCGCAGACTCATGTCCGGCCAGTTCTGAGCCGGTCTGCACATCGACAATCGTCCATGCATCGGCGGTGACCAATGGGGGGCCAGTGAGCGATTCCGCCGGTTGCAGCGGCAATTGTTCGGCATTCACGACCTCGGGGGCTGGCACTGCTTCAGGTTCCACGACCGGTCCCAGCTTCTGCCAGAACTCTGCACGCACGATGCCGTCGACCGTCAGACCTGCAGTCTCCTGAAACCGCCGCACGGCTGCTTCGGTGGCCGGGCCGAAATCTCCGTCAACTCCGAGGCCTGGATCCGGCTGGAGCCTGGCATTCAGCGTTCGCTGCAGCATTTCCACCCGCAGACCGAATGCCCCCATTTTCAGCTCCGCACTTTCGGTCGGCGCCTGCTTCCATTCCGGATTGAAGTGATCCCAGGCCGCGCGCGCCACTTTGGCGATCAGTACGTGTGCCGAATTGTCGTCGTCCCAACTGCGATCTTCGTTCTCTGTTGTCAGTACGCAGATGGCAAACACACCGCCCGGGCCGAAGATCAAGCCGGCATTTGTGCGGGATGCGGCTACGGCACCACTTTTGTGGGCAATCCGAGTACCTTTGGGCAATTGAGCTGCCAGCATTGTGTCGTCATCGCAGCTTTCCAGATGCTGCAGCATGGCCTTGCACGATTCAGGTTTCGCCGCCGTGCCTCGCTGAATCTGTTCCAGCAGCCCGATTGTCTCAAGTGCCGTGGTACTTCCCAGCCCGTACAGACGGCTGCGTTCCGGAGCGATTGTGGTGTCGCCACGATAGACGAAGGAATTCAGCCGAGTCTCAGCATAGCCCAGTTCCTGCATGCAGGCGGCGGTGGCTGGCAGACCGATTTCGCGAACCACCAGATTTGTCGCCGTGTTATCTGAATAGCGAATCATGAGCCGAATGGCATCCCGAACTGACAGTTGCAGTCCGGCGGAAAAGTGCCCAGTGAGAATTCCGGAGCCAGGTACTTTGTCGGCTTCGGCCAGTTGCAGCATTTTTGCGAGATCCAGTTGACCGGCATCAGCCATTCGGAGGGCGGTCACCATCACGGGCAGTTTGATCAGACTGGCCGTGGGTTGCACCAGATCGGCCCGCCACAAAAACTGCTCGCCCGTCTCCAGATGTCGAATGGCCACTGCCGCATTTCCGCGATGTGCCTGCACCAGCGGCTGGATGCGTTCGGCCAGTGTCTGAGCCGAGCAGTGGGGACAGGCGGTGGCAATCAGCAGCAGCCAGAATGTTGTCAGCGGTAAGCTGACGTTTCCCGGCGTTCGTTGTCTTGCCGATGTCATAGCCGAATCTCCTGCTCCAATTCTGTGTCTTTTTTCGCTGCCACCAGGCGGCCAGATTCTACGGCGTGAGTGTCTGCGTGTCGACCGGTGGCAGCGTGCAGCCGAATGCCCGCGTTCGTGCATTATTCCGTGCCGTCATCCCGTGGCGAGCCGGGCAGGGAAGTGCCCTCGTGTGTGGCCTCGA
>CAITYU010000408.1 GCA_903896675.1 uncultured Planctomycetaceae bacterium
CAGCAGCCGTGGCAGGTCATCTCCTCCATCCGCGCCAGCACCACTCATCTTGTTGACTGCGCATTCAGCCCCGATAACGCACTCCTCGCAACCATCGACGAATCCGCCAAAGTCAGACTCTGGGATCCACGCTCCGGCCTCAGCGTCACTCCGCCACTCACCTTTCCAAACTCGGTCACCCAACTGACCATCCCCACCGCAGTTCGCTTCTCCAGCGATGGTCAACGCGTGTTTGCCGAGCAATCCAGCATCGATGGCTATGCGGCACTCACAAAGGATCTCGGCTCCGCGGAAAAACTCCTGAACACATTACTTGAACGCGATGCCAGAGTCGGCGGTACGCTGGCAGTGGAGTTCCTGAAGAGTGCCGCCCTCAGCTATTCCTGCAGGATTGGCGACCTCTCCATTGATTCTGCAAAAACCGCAGTGGCGCTGGCAGAAGTACAGAGTGGCAGCCGGGTGACGGAAATCGGCTCGCGCGAAGCCCTGCCGGTCACGCGCGAAATCGAGGACCTCGAACTGCTTGCTGGCCGGTTCAATCCGTGGGCCGCACACCTCCGTATCGCCAGAACGTCCTCGGATCCCGCAACACGTGAAAAATTTTACAGAACCGCCGGGCAATCACCGGAAGCCGGCAGCGTGCCATGGTACGAACTGGCACTTCTGCTGAATCAGCAGGATCGTATGGAGGAAGCATTAGTCGCTGTTGACAAAGCCATCAGCGTCGGAACGCAGCCCGGACGAGCGGACGCACTGCGCGGCAACCTGCTGCTGCAGCTCGAACGATTTCAGGAGGCTGTTCCTTCGTTGCAGCAGGCACTGCCCAACCTCCTGATCCCCTTCAATGCACGAACTGACCTTGCCAACTGCCTGGCAGCATTGCAGCAGTATCAGCAGGCGGCAGACACGTTTGACGCGACCTTCGAAGAAGCCCGGGCGTTTGTCGAACCTATCGAGGCTCAGCAACAGTACCGCCGCATCCTGCTTGCTGCACAACTGCAGCAAAAAGAAGCAATCGACAGCCTGCTCAAATCACTCCTTAAGGAAGCCGAAAACTCAACGGAACTGCCAGTGTGCTACCATGCAGCGCTCTCTGCTGTTATGGTACCGACGGGTACCACAGACTGGAGTACCGTACAAGCTTTGGCGGATCAGGCGTTCAAACTGCAGGATGCCCCTAACACGCGGAACGTCAAAGCCTTCGCACTGGTCCGCAGTCAGCAGTATCCGCAGGCCCTGAAAGAACTGAACGAACGGCTGCAACTGTCACCCGGTGATCCCAGTCCGACCGTCAAAATCTTTCTGGCCATTGCATTGCACCATTCTGCAGACAGTGCGGCAGCTCAGAAAACACTGGGCGAAGCCCGGCCGGCCGTGGCGAAGGAACTTGGCGACCAGAACACACCGTGGGACCGACGCTTACAGCTCACACTGTTGCTGCAGGAAGCCCAGCAGTTGATCGGTGGTGACGGACAGAATTGATGCGATCAGGCCACAACATCGAGGAATAGATGGAATGAACAGTGAAAAACCGGGCGAAGAGGGTACTGATTCCTTTGGCTACAGAAACCTCAGTGAAATACCGAGCGAGCGAACACGGATTGTCCGCGCTGTCGGTCGCCCCGAAAACACGCCACCCGTTGCCGAGAACGCAGATTCGGAATCACAACGGGCCGCTCGTCTTGCTCAGAGAACGGAACGCGAACGCCAGATCAAACGCTATCAGTCGGCCGGGCTGGCCTATGTCCGCAGTATGTTGCGCGCAGATCAGCAGGGAGTCACCGAAGTCTGGGATCGCATTATTCTTAAATGGCTTGAAGGACGTCTCAGCAACTACGATCGCAATTTTTCGTTTCGAGTCTATTTCAAGGAGGTGCTGAGAAACGAGGTGCGTGGTTATCTGCGCGAGCGTGCGCGGGAAGCCAAGCGCGGCTGGGAACACCTTGACACCGATTTTGATCCTCAGGATCCGGAACATCATTCTGCCAGCGAGGAGTTTGACAGCCATTTCCGTACCGGACTGCTGCAGCGAGCACTCAACAATCTGAAAGATACCGAAGAACGTTTTTTTCTGGTGCTGCAGATGCAGATTGACGCGGAGCAGAGCGGGGCAAAACAGCCACGTTCCGCCGACATCGCAGCCGCCCTGAACACGACAGAAGAAAACGCTCGCGCCATCCGCAAGCGTGCTCGCGATGCCTATGCAGCAGCCATCATCGCCGAAACCGCTGAATGGATCGGCACCAGCGAGATTCAACGCATCAGGGAAACCCTTGAAGACCTCGGACTACTGGACTACTGCCAAAGAGCATTGCCGAAAGGCTGATTCTTCGGGGCCTTTCCACACGAGGGCGTCGGGTGCGTCATCTGGCAGTGGCGGTGGCGGTGATCACGTTCCTGCGTCAGCAGGCAGAGCCAAACTGGCAAGAGCCCGCCAGAGAACCACGCCGGAATCGGGGCAGCCTAAAACCGACTGCCAACATCTGCTGCGGCCGCTGCTGGATCAAAAATCATCAGCGTCTGCTGGCCACAGTGCGGACAGGGAATCATAAACCTGCTGGTCACTTTTGTCACCGCTCGCAGGTCCGGGTTGGCCAGACAGAAATTGCCCAGTCGATCCATGCCGGCCGCTTCGGTTCCCTCGGGCACCAGCGCCAACAGACTGCTGCGATCAGCGGCAACAGGGCGACCGTCCGCTGGTACATCCTGCACGTGATACAATCCACGAGCGGATGCCGGCAGATCACCGGAATCTGCACCGGCCAGGGTCAGGAATCGACCGCCTGCCCCAGCAAGCAGTCGCACTGAACCCGCCTGAGCATGCCCGACAACCTTCAGGCTGAAGTCCGCATTCACCTGATACACAAATCCATCCTGCAGCAACGCGACAGGAGATTCCGCGGCATTACTGCACAGGTCCAGCAGCGCTGCCGGCAATCGAGCCACCAGCGTCTGCTGACCATCATTGCCGACTTTCCACAACTGCCCCCGCTGACCCACCAGAAATTCGCCCACCGCGTTTCTGGTAAACGAAATTGCCGGGAAATGCAGTGTGTGCAGGTGCACAGACTGGCCATCCGGAGTCGACTGATACAGCCTTGATTCGCCCCCCGTACTGGTCAGCACATACAACGAACCGTCACGGTCCACCTGAATACGGCGAATATCTGCGAGATCGCGAATGGCCAGGCTGACGTGACCATCTGAGTCCAGCCGGAAGACACAACGAGCCTGCACATCCGCTGCGAAAATCCGACCGTCGAACGTGACCTGCAGATCCACCGGTTGAATCACCTTCACCGGCAAACGTTCGATCACTGGTTTCGATCGCACGATGATCGGGTCGTGGCGGTGAGTCGCCATGGCATTGAGCGGAGCCACATCAGCCGCAGGGGAAGCAGCAGTCGCCCCAGCGCCCGGGACAGTCTGAGCCGTGGCAGGAGACGTCAGCCAGCAGAACGTACAGAATACGCCCCAAACGCCCACACAACGCCGCGCAGAGCCACCCAGCCAACCACGCCTGGTCGGTGAAATCACTTGCGATTGCTGCTGATCTGACATGTGTTACGCATCCGCAGAACCCGGGCCCGCCTGACAGATACGCGATTTCCGTTCGCTCGCGAATTATCGGTCCTGCGGGCCTGACGGTCAACATGCCGGCGCGCAATTCGAACACGAATTCAGGGAAAATTGTGCCTCTGGTTGGTATGTCCGGAGCAGCGCAAACTGCCCCGGCTGCTGCGTTTCAGGTTCGCATTACCGGCCAATTCCTGACAGAATCCAGCCAGTTCGTTCAACCAGAGACCCAACCACAATTCTCGGAAAATCACCCGTGGGCGATTCCCCGCCAACCCCGGTCAGCCACAGCGATCAGCTCTGGAATCGAGCAGCCCTGCTGATTCACCAGGCCCTGTTTCGCATCGCGTGGATCTTCAAGACCGAGAGCGTCATCATGCCCGCATTCCTCGATACAATCTCGGAATCCGGGCTGATTCGCGGGGCGCTCCCACTGCTGAATCGCGCCGGACAGTCGCTGGCACCGCTGCTGCTGGCACAACAGCTGGCCCGGACACCACTCAAGAAATTGTGGCTCAGTCGCACGACTTTTCTGATGGGGGCCCCCTTTCTGTTTCTGTCCGCCTGCATCTGGCTCAGCGATGCGCAACTGCCACCAGCCTTCGCCTGCGTTTTCCTGACTGCCTACGTCGTGTTCTTCTGCATGCATGGCATCAATGAAATGACTGCCAGCACCGTACTGGGCAAACTGATCGCCACAACGCAGCGCGGACGACTGCAGGCGGCCGCCAGTGCCATCGGTACCACTGCCGCTGTGTCACTGGCACTGCTGCTGCTCAGTCGCTGGCTGCAGCCCCCCGGACAGGCCCCCTTTCAGCAGATCTTCTGCTTCGTTGGCTCCGTCATGATGCTCGCCGGAATCTCCTCCCGCCTGCTCCGAGAACACCCGGATCTCACACCGTCAAGCCTCCCCCAACCCGCTTCCACCGCCTTCCGCCGCACGTGGCTGCTGCTCCGCGAAGATCCCGTGCTGCGACGCCTGTGCCTCGTCGCAGTCCTGTTCATCTTCTCTCAAACCATCTTTCCCCATTACCAGTCCATCGGACTGGCCCGCTCCGGTCGCTCACGCACCGTCCTCATGCACTGGGTCGTGGCACAGCATATCGGTGCCGCCTGCTTCAGTGCCGCCGCCGGGTTCCTCGCTGATCGCACCGGAGTCCGCTCGGCTCTCAGACTGCTGCTGCCCTGTGCCGCCTGCGCTCCACTGCTCGCCGCCGCACTCGCCAGATACGCCCCACCGCACTGGTACTGGATCACCTTCTTCTGGATCGGACTGGTCCCCGTTACACTCCGCATGCAGGTCAACTACGCCATCGAAATCACCGCCCGCCAACGACACCCCGAATACATCAGCACCCTCAACCTCTGCATGGCCCTGCCATTCCTCGCCTCCCCCTTCATCGGAGGACTTGTGGACTGGGTCGGACACGAAATCCCGTTTCTTGCTGTCGCCGTCATCGTGGCGACCGGAGCCGTTTTGACATGGACCATGTCCGAGCCCCGCACACAACAGCCCCCACTGAACACTGAACACTGAACACTGAAAACTGATAACTGATAACTGATAACTGATAACTGATAACTGAAAACTGAACCCCCGCCTATGCCTCTGAGTTCAAAGCCCGAATTATCCCCGTCCCAGTTCCTTCAACCCGCAGGTCGCCGCAGGGCAGCCGACACTTATCGTCGGCTGCTGCTGGAAGACTGCCTGCCGTTCTGGTTTCCCCGTTGCCTCGATCAGCAGCACGGTGGCTTCCTGCACTGCCTTGACCGCGACGGCACAATTGTCGATTCCGACAAATCCGTCTGGGCTCAGGGGCGTATGAGCTGGATGCTGCAGGTCCTCGCGGCCACCCCGCAGCTGCAGACCGATCCACGCCGCGATGACTGGCGCCGCTGGGCCGAATCCGGTCTCAGTTTTCTGCGGCGGCACTGCTTCGATGAACCGGCCGGACAGATGTACTTCCACGTCACTCGCGAAGGACGTCCCATTCGTCGTCGCCGCTACGTTTACAGCGAAGCCTTCGCCTGCATTGCTTTCGCGGCCCACGCCGAATGGTCGCGCTCCGAAGAATCCGCTCAGACCGCGTGGGACCTGTTTCGCACGTTCACTCGCGTCAACTTTACGCCCGGAGCCATGCCGCCGAAATTCACAGAGACCCGACCGCTGATCGGACTGGCCCCCCGCATGATCGCCATCGTGACAGCTCAGGAAATGCGCCGCAGGCTGGGCCCACACCCGCTGCTGCACGAATGGATCGATCGCTGCATTCACGAAATTGAAACCCTGTTCTATCGACCGGATCTCGACTGCGTTCTCGAAACCGTGCAGCCCGACGGTCAGATTTCCGACCACTTCGACGGCCGACTGCTCAATCCCGGACACGCCATTGAAGGAGCGTGGTTTATTCTGGAGGAAGGACGAATTCGCAATGATGAGCGGTTGATTCAACTGGGCTGTCGGATGCTGGACTGCATGTGGCAGCGAGGCTGGGATCTGCAGTTCGGTGGCCTGTACTACTTTCGCGACGTATTCGGCAAGCCTGTTCAGGAATACTGGCACGAAATGAAATTCTGGTGGCCACACGATGAAGCCCTGATTGCCACTCTGCTGGCATGGCGACTGACCGGACAGCAGCGTTTCCTGGAACGGCACTGTGACGTGTTCAACTGGGCCTGCTCCGGATTTGCCGACCCGGAACACGGGGAATGGTATGGCTACCTGCACCGCGATGGGACTCCCTCATCCACACTGAAGGGCAATCTCTGGAAAAGCTTTTTTCATCATCCGCGGGCACTCTGGATGTGCTGGCAACTGCTGGATGAACAAAACCTCGATCTCGAAAACCATACCTGACGCGGTTTGCCCCGCTGCTCAGACTGCCGTACAATCTGCCCAGGTTCATTACGAGGACAATTTCAGGAAACAGTTATGAGTGAAACGCTGATTCAGGTTCGTGACAACGGTCCCTTTCTGATCACCGGTCCCTGCAAAGTCACCGACGCGGCCGGGAATATCTTTGACCTGAAGGGCAAGGAAACCTTTGCGCTGTGTCGTTGCGGAGTTTCGGCCAATCGTCCGTTCTGCGACGGGGCACACAAGTCCTGCGGATTTCAGTCCTGCGAGCGTGCTGCAACCTGAATCCTGTATGCTCGCAACAGACACCCGGCGTTCACTGCGGTTCCGGTGGCAGCACCGGCAACCGCAGCAGACGTTCCGTTCTGTTCTCTGCGAAGATAATGCTGGTGATGCGAATTTCCCGCTGCTGCTGCAGTTCAAACGGCAGTTCTGACGCAGCGACTGCGGAAGCTGACGTCGCAGCCAGCTTCAATGTTCCCTTCGCAGAAATCTCCGTCAGGATACTCTCAAACGGGGGCCTCGCAGTCGCCGACCGGATCGACGTTGGTTTGATCAGGCCGGTCAGACTCGCTTCGGTAACGCGGATGTCCGTGACCGGCAGATTCACTTTTGCTGCCGGCGTGGTTGCCGCATCGCCCAGAGGCAACGGCAGAAATCTGGGTTTGCCGGTGATCTGCAGGCTGATCGTGGCGGGTGTGGGCTGTTCGCCATTCGGAGCTGCGGCCTGAATCCGCAGCACCGCATCGCACCGCAGCAGACCAAACGGACCAATGTTTTCTACAACACCAACTGTGCGTTCCTGCATCTGCGGCTGAATCATGTCCCGACGTGGCAGCCAGAACGGACGTTCAAACCACGACAGCAGCAGCTCCTCCGGACAGGCGACCCGCAGGAATTCCGCATATTCGTCGTCACCACCTGCCAGTTTCTGCAGACTGGTCTGATAACTGTCCCCCGGCGGGAGTGCTGCCCGACCCTCAGGGTCAACCTGCAGCCACAGTCTGAATCCGGTCAGTTTCTGCAGGTCAGCAGCACCGGCTTTCCACGCTCGCGAAGCCTGTCCCCGCGACTGGCGACTGGCATCCTGAACCTCTATGCTGAAGGTCGCGTCACCCGCTGGTGACACCGTATCGACGGTGTATCTCAGTTGCTGCCAATCCTCGGTTTCCAGCGGAGCCGGAGGCTGGTCGGGAAAATTGATCACAGTCCTGCGATACAGGCGGGACAGCACCAGAAAGCTGTCACCCGCCTGCAGTTTCCAGACCGGCGGAGTCGGTACCGGGGCCTGCGGAACGGACTCGTCCGTCACCTCGGCGGCGGCTTTCACATCCTGAAATCCGTGAACACGAATCTGCAGAGAAGTCAGCATCAGCACCATGATGGACAGCACAACACGTGATAAGCACATGGCAGCTCCTGTTCCGATCGTGACAGTCCACCGACTACCCGGTTACAGTATTCGCTCATCCGGATACAACGGTCAATGAAGGTACAGAGTATCGCAGATTCCGGCCACGAGTCTACAGGCTGGAACCGGCAATCACCGCGGAGGATCACAGTTCCTTCTCACCCGCTGACCGACTATATTCCCACCATGTGATCAGCGCTGCCCTCGAATGCACCCGACGGAGCCTCCGGCCTGTGAATCCACTCAATGAACTGCAGGAACTGACAAGCCTGTTCCCGGAACCCGCTGATGCCCCGCTGTTCCTTCAGGCGCGACACGTGGCACGTGAGGCCACGCCGGAGCCCTACCGCACCATGCTGGTCCATGAACATCACATGACCATCAGCATGGAAAGCTGGCATCGCTGTTCGGTCGATGTTGAGGTTCTGGAATCACGGTTTCAGGATGGGCTGTACCTGCGGAAAATTCGACTGTTGAAAAGCGGAACAAGTCGGGCCGTGCAGTTCGGATACGTCCGCTTCAATCTGGAACTGGTGACCGAACAGGTCCGCAGCGAAATCCTGGCGGAAAAAGTTCCGCTGGGCAGAATCCTGATTCAGCACAACGTCTTCCGCCACGTGGAACTGGGAGCCATTCTGCAGTTTACTGCGGGCCCCGCCATGGCCCGCTGGCTGCAGATGCCCGAAGGTGCTGTCACCTGGGGACGACTGGCCACCATCTTCTGCAACGGGTCACCAGCCATCGATCTGCTGGAAATCTCCGCCCCGCTTGAATAGCAGTCACCCTGATCACGGTCACGGCTTCTCAGAATCGGCACAACTGCAGACCATCTGACCGCAGCCCGGACAGCCCTTGCCGTACTTCAGCTCGATCGCCTCGGTCAGACTGATCCCCGCCACATTGGCAATCGTAGCCAGCCATGCCAGCACGTCGGCAAACTCCTTCGCAGTCTCCTCCTTCGATGCCGATTCACGCAGTGCCGTCGCCAGTTCCCCCACCTCTTCCATCAGCCACATGAACGTGCCCTCGATCCCGCGAGCATTGTCCTTGCGGGAATACATGCGCGAAATCATCTGCTGCAGTTCTTCGAGTGTCATGGCAGGAACTTCCCGGGGTCAGTGATGCAGTGTGTAAATTCATCCCGTCCGCCTTTGCAGAATAAACAAAAAAGCCCGGACTGGAAAACCCAGCCGGGCCCGTTGCTTCTGAAGGCATCCGCAGGACCTTCAGTAATTCCAGTTCACACCGACGCTGATGGTGTGCTGAGTGAAACTGTGCCGATCCGGCTTGATGCTGGGAAACATGTTGAGCTGCGGGTTGGATGTATACAGCACGGACTGCATCGGATCTGCAACCTCACCGATGAACAGAAACGTGTACCCAATCCGGAACTTCGCATCTTCCAGCAACCGCATGTTTGACAGCACGGGCACACGGGAAAATATCGGAATCTCGGCCACCAGCGACTGTTCAAACAGTGGCGACAGATGGACTGTGCTGTAACTGCCCGAGTAGGCGTTGGCCGAGGGGCCGTTCAGGTTGTTCGTGTCGAAGCCATCGGTCGGCGGAAACAACCCGGTGACAGGATCGGGCGTATCTGAAACGGCCATATGGTTGAACAGATTGTCGCCACTGATGCGAATCTGCTCATTGTTGAACATCGCGGCCAGCTTTGACGCCCCGGTCAGGGCGATGCCCTTGTCATCACCGAGCGTGTAGTGGAAACCGAACTCCGGACCTGCCAGATTGCTGGTCACCTCAGCCATATGCGTGGCCCGTACGAGCACGGGATCCCACGAATTGATCTGCACAAAGTCCGGATCATCGTCCTCAGCAAGGTTGTCGGCTATGAAGTCATCGTCATCATCCAGTCCATCGTTCGGAGGAACCACCTTCGCGTTGTCCGGAGTGTCATCATCACCACTTCCCAGATACGCAAGCCCCGAATCGATACCGAGGAATGAAAACTGTTCCTTGACCTTCTGATAGCGACCGCCAACGATGGGATTCACACGGATACCGCCGTGATCGTAAACCGGAGCAAAGGCAACTGCACCCGAAGACCCCAGCGTGCTCAGGCTGTGCTTCATCAGGAACTGAATATCATACGGAACTGAGGCGCCCAGCAGGCTGCCGTCATCAATTGGCACGCTGTACAGGTTCAGCAGGGCTCTGTCCAGCACATCAAATGTCGAGCCAAATGCTCCGTAATCGTTGGCATCCTGATCGTCGAAGGGTGTTCCCGGGGCCAGAATCTGCCCCACGGTGATGTCATAGTCGCTCTGACCGTTCGTTATGAACGGGCGATTCAGAACACTCCCGCCGCTCGAGCTCAGAGCCAGTGCCGTGGCAGTGTCCATTCGCTTTGAAGTTTCCACGGCTCGGCCATCGAAAGTTTCCGAGTCGTCAACCTGCCAGCCGAAATCCAGCAGCAGACCAGTCCCGTCCACATTCCAGAATCCGCCACTGGCCCGCAGACCGTGGTTCGTCAGATTCGGGATCATGCTGCCACCGGCCGCATCGAAATATCGATAAAACGACAGATCATCAATGATCTCGTCACTGTCCGGGTCGTTCTGCTGGTAGTACGACTGTGAGGTGGGACTGCCGAAGATCCCATGCAGCTTTCGCGTTCTGGTGTTCGTATAATCCATGTTCAGGAAGAACTTGCGGGGTTTCGAGAAAGCCCCGAAGCCACTCCGCTGGTCACTGAACCACGTCCCGTTGTCATTATACGTCTGCTCAAACATCGGATCATACGGCGATCCACCGGTGTACGGTGAGCCATAGGCGGGCAGATAGCCTGCCGGGACGCTCGACGGCGGAGCCCCCTGCTGGCCCGCAGCGTTCCGCCCGGCCGCCAGCATCAGAAGAAATGGCACAAACGCCTTGAATGAATGCCGAATCCGCATTGATCCATCCCTGGAAAAGCTGCAGTAATGCACTGCTCTCTCATGGTCTCCGTCTGAATTCCACAGCCCAGGCAGAAAAGCTGCACTGACTGCGCACCCAGAACGGCATTATCAAAGGTATCGGTCAGGCAATTTGAGAAACTGTAACGATTGTTCCGTACGTAGCTGTTTTTCGGGTCGTACCGGAGAAATCGGGCAGTTTCCGCAGATTTTGCGGCCGGTTTTCCTTGAAATCACCCCGTTGACTGATCTCGGATGGCCCCCGCTTCGGCAGAATCTGCCGCCCACGCCAGCCCACAAAAAACACTCGGACGGTTGAGCTTTCCGGTGGTTTGGATAAGGTCCGCTCGGCATTCGGTCCACTCCGTAATCCAACAACCAATGTCCTCAGCAATGCAGGAAGTTTCCGTGAAAATCGGGCTGACTTACGACCTTCGTTCCGAATACCTCGCACTCGGATACGACCACGAAGCCACTGCCGAGCTGGACAGTGAGGCGACCGTGGCCGCCATTGATCACACCCTGCAGGCACTGGGGCATCAGACGGATCGCATCGGACACCTGCGGCAGCTCACCGCCCGACTGGCTGCCGGTGACCGCTGGGATCTGGTCTTCAACATCTGTGAAGGCATGCATGGTCTCTGCCGGGAATCCCAGGTCCCCGCTCTGCTCGAGGGCTGGCAGATCCCCTGCACTTTTTCCGACTCGTTCACATTGGCGGTCTGTCTGCACAAGGGACTGACCAAAGCCATCCTCGAACGCGCCGGGCTCGCGACCGCCGCCTTCCACGTCGTCGAATCTGTCTCCGACATCGCTCGCGTGTCGCTCCCATGGCCACTGTTTGTAAAACCCGTCGCTGAAGGCACAGGGAAAGGGGTCTCTGCGGCGTCTGTTGTCAGATCTCCCGACGAACTCGAATCCGCCTGCCAGCACCTGCTGCACAGGTTCCAGCAGCCCGTGCTTGTCGAACGATACCTGCCCGGCAGGGAATTCACCATCGGTATTCTGGGCACCGGCTCCGCCGCACGGGTCATCGGCACGATGGAAGTGGAACTGCTGCCATCCGCCGAGCAGGGCTGCTACTCACTGGAAAACAAGGAACACTGCCACGATCGCGTCAGATATACGCTCATTCAGACTGAGCAGGACCCGGAAGCAGCAGCAGCAGCAGAACTGGCACTGCGGTCATGGCTGGTGCTTAACGGTCGCGATGCCGGACGCATTGATATCCGTTCGGATGAACACGGTCAGCCTGCCTTCATCGAAGCCAACCCGCTGGCCGGACTGAATCCCGGCTACTCTGACCTCCCCATGCTGGCCGCAAAAGCCGGCATGACCTATCCGCAGCTGATCAGCGGTATCGTGGATTCCGCCGCAGCCCGCATTCCTTCAGCTCGCTGACCCACTCCCCCGGCGGTTTTGAAAAAAGAGTTTCCGATGGCCACGGTGGTGCTGCTGTTCAATCGAGTCTCGGCGAGGGATACCACCAGTGAGCTGGATGTCCTGCGGCAGTGCTCCGCAGTCGAATCCAGCCTGCTCCGCATGGGGCATCGCGTCCACCGAATTGCCTGCACACTCGACCTTGCCACCACTCGGCAAAACCTGCTGGAACTCCAGCCGGATGTTGTCTTCAATCTTGTCGAGGCACTTGGCGGGACTGATCAGCTCATGGGGCTCGCCACACTGCTGCTGGAGTCACTCAGAATTCCTTTCACCGGCTCCTCCTCCCTCGCTTTGCAGCTGACCACCCGCAAACCCCTCGCCAAACAAAGGCTGACTGAGCTGCGACTGCCGACACCCGCATGGCTGCTGGCCACTGATACAGGCTGGCGCGGGCTGACACCCGGACGCAGCACCCCATCCAAAGCACTCGTCAAAGCTGCAGCCGAACACGCGTCGCTCGGGTTGAGCGAAAACAGTGTCATCGACTGCCGCAGTCCAATGGTTTTCAGCAGCCTGCGGCAAAGTATTGAATCCGCCAGCGCCGAGTTCGGAACACCCTTCTTCGCCGAAGAGTACATCCACGGGCGAGAATTCAACCTCAGCCTGCTCGGCGGGATCCTCGAACCACAGGTGCTGTTCCCCGCCGAAATTCGCTTCGAAGGTTATTCAGAAGACCGCCCGCGAATTCTCGGAGCTGCAGCCAAATGGAACGAAAACTCCCCCGAATACCACCGCACCGTTCGCACCTTCAGCTATAGCCCGGCTGATCAGCCCCTGCTGGATGAACTCGGAGCCCTCGCTCGCAGCTGCTGGTCAGCTTTCGGACTCAATGGTTATGCCCGAGTTGACTTTCGCGTGGATGCCGATGGACAGCCATGGGTCCTTGAAATCAATGCCAATCCCTGTCTCTCCCCGGACGCCGGCTTCGCCGCAGCTCTCGAACGCAGCGGGATGACATGGGACGAGGCAGTCGAGGCAATCCTCGATGATGCCCTCCGCTCACACAACTCATGACAGGAAATACCGGGAACTTACATGAGCAGCCAGAACCAGACTCCTGCGACATTCGACTGCATCGTCAGAGACGAAGTTCTGCCGCATGATCCGGATATTATCCGCGCCATCGTCGAGTCAACCGATTTCTTCCACCCGTGGGAAGTGAACATCGCGGTGGAACTGGCCGAGGAACGGCTGTCCAAAGGTGTCGCTTCCGGCTACGAGTTTCTGTTCGCTGACTGCAATGGAAGTACTGACGGTTACGTCTGCTTCGGAGAAATTCCATGCACTCGTGGCAGCTATGACGTGTACTGGATCGCCGTTCGCAGGGAATGTCAGGGGCAGGGCCTCGGACGCCGGTTGATGCAGCTTGCCGAACTGCGGATTCAGCAGCTTGCCGGACGCCGGATCTACCTCGAAACCTCCGGACGCCCCGACTATCTGCCCACTCGCACATTCTATGAACGCTGCCAGTACACGGTCGCCGCCGAGCTCCCTGATTTTTACGCTCCCGGAGATTCCAAAATCGTCTACGTCAAATGCCTCGATACATGAAAGACCTTCCGCATGAATCCGGAGCTTCTGAACCCCACGATTCTGTGCAGACTGCTGATCCGCTCACCGCTCACGATGAGGTCGAATTCGTCGTCTGATCACTGCCCCACTCTGCGACTGGAAGCTCCGGCATGGCTCGCGTTTTCCTGCTGATCGACGGCTATAATCTGCTGCATGCAGCAGGTCTTGGTCGTCGCCGCTTCGCCCGTGGCGGACTGGAACTCGCTCGCACAAAACTCCTGCAGAAACTGGCGACTGAACTGGCGGATGAAGTCTGTCGCGATACCGTGGTGGTGTTCGACGCTGCGGCAGATGCTGACGCTCGGAATCAGCAGCAACAGTCCCCAACGCCGGAATCCGGCTGGCCGTTCTCCGTGACCTTCTCTGCTGGTACGCAGTCTGCTGACGATGAAATCGAAAGATTGCTCAGCCTGCACAGCAGCCCCCGGCAGGTCCTTGTTGTCTCCAGCGACCACCGCCTGCACCGCGCCGCCAGCCGACGCGGTGCCACCGGCATCGACAGCGACCACTTCCTGACACTGCTTGACTCCGGCAGTCGACTGATTGACATCCCACTTCCACAGATTCCGCAGAATCGACAAAAACCGACCGCACGATCGCCACGCACTCCGGGCCGTCAGTCCTCGCCCGGCCAGCCCTCCGACAAACCGAAATCCAGCCAGGAAAACATGAGTGACCTGAGGGAAGAACTCCTCAGCATGGATTTGGAACACCTGCTGCAACTGGATCTGCCACCGTGGAATCCACCCCAACCCAAAAACACTCGACGACGTAAATCCTGAACTGAATACTGCACAAAAAACCAGTCCATCGAAAGCGGCCAGCATCCGGGATCAGAATCACTGCTAAGGCATCCCCGACACCAGACTAACGCTGAAAACATTCACATTTCCATTCGCCAGCATGCCGTTCCACGCCCCAAGTCACGTCTGGCTCCGCACATCAGCACCGACGCCACACCCACGTCGGCAGAACGCCTCAGCCTCGCGGAATGTCATTCAGCACTCCCACAGGCACCGGATTTCAACCGTTTTTGGGTAAGAAAACCCCTCCTGTCTCGTCTCTATCGGGTAATATAGCGGGTAATATAGGGTGTCTGGGTGTAATTTGCCGTCGCAGTGGCCGCGCGTCCGCATCGCAATTTGTTGGAATCAGCACATGACAGCACAGTGGATTAAAAAGGTCTGGAATCAGCTCCGGTCGGGTTCTTCGTCAGTTGTCCGCAATCGTCGCTGCCATGGCTCAGATCGTGCCCGCCCGGAACGACTGGAAACTCGCTGTCTGCTCGCCGGGAATGTCACGGTTTCATTGTCAGAAGCGGCTGTCATTGTTACGGGTGACAGCCTCGCCAATGATCTCGAACTGGTCGCTGCTCCCGGTACGCTGACACTCCGCGGTCGCAGTGGCACATCCATCAATGGGGCTCAGGCCCCGTTCACCATCAGTTCAACCGGCACAACCCTCAATCGCCCTCTGCTCGTTCGTTTGGGTGCAGGCAACGACGTGTTCTCCGTCGGCAGCGATGCGCGTTTCAGCCGCAGTGTTCAGGTTCAGGGTGAAACCGGTGACGACACCATCAGCTTCACCGGATCTGTCTTCGACAGACTTTTGTCGGTCAGTGCAGGCACGGGCAATGACTCAGTTGTTTTCAGCCGCATCACAGCGAATGGTGCCCTCGATGTTGCAGCCGGGGGCGCACTGCAACTCGCCATGGCCGACACAACATTGAACCGTTCTTTGTCAGTACAGACGGCGACTGGTGACGATTCGCTGGTCGTGACAGACTCCACCATCAATGGCAGCGTGGTCCTGCTCACAGGACGGGGTGACGATAACACAGCGTTTAAAAACTCCACGCTTCGCAGTTCACTGTACGTCGATGCTGGTCGCGGACGGGATGTCGTGCTGCTGGATGGCACAAAAGTTACCGGCCCTGCTGCACTCTGGATGCGACAGGGAGATGACAGCATCATTCTTCAGGGACAGACAGAACTCTCCCGCAGACTGACCGTTGGTGCCCTGCTGGGTTCCGATCGACTGGAAGTTGCTGGCACCGCCACCACCGGTGTCATCCGCAGACTCGGACGACCCGGCAGTGTCGCAGACATTGCTCAGAAGGATCGAATTACTGCACCTGTTACCGGAGCCTTCGCGAAGGCTGCTGCGGCCGTCAACCAGGCGGCTCCACAACTGACCGCTGCCGTCAATCCGGTCGCGGTCGCAGAAACTGCCGGCACGGCCATTCTTACTGTGAGCCGCTCAGGCTCTGTTGCCCAGCCCCTCATCGTACAACTCTCAGCCTCCTCCTCCGGTCGCATCACGCTGCCGGCAACCCTGACCATCCCGGCGGGCAGCCAGTCTGCCACGGCCGGGATCACCATTGTCAATAATACCGCAACCGACGGCACTGCCGATGTCCAGTTAACAGTGGCAGCTACCGGGTTCTCCACAGGTTCCACCTCGCTCACGGTAACGGACGACGATACCTCAGTTCCGACTTCGGCCCTGACGCTGACGCCATCGGTGGGTTCTGTGACCGAAAATGCGGGCGCCGGCGTTGATGTGGCGGTATCCCGTGATTCGGCGGACAACTCTCAGCCCCTCATCGTCACATTATCATCAACAGGTGGCCGACTGACTGTTCCGGCTTCCGTAACCATTCCCGCCGGGGCCTCATCGATCAGTTTTACCGCGGTACCGGTCAACGATCAGATCGTGAATCTGCCCGGCAGCCAGACTCTGGCAGCCACAGCAACAGGATTCAACTCCGGAACCGGATCCATGACAGTAACGGACGATGATACGGCCACTCTGACGCTGGAATTGTCTTCCACGACTGTCACAGAGGGTTCTGCTGCAGTCACGGCAACGGTCTCCAGAAACACAGAGGACAAAAGCCAGCCAGTCACGGCATCCATTGCGATCGGCTCCGACCGTGCCACAGGACCGGCAACCGTCGAGATTCCTGCAGGACAGGCATCGGTCACATTCGCGCTGAATGCCGTGGACAACCTGCTGCTTGATGGTACGGCCACAATCCAGGTCTCAGTATCCGCCGCCGGCTTTGATCCGGATGTCGTCTCGCTCACGGTAACTGACAATGAGAACTCTTCGCTTGGGCTTACTGCCAGCAGCACTTCCGTGCGCGAAGATTCCAGTGACGGTATCGTGCTGACTGTTTCACGAAATACGCTTGACGTTTCGCAGGCTCTGGAGGTCACTCTCGACGCCGATTCCGGTGCACTGACTGTGCCCGCCACCGCTGAAATCCCCGCCGGGCAGACATCTGTGGATGTGGTCCTTGTACCACTGAACGACGATATCGCTCAGGGCGACATTACACTCCTCGCCTCTGCAAGTGCCACCGGGTTTTCGCAGGTGACCATTTCCCTCACAGTACAGGATGACGAAGTCCCGGCTCTGTCGCTGACACCCGCTCAGTCCGGGCTGACAGAGGGTTCCACCACCGATGCTCGCCTGACGGTCTCTCGAAATACCGCCGACATTTCCAGTCCCCTCACTGTTTCACTGGCATCCAGCTCTCCACGCATCTCACTCCCCGCAACAATTGTCATACCCGCAGGACAAAGACAGGTTGAGTTTTCCGTAGCCGATGTCAATGATCAGATTGTCAGCGTGGCAGGTACCGCAACTGTCCAGGCAACCGCCAGCGCCTTTGGCGGAGGACAGGCGGCACTGACAATCACAGAAGATGACAGCTTCTCACTCTCTGTTGAACCGGCAATTCCCTCTGTCAACGAATTAGTCGGCACAGTCAGCACCACTGTCAGTTCAGGCAAAGCCGCTGACACAGACATCACCGTCAGCCTCACATATACCCAGTCGGACCTGCTCTCCGGGCCCGCATCGGTGATC
Source organism: uncultured Planctomycetaceae bacterium (assembly GCA_903896675.1). Classification (GTDB taxonomy): domain Bacteria; phylum Planctomycetota; class Planctomycetia; order Planctomycetales; family Planctomycetaceae; genus SXXK01. The sequence continues at coordinate 17,648 of CAITYU010000408.1, forward strand.
ATTCCAGCCGGTGAAACATCGGCTGTCGTGCAATTGCCTGTTGCCGCAGGGTCTGTCCCCGAAGGCACTCGCACTGGCACAGTCACCGCATCCATTGCCGGCACTGCAGCAACAGATTTCGCCACAATCCTCGTTCAGGATGGTGACAGTTTCAGCCTCACCACGGACGTTTCTTCCAATCAGGTTGAACAGTCCAGTGGCATCCTGCTCACTCGCAACAGCAACTTTATTGTGAATGGCGTAACTGCTCCCAATGCCACCCTCGCTGTCGACAGCGATGATGACGGACAGTATGACGACGCCGCGACAACTGCCGACTCCTCAGGGATTTACAGTTTCAGCATTCCGCTGAGTCCCGACGGGCAGGACCCAGGCGACCACCGACTTGTGATCAGGGCCACAGCGGGGGCCGGAATCGCTGATCAGACAATCTACGTTCACTACGCTGTCGGTACGCTCGTGCGATTCAACACCACAGCCGGTACATTTGATGTTGAACTGCTGGATGCTGACGCTCCGGTGACTGTTGCGAATTTCCTCAGTTACCAGGCATCCCCTGAATACTCGGGCCTGATCGTGCATCGCAGCGTTCCGAACTTTGTGATTCAGGGTGGAGGCTTCACGCTGACTGACAGCCGGATCAGCAGTGTGCAGACCAATCCACCGATTCAGAACGAGTTCCTTGCCGCGAACTCAAATGTCCGTGGCACACTCGCCATGGCGATGGTCTCAGGCAACATCAACAGTGGCAGCAGTCAGTGGTTCGTCAACGTCGCCGATAACACGTTTCTCGATGAGGGTAAGTATACGGTCTTTGGCCGAGTCCTCGGTAATGGCATGTCGGTTGTCGATCAGATCAACAATCTGACAACCTATGATCTGACCACCGCATACGGCAGCGGAGCTCTCGGAGAAGTTCCGCTGACAAAGGCGCCGCCTGAGGGAACCCAGCTGACAGGAACAGTCTCGCTGCAGTCAGGCAGCAACCTCCTCTCAGGCACCGGAACGGCCTTCACGACAGAACTTTCTGTCGGCACGGACATCTGGATCAACAGTAAGATTTATCGCGTACAGAGCATCGCGTCAGACACGGCAGCCGTCCTGTCATCCGCAGCCTCTGCCACCGTAACAGCCACATCGGCGTGGAAGGATTTCCTGCCCGATGACGCAGACTTCGTGGTCTTCAGCAGCATCGACGAACTGCTGCCACTGCTGCCATAACACGACCCCGGCGGCTTTGTTCTACGAATTTGCCAGCAGTTCGCGAATCGGGCGAGCTTCCTCGGGCAGGATTCTGACCGGGCGCTCGGCCATGTCGCGAATGTACGTGCTGCTGTCGATTCCCACGTTATGGTAGATGGTTGACAGAACATCACGGTAGTGAATTGGACGGTCAGCGGCGTAGGCCGCGATCCTGTCCGTCGAGCCAATCACCTGACCCATCGGCATTCCACCACCGGAAAACAGCACGGACTGCACCGGAGCCCAATGGTCGCGACCGGCCTTGTCGTTGATTTTCGGTGTCCTGCCGAATTCGCCCCAGACAACAACGGTCACATCCCGGTCAAGGCCCCGATCGTGCAGATCTCGGATCAGTGCGGACAGGCCGGTATCCAGGGTGGGCAGGTGCGCTCGACAGTGACCGAAGTTGTTTCCGTGAGTGTCCCAGAAACCGTATGCCACCGTAACCACTCGCACACCTGCCTCGACAAGCCTGCGAGCAATCAGCAGTTGGTCGTTCCACAGTGGAGCACCATCTCCCAGATGCTTCGATGACCCGCGGCCATACAACGCCAGAACCGAAGGATCCTCACGCTCGACGTTCATGGCGTCCACCAGCCTCGATGACGTCAGCACGTCGAACGCTCTGCGGTAACTCTCCTGCATGTTGTCCAGATTTCTGGAGTCAGCCTCGCGGCGGAATGTGTCCAGTTGATCCAGCAGCGACTGACGCCCCTGAAATTGCTGCCCCTGGATGTAACGCAGCTGCATGCTGGCCAGATCCTCTCCGTCAGCTCGCACCTGATTGAAAGCACTGCCCAGATACCCGGCACCGGTACTGTTGTAAGGACGATGCTGCATGGTCGGAAACAGGTCGACAAAGGCCGGAGTCACCTCGTTGACCTGCCCGAATGTTTTGGCAACCACCGAGCCAAAGTTCGGGATTCCGTCCCGCTGCACTTCGCCCATGGTAAACCCGGTCAGGTTTTGAAAACTGGAATGCTCGTCCCGCTGACCGACACAGGAACGGACGATCGAACACTTGTCCGCCACCATCGCCAGCTTCGGCAGCAACTCACAGAACTGAGTCCCCGGGACCGTGGTTTGGATCGGCTGAAATTCCCCGCGGACCTCGGCCGGAGCCTCCGGTTTCATGTCAAACGTGTCCTGATGCGGCAGACCGCCCGACAGGTAAACCATGATCACAGCCTTGTGCTGACGCCCGGATCCTGCCGGGTCGGCTGCGAATAAATCCGTTAAAGTCAGGCCCCCGGCAGCAAGACCTCCCAGTTGCAGAAAGGAACGACGCGAGACTCCGTCGCAGTAGCGGTGCGAGTTTCCGAAAAGTCTGAGCATTGGACGGGTGTCCGCAACAGGAGGGATGTTTTGGCAGGAAGGCAGGGCGTGCATACCAGTGCACGCAGTGTTTGTCGCCGGATGATAGGTTATTCGTCGAGCAATACGATTGTCACCAGCAAAATCCAACCGGGTACGGGTTCTTTGGGAATTTCTGTCCGTGTGGGGGCAGCCTGAGAATTCAGGTGGCTGAAAAAGACTGAACGCTGAACAATTGAGTGGACAATTCACTGCTGAACTGCTGAACTGCTGCTGGCGTACCACTGGACCGCTCGCGTCACTCGGCCGGGATTTCGGAGTTGCACAGATGTTGTGTCGAAGACTGCGTTTCGTTGGCTGCTGGCTCGCCTGCCAGTTGCTGGGAGCTGCAATCCTGAATGCTGCGGAAACCCCGGCACGTCCCAGTATTCTGTTGATCCTGGCCGACGATCTTGGATATCGGGAACTGGGCTGCTTCGGACAGCAGAAAATCCGAACCCCGAACCTCGATCGCCTCGCCGCTCGCGGCATGCGACTGACAGGACACTATTCCGGAAACGCCGTTTGCGCTCCATCACGCTGCGTGCTCATGACCGGAAGACATCCCGGGCGAGCGTGGATTCGAAACAACAGCGAAGCTCAACCGGAAGGACAACTCCCGATTCCTGACAACGAAGTCACTATTGCTGAAATCCTCAAACAGCAGGGGTATGTCACCGGAGCCTTCGGGAAGTGGGGGCTTGGAGGCCCCGGCAGTGAGGGTGATCCGCTCAATCAGGGCTTCGATCATTTCTTCGGCTACAACTGCCAGCGACATGCACACAGCTACTACCCCGATTACCTCTGGCAGGATGGTCGGAAAATTCCCCTGCAGAATCAGCCACCTGTGCCGGGTCACGCAAAACTTCCCCCCGGAAGCGACCCCCGAAATCCAGCAGCGTATGCATCATTTCAGGGAACCGATTATGCGCCCGATCGCATTCGCGGTGCCGCTGTTGAGTTTCTGCGTGCCAACAAAGACCGCCCGTTCTTTCTTTACTTTCCCTCCACACTGCCACATGTGGCCCTGCACGTTCCACAAGTCGATCTGGAACCATGGCTGAAGCAGGGCTGGCATGATCCGCCATTCACCGCGGCTCGCGGAGGATACACACCGCATTTCACGCCAAGGGCCGCCTACGCAGCAATGATCAGTCGACTGGATAGTGACGTCGGAGTCCTGCTGGATGAACTGGACCGACTGCAGTTGACCGAAAATACGCTGGTGGTGTTCAGCGCTGACAACGGTACAACGCATCTCTCTGAGGAAGTGGATGCAGAGTTTTTTGAAAGCGTGGGGGAACTGCGAGGACTCAAAGGGTCGCTGTACGAGGGTGGTGTACGAGTTCCCACAATTGTGTCATTGCCACGCAGAATTCCCGCCGGCAGCGAAAGTGGCTATGTCAGCGGCTTTGAGGACTGGATGCCCACAATCGCCGAATTCGTCGGCGCTCGTGATGTCCGCGGCAATGACAGCATCGGCGGCGATGGGATCAGCCTCGTTCCTGTGCTCACCACGCTTCAGCAGCCTGAACGTCCGTGGTTGTATCGCGAGTTCCCGGGGTATGGGGGGCAACTGAGCCTGCGACAGGGACCGTGGAAGCTGGTCAGACAGAATCTCAACAAAGGCAGCCAGGCTGCAGAACTCTACAATCTGGAAAAAGATCCCGCCGAACGCACAAATCTGGCAGCAGAATATCCTGAAAAACTGACAAATCTCAGCCAACTTGTCCCCCTGATCCGCAGGCCATCGGAACTGTTTCCGCTGACACCCTTTGATCAGAGGCCGACCGGTGACAGCAATCGCAAAACACCGTAAGCGATCCCACAGGACGCAGATATGGACCACGAATTGCCTCGGTGTCCTGCGAGGATCAATGACGACAGTCAGACAGACCCTGCCGGTAAAATAGGGTTCACTGGAAATCTCGGTTAGTAAAAAATCAGGAAATTTGCGTCGTGGCCGCAGTGAAACCGTCGAGAATTCGCCGGGGAATGCCATCCTGGCGTGTAATTCGGTCAGAAAATGTTAAAGTTACCGCAGGGAGTCGACGGCTGTGAGTCGTCAATCCTGCCAACAAATCTGCCCAAATGTCAACGGGGACACTCAAATGAAAAAGCTGATGGGGTTCTTTTCTGTCGCGGCACTCTGCCTTGTCGTAACTGGTTGCGGTGAGCCAGCTGCATCTACCGCTCCCAGCGAAGCACCGGCTGCTCCGCCGACCGGCACTACAACCGGCGAGCGTGAGTCTGGCGTGGCTGGCCACGGTGCTGATGCTGCCGCTGCTCCGGCAGAAGGTGAAAAGGCTCCTGAAGGCGATGCTCCGGCCGCCCCAGCTGCCGAAGGTGCTGCTCCGGCCGCTCCGGCTGCCGAAGGTGCTGCTCCAGCGGCCGAAGGTGCTGCCCCAGCCGCTGATGCTCCGAAGGCAGAATGATTTGTTGCCATCCGGCAACTCGTCTCAATGACGCTTGCGACCCCGCTGTCACATCAGCGGGGTCTCTTGTTGCGCTGCCAACTCCCGGCAACCTACTGCCATTCTGCAGTAGCGGTGCCCCCCCCATCCGGATCTGAATTACTGAAATTCGGACCCAAAACTCCGACAACCAAAAACTCGTTGCCGCCGATTGAGACGGACGCCACGGCCTACCACCGCTGGCTGGCCCCATTGGCTGGCCCCCATTGGCCGGCACCTCTACGAACATGCTCGCCATCCCGCTGGCACAACAGCGGTATCCATTCTTGCGCTGCCAACTCCCAGCGCCCCCGCTGCCGCTCTGCAGTAGCGGTGGAAGCAAACCACCCGGATCCGAACTGCTGACATTCAGACCCAATACTCCGACAACCAAAAGCTCGCTGCCGCCGATTGAGACGGACGCCACGGCTTACCACCGCTGGCTGGCCCCGCTGGCTGGGCTAAACACTCCAACCGCACCCGCATCGCAAATGACCCCGCATCAATCTGCAGCGCGGTAATCCAAACGGACTGTCAACTGGCTGCCTTCAGTCCGATTTCCAAGCCAGGCCACGGGAATACAAAAACTGCCCCAGCCGTAACTTAACCAGACCGCATCCTCAAAACTCGACGACGCCTCCGCCATCGGCACGGCTGATCAACTGCCGCAGAATCACCCCATCAATCTGCCGACTCAAGCCCCGCACACTTCCATCCGCCACCAGAAAATTCACCTCGTAACTGTGCTTGCTGGCAAACCCCCCAACCTCCAGCGCAAAGCGAATTCTCAACGCCTCCTTCTCGACATCAGTCTTTCCTGCCAATTCCGCGGGCTGCTGCTGCAAGCCGCTCGCCTTATGCTCCAAATCCAGTGGCAGACCATTACGCAAAGTTCCCCTGTCACCAAACAACCAGCCCAGACCAGATAATCGCTCCGAGACTTCACCCAGTAGTAGTGTGTTGGAACTGCCGTCCGGAATGGCCTCCAGCGATTCCGAACTGTTGGCATAAAGCAACCCATCGGCATCCGCATCAATCGATTTTTCCGAACTGCTGTGACACCCGGCATACCCAGAATACCAATCCTTACCGGCCCCCCAATTGCTGGAAGGACATTGCAGAAACTTCAGCGCAGGATGTGCAGGAATCGCAAATTTTCTCGCGGCAGCCCCACTTGAATCGACCGCAAAGGTGGCAGCCACATCAGTCTCTGGCACCGCCTCATCGGTCTGGGAACTTTCTGAAAGGAATGAACGCAGCGGTTGCTCGCTGTTGACAAGCAGATAAATCGATTGCTCACCCATCTGTGGCAGGATTTGACCTGCCCAGCCAATCCCTTCGGGAGCATTCTCCACAGAGATCGGAACCGTGACACTAACCGCTCCGGGAGGCAGTGTTTTGTACAGAAACTGATAATGCGACAGCCCTATCCCCAGTTGCCTCAGATTATTCTGACACTGCAACTTCCTGGCCTGCTCCCGCGCTGCCTGTACCGCAGGCAGCAGCAGGGCTACCAGAACACCAATCACAGCAACAACACTCAGCAGCTCAGGAACCGTGAATCCACGTTTGCCATAACGATAGGTTACTCTGCTCATCACCACTCCCCGACCACCTGCAGGTCAGCTCGACTGCCAAGAATCGACAGGGTCTGATTATTGATATTCTGACTCAAAAATCTCACGGAACCATCTGCCAGTATGAACTGAGCTCCTCCTGTATGATGTGAACTGAAGCCACTGGTTGCCGTGACCGAAGGAATCACTATCGCAGCAGGCTTGCCACCAGCAACCGGTTTCACAATATCCCAGCCTCCATTGATCGCTACACCGGTGTTTCTCAGCGCCGAGCGATTGCCCGCAATCCATCCGAATTCACCTGCCTCCGCCACAATCTGCTTTTCTCCAGCCAGCAGCGTATTCGATGCACCATCCCGAATCTCGCGATACCGGACACTGCTGTTCAGGAACAGGCAGCCATCGCCACCCGCGTCAATCGGCCTGTCCGAGCCACTGAAGCAACCCGCATAGCTGGCCTCTCCCACAATCAAACCTCCTCCAGCCGCAAGAGGCGGTGCCGGATCACTGGGACAACGAAAGACCGAAATCCGAGCCGTGCGGATCGGATTGTTGGCCACCGCGTAAGCCCCCTGTGAAAAATCGACCATTGAAAACAACATCGTCTGCTCCATCACAGGAAGCAACTGCACCAGCCAACTCATCTGGTAGCTCTCCTCCAGATTGCGAACTGGCCCGCCGAAATCCACCACACCCGGTGGCAGTACCTCAAATGCCATTTCGTAATTGTGCAATGCTATTCCAATCTGCATCAGATTGTTCTTGCATTGCGTCCTTCTGGCTGCCTCGCGAGCCTGTTGCACTGCCGGCAGCAGCAACCCCATCAGAATGGCAATAATCGCAATCACCACCAACAGCTCTATCAGCGTAAATCCGCGGATTTTTCGATCAACTGCTCGCCCCCCCTCAAGCCGCACAACCCTCGTCGCAGAACGACGACAAACATTCAGCTGTTCACTGCTCATGGCTCACTCTTACCTTTCTTGTCAGTCGACAGACTGCTGCTGTTTCCAGCCCCGCCGGACTCCTCAACTGAACCGTAATCTCAGATCCGTCTGATCGCACTTCCAGACTCACTGATTCGCAGCGCGGAAATGCTCCCGACGGCACAACCCAACTGCCACCTGACCAATGTGAATCCTCCCGAATTCGCCTCTGAACTTCTCGCAATGCCGCATCGGCCAGAATCTCGAGTTGTTCCTGCACAACCAGTTGGCGATCCTGCAGCCATTGCATCCGCACGCGCCGAACCTGCAGTGCCAGCAGTGCTGATGTCACCAGCAGTACCACCATCGCCACCACAGCTACCGCCCCGCGACGCTGCAACGAATGCCGCTCTGAGCACTCGCCGGAAAGCTTTCTCTGTGATCCGCAGGGCCCATTCATGCAGAACCTCCATCTGCTCTGACCGCATCCTGCAGGTGAATTTCAATTTCTCCGGATTTGACCACCCCCGCCGGAGCAGCCGGCAAGGCAACCGCCTCCGGCTTGTTACGCACAGCACCACCATCACCCGCCTCCGGGTACCGCACAAAAAAAGAACCCTCACGAATCCGCACCACTGCAACCCCGCCAACAGGGTCGCCAAACTCAACCCGCGTCCCCGCAGGAAACACGTATCGCTCCCGCTGGCTCAGTTCACCCGACTCCGTGAATTCGCGCTGCACGATGCCCCGCGACTCACTCCAGACGATCAACTCACCATCAACAGCGCCCTGGATACGCCATCGCCCACTGTCGCTGTTGATGGTTCCTCTGCCAGCATCCTCTCGCAGCTGTTGCTCCATTCGCCTCAGGTTGTCAAGCAACTGCGAAGTCACCCGCTCTTTATGATCCAGCCGAAACAGCGTATGCAGGCAAATACCACAGGTACCCAGCAACGACGAAAGAATCGTCATATTGATCATGACCGTGATCAGAGAATAACCAGACCTGCCGCCCCCGGACAGACGCAGGCCGGATTGACTCCTGATGCGAACCGATGTGTGTCGCCCGGTATTCATCGAGCCTCCCTGCCACCGGCTGGCCAGAAAACAACACTGACTGACTGAGCCGGCAGACCGTTGACATCCGGCCTCTGAATCGTCAGTCGTACCGCTCCCGTCATCGGCAGCACTTCATCCAGTGCCGGCACAGCTTCACGCAAAAGCGTTGCGTCTGGATAACGCCGCAAAAACCAGTCACTCAACACAGAATCGCCTCCCGGCGAATTCTGCTGATTCCCCAACTCCACATACGCCAGACTTTCAAAACGCCGACGCTCCTGCTGCCGCAGAATCGCGGATACTGCAGGACCAACCATCAACGTCACAGTGCCAGTGATAATCGCCGCAATGATCAACTCCGCCACCAGTGAACCGCGACGACCTGCCCGCCAGTCAGACTTTCGCTGCCACCGAATTCCTGCTGCCTCAGCGTTCATGCCAGTTTCTCCAGCAGAGCAATCAGCATCTGAAACACCACCAGACAGTAATACAGCACCAGCAGGCCGAACCCCACAGTCAGTGACGGACGAATCAGTCCGGAGATCCACAGCATTCGTCGAGACCTGGCCTGCTCAAGCGACAGCGCGAGCTGCCGAAAACCCCAGTCCGCATGTCCGCGTTCACTTGCAGTATCCAGAAAATGACGCTCACTCCGCCGAATCAGACCACTGGATTCGAGCGCCTCATGCAAACGACCTCCGGACTGCACTTCGTCACGCACCGCCAGAACCCTCGTGACCGTTCGACCAGCCGGCAGCATCAGAATTGCTGCGTTCAAAATCCCCGGTATCGTGCTGCCTGTTGAGATTCCAATACCTACCAATCGCAGAATCGTCGGAGTCCAGTACCTCGGCCAGTGACAGAACAGCGGAAAATAACCAAGCCACTGTTGCCGTGCACAGTTTTTCCAGATCAGAATCGTTACCCAGACAATCACTCCCGTTACCGGCAGCACCAGCAGCGGCAACAGAATCGAAATGTTGTCCCAGATCCGAAAAGCCGCTCGGCTCAGTGGAGGAAACTCGAGACCAAATCCCTGAAAAATGACCTTCGCCTTCGGTGATAGATGAATGCCGGTGTATGTCCCAACGCCAAAGAACACTGCCAATACAGCTCCGCTCCAGACGACCAGTGATGTCAACTGTTCATCCACACCCCCGAATCCCTGCAGCCGAACTGTCAGACGCTGTGCTTCATCAACAAGCACGTCTGCAAGCCCACCCCCACCCTCGGCCACAGCGATCGCAGCAATTGTCGCTGGTGGCATAAATCCGTCGATCAGACTCAATGCGGATGACAGCGAATGACCAGTCTCAAGTAACGTTCTCAACTGTCGAACAGCTTCCCGCCACTCCCCGCGACTCTCCACTTCATGGGCCCGCAGAGTCTCGAGTATTGCTTCGCCATTTCCAACGGCCCCCGCCAGCATCAGCAACAACGATGACTGACGCAGTGGCTCCGGTCGATTTCGCAGATAACACCAGTGACGAAGATAGCTCATCGTTCAATCCCCGCCACTGAAGGACAGGGAAAGTACGATCGCACTCAGATCACTCAGCAGTTTCACCAGCGGAATAAACAGAGCAGCATAGGAAACCAGTACCACACCAGCCGTTAAACACACGATCACGATCTCAGATATCACCACAAACAACGCGCCATGACCAGTGGCCGCATTCTCCAGCGCCCGCCCCAGTCCGGAAAATACATCAGCGGCAACCACACCTCGCTCGTCTTCGTCACAAGCCCCCCGGCGCGCCTGCAACAGTGACATCGGCAGACCCTCAAATGCGGCAGCAGTCGCACCGGCTTCAGATTTTCCCTGCTCAATAGCATCAGCCAGACTCATACCAGCCACCGCGAATTCCCTGCGCCCACAACCCGCTGCAGCAATACGCAATGCATCCGCAGCACTCGCACGATTGCGCAACGGCACGCTGAGAAGATGACAGAAACGTCCCTGTGACAACCACCTCAGGCTTGAACCGAATACAGGGATTCGCAGCAGAAATGCCGGCGTGCGACCACTCAGGATCGCAATCCAGAGCCCCAGCAACAGAACGAAGTAAATTGCCAGGCAAACGGTCACCAGCATGACAATTGCCGGACGATGAATCCAGTTTCCAAATGAAATCACAAGACCCGTTATCCACGGCAGCGTTACCCCAAAGCCCACCATGACCTCACCAGCTATGTGCACCACATAGCCCAAATACACCGCTGCCCCGGTCAGTACTAATCCTCCCAGCAGCAACGGCCCAGTACTCTGTGTCGCCACCCGCATACGCTGCAGCGAACTCTGTGTCGTGCCGGAAAGCAACTCCGCAAAAGATCTTGCTCGGACCACCTCAGGCATGCTGCCCTCGGCAAGATACTGCATCTCGGTCGGCAGCAGATTCCTGAGTGCCTCAACAGCAGCATCGCCCGATTCAAGTCGCTTCGCAACATCCAGCAGCAGCCTGCGAGGGCCTGCAACAAGAAAACCATGCAGGGGCAGACGAATCAGCGTTAATGCTGCGGACAGCGCAACCGCTGCGGGAAATGCCACACCGAGCGGTGGATGCAACCAGGCTGCAAACCCCACAGACACTGTCAGAAACCAGAAAATCACCAGACTCCACGCATGCATCATCAGCAGCGGATGATCAATCGGTTCGTCGGCCACTGCCCTCACCGCAACATGAGTCGGCAAGTCCGACAACATTGCCTCACGCAGCCGTTCGCCAATCCTGAGTCGCAGCAGTCCTGGTAATGACTCCTGCCTGCGCGTCACAGACGTATGCAGATCCAGGCTCACAGCGGACTCCAGTTGAAGACCCCTGGCGGCCAGAGATATTCTCAATGCCTCCGAATCCCGGGCTTCTTCGACACCATAGACTGGAACTCCACCGGTATGCATCGAACTGTATTGAAATACCGTCATCCCCGCAGCCCCTCCTGACAAAACGCCAGTGCAGACTGCCAGACGTTGACCGGTGCCATCACTGTTGCCGCCAGTCCGCGATAAAGCTCCAGAACAGGCCAGAAGATCAGCAGCCCGTATCCAAGCGCACAGCCTCCGCCAATCACGCACAGCAGCACTGCCGGCATCAGCAGACGCATCCACATTACACCACGCTCAAATCTCTGTCGATAAAATCCTGCTGTGGCCTGTAAACGAAGTACCAGACGCTGCTCGTGTCCCGCCGTCTGATCCAGACTCGCTCGCAGCAGGGGCGGCAAATGGGCCGCCGCAGAACTTCCAGCACTCGCTGAAGTTCTCCCCTCCGACACCTCTGCTGCCAAACCAACACACGCCCGCTGCAGTCGGCCTGAACCTGATACTGCCCCGGCAAGGGGCAACGCTTCCGTCAGCGATATTTCATGCTGCAGCAGCAGCCAGAGCATACGGGTCAGAGTATAGCTCCGCAGGTCGTCGACGATTCGACTCAGACCAGGCAGCAGTAACAGCAAACGCTCCGGCCCCCGGAAACTCAGCGCGGTCGAACGACCCGAAAGAATCCACAGCACGATCAGGCCTGCAAACAGACTCGCGGGGACAAACACCCACCAAGGATTGTCGTGGTTGAACAACAGAAAACCCATCAACAGGGCTCCCGGCTGAACGCCTGATCCGGCAACCACCGATTCCAGATAACGGTCCAGAAACAGTTGCAGCCCCCCCATCACCAGCAGCACAGCCGTGGCCATCACTGCCACCGGATAGGTGGCCGCCTGAGCAATTCTTGAACGCAGTTCGATTACGTCGGTCGCGTAATCGCCCAGCAGCTCCAGTGTCAATGCGGGACGTCCGGATTTCAGTCCGGCTGCAACCGCCGCCGCCAGCAAACTGCTCGCTCCGCCTCGTGTCCCGGACAAAATCGACTCCAGCGATTCTCCCGCTTCCAGTTGTCCCTGCATGTGCTGCAGAAAAATGCGTAATCTTCGACCATGGCCGGCAGCCGCCGCCGAAAGACTGCGTTCCAGCGGCACGCCGGCACGCACTGCAGATCGCAACTCCTCAGCCAGAGACTCGATATCCTGAAGTCGTAGTCGCATACCAGATGCCGCAGCCAATCTATGTCCTGCTGTTTGAAAACGATAAACGACCGCCGAAGACTCGCAGGAGCTCCTCCGGAGTGGTCTCGCCTGCCTGAATCGCACGCTCCGCCAACACCTTCAGTCCTGCCATGCCGGACTGAGCTGCCGCTGCAGACAAGGTCTGCGAATCCGAACGGGACAGCAGAGCTCTGGCAACCTGCGGAAAACCCGGATCAAGACATTCCGCCAGGGCAATTCTTCCCAGATATCCTGTGCCACCACACCTGCTGCAGCCAAATGACAGATCCTCTGCACACGCAGATTTGTCTGCAGAAACCAGCTTTGTGGGGGAAATTCCGTCCCTCGACTGCCGACATTCGCAGCTTCGCCGCAGCAGCCGCTGACTGACAACCATGCTCAACGCACTGCGAACAAGATACGGCTCCAGCCCCATTTCCAGAAGCCTCGTCAATGCCTCCACTGCAGAACCCGCGTGAAATGTCGCAATCACAAGATGGCCGGTCAACGCCGCCTGAAACGTGGCCTCAGCAGTTGCCGGATCGCGAATTTCGCCCACCAGAATCACGTCCGGGTCCTGCCGCATCATCGACTTCAGTCCTGTTGCCAGGTCAAACCCAGCCACCGGACGAACCTGGGACTGCGACGCACCCGCAATCGCCGATTCAATCGGATCTTCAATCGTCATCACGCAGCGAGCCCCGGCACTGCGTCGCAGAATCTCTCGAATCAGGGCATAGGCCGTTGTCGTTTTGCCACTGCTGGATGGCCCCGTAACCAGCAATACGCCTGAAGTCGCCTCCAACTGCTCCGCCAGACAACGCTCCGACTCTGCAGGCAATCCCAACTGCTCCAGCGTCTGCCGCTCGAAATTCCCACCAAACAATCGCACTGCAGCCTTCTCTCCATACAACGTCGGAAAGGTCGAAACCCGAACCTCCGACTCCGAGAACTCAGCGGCAACTCTCCCCTCCTGAGGCACATCCGTGCGGTATGTCAGTAACCCCGCAATCACCTTCAGGCGAGCTACCAAACGACTGCCAAAATCACGATCAAAACCCGCGGCAGTCTGCAGAACACCATCAATCCGCCACTGCATCCTCAGAATGGTCTCCTCCGGAGTCATATGAATATCGCTGACACGTTGCTGCGCCGCCTGCCGCAATATCAACTCCACCATTTCAGGTACGGACACCTCACCCACGGAACTCCGAGCCCCCATCGCTGCTGCGAAAGACTTCTGAAGCACCCCCGGCACCATTCAACCGCTCCTGAAAACCCTGAGTGTAAACCCTGTCCCTGTTCTATCTCATCACCTGCCTGATCGCAACTGCCACTGCCAGTGGTCATACCTCCAGCAGGACCCCCGCCAGACCAGTATTCGTTCAGAATTTTCAGATATTTTCAGAGTATTGCTGACGTCCTGAATCAGCGCCCACAGCGTTGCAATACGGCAACAAATCCGCAAAACTCTCCCGTGTTTCAAAAAACCCCAACATTTCTTAAAAGGCGGTATTTATTTCACTATCTGGTGGCGATAATATCAACCACCCGTCGTTGATGTCGTGGGCCGCAAAAGACCGTTTTTCCTCCTGTTCCAGTCACTTTGAAAGCTTCCGCGAATCGCTACACTCCCGCCCGGCGGTCTTACGTTCGTCGGGCAAATCGGGTCTGCCCAGCTCCATCAGCAAAAACTCTATCGCGTTCCTTCTCTGTCAACTTTCTCAGGAGCATCCTCCGATGGCCGCCAAAACACCTCGCAAATCCACTCCCACCAAACCCCAGGACGAACAGCACCTGATGCTCGAAAATGCCGTGGGGCAGATCGAAAAGATGTTCGGAAAAGGCTCCATCATGAAGCTGGACGCCACCGAGCGGATCGGCGGATTCCCGGGGATTTCAACCGGGGCACTCTCGCTCGATATTGCGATGGGTGGTCGTGGGTTTCCGCAGGGCAGGATCATCGAGCTTTTCGGGCCGGAATCCAGCGGCAAGACAACTCTTGCACTGCACGCGATAGCAAGCGCGCAAAAGGCTGGCGGCATTGCAGCGTTTATTGATGCCGAACACGCACTCGATCCCCAGTGGGCTCGCAAATTGGGAGTCAATCTGGAGGAGTTGCTTGTCAGCCAGCCGTCGTACGGTGAAGAAGGCCTGCAGATTGCAGAAATGCTCGTGAAGTCAAATTCTGTGGACATCATTGTCATCGACTCCGTCGCTGCACTGGTGCCAAAGGCAGAGCTGGACGGTGAGATCGGAGATTCGCATGTCGGTCTGCAGGCCCGCATGATGAGTCAGGCGATGCGGAAACTGACCGGGGTCATTTCCCGTGCGAGGGCAACTGTGATCTTCATCAATCAGATTCGTGAAAAGATTGGGGTTATGTTTGGCAGTCCCGAGACAACGCCGGGGGGGCGTGCACTGAAGTTTTACAGTTCAGCCCGTCTCGATGTCCGCCGCATCAACCAGTTGAAGGAAGGCGAGAACACCATAGGGATGCGGATGCGAGTCAAGATTGTCAAAAACAAGGTCGCTCCGCCGTTCCGAGTCGCCGAGTTCGACATGTACAGCACTCACGGCATCAGCTACGAAGCTGACCTGTTGGATCTTGCCGCAGAAAACAAGGTTGTCGACCGCAGTGGCAGTTGGTTCACATTCGGTAGCACAAAACTGGGCCAGGGACGCGACCGAGCACGACAGTTTCTCGAAGAAAATCCAGCAATTGTCGCTGAGATCAAAGAGCGGATTCTGTCTGTAAAGAACCTCAGTTCTGTGGCTGGTGTTGTGGCTGAAACAGAAGCCGCAGCAGAGGCTGAAGACGAGTGACCTTCAGCAGGCAGCAGGATCGACTCGGGCTGAGAAGCCCGAGTGTCTGATGTTTGCCAGCCATGGTCTTGATGGGTGTTCTTCGCTGCAGGAGCAATTGGAACACGGAGGCATTGCACACATGTGATGATGTTCCCGAAAGCCGTTGCAATGGCTCGCATCAACCGTCGGCTGGTATTGTCTGAGACTGAAATTCAGGTGGTGCACTGCACTAATCGGTGCGTTCGGCGTGCGAACCTGTGCGGCATAGATCCCGTCACGGGGCGGGATTGTGAGCATCGCAGGCAGTGGATCCGGGACAGGCTTGCCTTTCTTGCCGGGATTTTTGCAGTCGATGTTTTGGCCTTTTCAGTAACGGGCAATCAATTCCACGTTGTACTCCGCAGCAGACCTGACGTGGCTCGTGAATGGAGTAACGAAGAGGTAGCAATTCGCTGGTGGCAACTGTTTCCGCAGCGCCGCACAAGGGAAGGTAAAGCGGCCGAACCCGCAGAGATGGATTTGCAGGTCCTCGTTGCCCGTTCGCAGGAACTGAGGCTTCGCTTTTCCAGTATCTCGTGGTTCATGCGCTGTGTGTCCGAGGTCATCGCTCGATGGGCAAACGCAGAAGATCAGTGCACTGGTCGTTTCTGGGAAGGTCGATTCAAATCGACACTGCTTGAAGACAATGCGGCTGTCCTCGGGGGAATGATCTTCGTTGACTTGAATGGAGTTCAGGCCTCGGAGACATCAATTGTTGAAGATTCTCATTGCACGAGTCTTCGTGCGCGATTACAGGACCTTGCGGCTGTTCCGCCTGAGGTTAGTGGGGCAAAGGCAGAATTATTTGCAGCGACCGGGGAGCAGTCAGGTTGGCTGTCGCCGATGAAATGTCAGGAAGTGGACGAACACAGTTCAGGCACATGTTCCACGA